>JAVBMS010000046.1:0-44633 GCA_031552135.1 Mailhella sp.
GCCGCCAGCGTTCAATCTGAGCCAGAATCAAACTCTCCAGTTAAAAAAGTATTGATCCAACTCAAGCAGACAAAAGCCTGCCCGAATGATCGAACTCAAAGCTCAATTTCCCAACTCGCTCTTCACTTGTCAAAGAACCCGGCCCTCAGCGAGCCATTCGCCGCGATGTCCGACCCGTGTCGGTCACTCGCGGCGAAACGTGGTTATGCCCGCACACGGCACTTCTGTCAAATGGTTTTTTGAAAAAAGCTTTAAAATTTCGGCGCACAAAATTTATAAAGCAATATCAATGCATTTTGCCAAGCCGGGGGATAACCCGCAGCAAGAGGGCCAGCACTTTTTCGGCATTGGCTCCGGCCACGGCGGCAATGGCCTCCCAGGTGACGGGCTCCTCGTCGTCCTTCCAGGAGTCGTAATCCGTGCTCATGGCGATGGCGGCGTAAGGCAGGCCGGCCTCGTTGGCCAGCGCGGCCTCGGTGGCGACGCTCATATTGACGATGTCCGCGCCAAGGATGCGGTACATGCGCGACTCGGCCCGGGTCGAAAAACGGGGCCCCTCAATGGTGATCAGGGTTCCACGGGCATGGTGGCGGCAGCCCATGGCCCGCATTTCCTCAAGGCATGCGGCGCGCAGCACGGGATCGAAAGGATCGGGCATGGCGGCGTGCACGGGGAGATGCGGGGCGAAGGACTCGTGGAACGTGTTGCAGCGGTGGCGGGTGAAATCGATGAACTGATCGGGCAGCACCAAGTCACCCCGCCGGACTTCCTCGCGCAACGAGCCGACCGCCGTGCTGACCAGCAGCCGGGTGCAGCCCGCGTCCTTGAGCGCCTGGATATTGGCGCGGTAGTTGACCTGCGACGGCGGGATGGTGTGCTCGCGCCCGTGCCGCGCGAGCAAGGCAACGGGAACGCCGGCGATTTCGCCTTCCAGCAGCGAGGAGGACGGCGCGCCCCACGGCGTATTCACGTCGCGTTCACGCGGGTTTTGCAAGAGAGTGGGGTTTTCCAGTCCGCTGCCGCCGATGATGCCGATTTTATGCGTCATGTCCGTTCCGTGCCGCGCAGTTACAGGTAAAAAGCGAAAGCGTCCGGATCATCTCGCCCACCGCGGCGACGGACGGGCCGTAAACGATCAGCCCTTCCTCGTGCCCGGCGGTGACGATCACGCCTTCCTGGGGACGCAGGGCAACCAGCTCCGCAATAGTGCGGGCCAGTTGCGGCGTGCCGAACGCGGCATCCGGCGGCGTTGCCGGGACGCCTTCCGCCAGCAGGCGATCAAAAAGCTGGCGGCTGTGCACATGCGCCACGCAACGCGCGGACGGGCTTGCCGCGTACACGGCATGGTGCGAAAGCGCCTCGGAACTGGGCGGCAGGGGGCCGCGCGAGCGCACGGCGTTTTGTGCCGGCAGGCAGAATTCCACCCGGCTGTAGCCGTCTTCGCCCAGAATGCGGGCCGAGCCCGTGGCCGTGGCCGTGATGACAAAACCTTCGCCATCGCGCACGGAAACATTGCCGAAGCCCACGCCGTCCGGCATCTGGCCCAGCAGGCCCGCGTCAAAAAGGCCGGTGCGCAGGGCGTCCAGTTCCGCGAGATCCGGATGTTCCGGCGCGGGCGCGCTGTGGTGCTCGCAGCTATATTTGACGTAGCCTTCGGCCGGCGTCACGCGCGGCAGGAGAGCCGGGGGCGTCAGGGGAGTCATGCGCGCTGTTCCGGGTACAGGCCGAGCACGCCCTCTTCCGAAGCGGCGCACAGGCCGCGCTCGGTGATCAACCCCGTGATCAGGCGGGCGGGCGTAACGTCAAAACTCCAGTTGCGCGCCGGGGAAGACGCGGGGCACAGGCGCACGGTTTCCAGGCGGCCGTCCGCTGTTTCGCCCGTCAGGCAGCGCACTTCGGCCGGGTCGCGCTCCTCGATGGGGATGTCGCGCACGCCGTCGCACAGCGCGAAGTCGAACGTGGAGGACGGCAGGGCGATGTAGAAGGGCACGTTATTGTCCCGGGCCGCCAGCGCCTTCAGATAGGTGCCGATTTTATTGGCCGCGTCGCCGCAGCGCGTCACCCTGTCCGCGCCGGTAATGACCATGTCCACCATGCCGTGCTGCATGAGGTGCCCGCCCGCGTTGTCCACGATCACGTCGTGCGGCACGCCGTGCCTGCCGAGCTCCCAGGCGGTCAGGCTCGCGCCCTGGTTGCGGGGGCGGGTTTCGTCCACCCAGACATGGATGTCGATGCCCGCGTCGTGCGCCGCATAGACGGGCGCAAGCGCGGAGCCGTAATCCACAAAGGCCAGCCAGCCCGCGTTGCAATGCGTGAGAACATGCACGGTTTGCCCGCGCTTTTTCGCGGCAAGGGCGGCGATCAATTCGCGGCCGTGCAGGCCTATGCGCCGGCAAAATTCCGCGTCCTCATCCGCTATGGCCTCGGCTTCGCGCCGCGCGGCCGCAATAGCTTCGGCCCCGTGCAGGCCTTGCAGCACGGCAAGCTGCCGCCGCAGCGCCCAGGCCAGGTTGCTGGCCGTGGGCCGCGTGGCCAAAAGGGCGGCCGCGTCTTCGCCCAGCCGGGCGGCAAAGGCGGCGGGATCAGCTGGGGCGGAGCGCGCCGCGATCCACATGCCGTAAGCCGCCGTGGCGCCGATAAGCCCCGCGCCCCGGACATGCATGTCGCGGATGGCGCGGCACACGTCGCTGACCGAGGCAAGGGCCAGGATAGCAAAACGGTGCGGCAACTGGGTCTGATCGATGATGCGCAGTTCGTCGCTGGCCGGATCGATCCAGATGGTGCGGTAGGCGCGGCCGTCGATGTTCATCGGATGGTCAGCTCCAGCGTTTTGTCGTTCACCTGCTTAAGGGAAACTTTGCCCGGCTTGACGCGCATGTCGAACACAAAGCGCGTGGTCTGGCCCTGATTGCCCACGCGCAGCGCCTGCACCATGCGGTTGCTGGTCACCTTGGGCGCTTCCGCCGACCAGACGCCCTGCAAATCCAGCACCGCGCGATCCGGGCCGCCCATCAAAAAGGCTTTGCCCCGCAGCGGCGCGTTGCCTTGCAGGCGCAGCACCACGGTATCGCCGTCCATGGTCAGCGTGGCGGAGGTCACCACATTGATTCCGGCCTTGGCGGGCAGCGAGGTTTTGCTGACCAGCGGCGCGCGTTCGGGCGCGGCGGCCTGCCCGGACGTGGCGGACGCGGCGGATGTGGCGGACGCCTGGGGAACGGAAGGCTCGGCGGCCGGCTGGGCTGCGGCAGGATCGGGCGCGGCGGGCGCGGGTTTGGCCGGGGCGGATTCAGCGGCCGCGGGAGGCGCGGGCTTGGCGGCTTCCGGCGCGGGAGGCGTGGAGGGCTGCGTGATCGCCGTCGAGCCGGCCGCCCTGTCGGAAACCAGCGGGGCCGTGACGTGCGGCTCGGCCGGGGGCGCGGGTTCCATCTCCGTCACGGGCAGGCTGTCGCCGGCGCTCATGTGCATGGCGCTGGCCGGGGGCAGAACCGGCCGGGGGATGTTGGGCACGAAGTCTTCGGGTTTCGGGCCTTCCTCCTTGGCCGTTGGCGCGCGCAGCGTGTAGGGCACGGGTTCGGAAAAAATGCGGATCGCAAGCCAGGTCAGCGCCACCATGATCACGGCGCAAAACACCACAAAAAAACGTCTGCTCATGCCCACCTCCGCGCCGGGCCCGGCGCGTTTTGCCTCAATCGCGCGCCCGGGCCGGAATCCGCGCCAAAAGCTTTTGGGCTTCCGTCATATCGGGTTCCAGATCCAGCGCTTTTTGCAAATGCGCGGCCGCCTGGCGATATTTGCCAAGCTCGTAATAAATGCGGCCAATGTTGAAGCGGGCGTGGCTGTCGTCCGGCGAGAGATCCACGGCCCGCTGAAAATGCTGGAGCGCCTGCTCCGGCAGCCTGCTTTTGCGCAAATCCACGCCAAAATCCGTAAACATGTGCTTATGCGCCGGAATGATGCCTTCCGTTACAGCGGCCAGGCGCTGGAACTCGCGCAGGGCGATTTCCCGGTCGCCCCGGCGCAGGCGCATGACGCCCTTGGCGAACGCCGCCCGCAGGTTTTTGTCCACAACTTCGGGGTTGGGCGGGGGCGGAGCGGTGTCCCGCGCGCCGGCGGGTGTTGCGGGCGCCCCGGGCGATCCGGAGACGAGCGTGATTTTTTCCGCCTTGCCGGAGCCGAAGGCCTTGCCGATATAATCCGCCACGTCGGGCTGGATGACGGGCAGCACGGTAACGTGCGGCTCGCGGGAAAACGACTGGCGAAACGTGTTGGAAGGCAGGAGGCGCGGATCGCCGATCGGATCAAAAGAAGCGCTGTCGAGCCGCTGCACAAGATAGCTTTTGGCGGCGACGTCCTGCCATACGAACCAGTACTGCTTGCGCTGGCCGCGTATGACCTTGTTTTCCTTTTCATCCAGCGTGCCGCGAACGGAATAGGTTCCAAGAAACTGGGCCTGAGCCATTGTGCTGTCCTTCCTGCAAAAAGGGCTTATACCGAAAAAGAGATGCCCCGCGTATCGGCTGCGTCCGTTGTAGCGGCCAATCCTTCTGAAATCAAGAGAGTCCGGATGATACCAACCATGTGAAAAAAATCGTCTCCTATGGACGCAAGCCGGGTTTTAGCCTAATTTCTTGAAATGCACGAAATCTCGCTTGTTCAAAGCCTGCTGGAAATAGCGGAACAGGAACTGCTCGCCCACGGGGCCTCGCGGCTGCGTCTGGTGCGCGTGCGCTACGGCGCGCTGGATCGCGTGGAGCCCGAAGCCATGCGCATGGGCTTTGAAGCGCTGACGCTCGGCACGCCGCACGAGGGCGCGCGCCTTGAGCTGGTGGAAGATCCCCTGCTTTTGCGCTGCCAAAGCTGCCAGCATCTTTTTACCCCGCCGGGCAACGCGCTCTTTTTGCCCTGCCCTTCCTGCGGCGACCTTGGCGCCTGCCGCGTGGAATCCGGCGAGGGCATTTTTCTGGATCATCTTGAAGCGGAGTAATCCGTAAAGGAACGCTATGGACATCCCCGTGGTACGCAATGTGCTGGAAGCCAACGCCAAAAGCGCCGCCGATCTGCGCGCGGCCTTCGCGGCCCGGCGCGTGCTGGCGCTCAACCTGATCAGTTCGCCGGGCTCCGGCAAAACATCGCTGCTGGAGCGCACGCTCCGCGATCTGGCTTCCGAATTCCGCATGGCCGTTATCGAGGGCGATCCGCAAACCGATAACGATGCCCGCCGCGTGGCCGCCACCGGCGCCAAAGCCGTGCAGATCAACACCGACGGCGGTTGCCACCTGACCAGCGCCATGGTGGCCGAAGCCTTCCGCGTTCTCGGCCCCGAAACGCCGGACATCCTGTTCATCGAAAACGTGGGCAACCTGGTCTGCCCCGTGGAGTTCGACTGCGGCGAAGACGCCATGGTCGCCCTGCTCAGCGTGGCCGAAGGCGACGACAAGCCGGAAAAATACCCCCAACTCTTCCACCGCGCGCGCGTGGCCCTGATCAACAAGATCGATCTGCTGCCCCATGTGGACTTTGACGTGGCCAAAGCGTCGGCCCACGCCCGCCGCCTGAACCCCGGCCTGGACATTCTGGAAGTGTCCTGCCGCACGGGGCAGGGCCTGGAAGCGTGGTACGGCTGGCTGCGGGCCGAGGTCGCGCGCAAAAAGGCGCGAACATGACGGCCCGCCCCCGTTTTTCCTCTTTTGCGGATGTGGAGGCGTACCTCGACAAGCTGGGGCTTTTTCACATGGATTTGTCGCTGGGCCGCATGAAGCGGGCTCTCGCCAAGGCCAAACGCCCGCCCTGCCCCGTGGTGCAGGTGGTGGGCACCAACGGCAAGGGATCCACGTCCGCTTTTTTGCAGTCCCTGGCCATGGCCCACGGTTTCCGGGCCGGCCTGTACACGTCGCCGCATTTTGTCAGCCCCGCCGAGCGCATCCGTCTTAATGAAAAAGAACTGCCCAGGGCCGCCTGGCCGGATCTGGCGGAAAGAGCCCTGGCGGCGGAGCCCGATCTCACCTATTTTGAGTTGTTGACCGTCATGGCCTGGATGGCGTTTGGCGATACCGAACCCGATCTGCTGATCTTTGAGGCCGGGCTGGGCGGCAGGCACGACGCCACCACCGCCCTGCCCGCGCACATGGTCTGCTTTACGCCCATTGCGCTTGACCATCAGGCGGTTCTGGGGCCGGATCTGGCCTCCATAGCCGCGGACAAGGCCGACGCCATGCGGCCCGGCCTTTTTGCCGCCGTCAGCGCTCCGCAAAAGCCGGAAGCCGCCGCCGCGCTCCAGGGCAAAGCCCGCGCGCTCCGTTTGCCGCTGCGCCTGCTCGAGCCCGACGCGCCGGACATCCTGCCCGAACGAACCCCGCTCGGCCTGCGCGGCCCGCACCAAAGCACCAACGCGCGCACGGCGCTGACCGCCTGGAGCGTTCTGGCGGAAGGCATGGGCTGGCAGAACAACGAAAACGCGATCCGGCGCGGCCTGGGGCAGGCTTTTATTCCCGGCAGGTTGCAGGACGTCCGTCTGGCCACGCCGCGCGGGGAAACCGACTTTGTGCTGGACGGCGCGCACAACCCGCACGGCATGAGCGCCCTGCGTGAAGCCATGCGCGATCGCCCGCCCGCCGCCGTGATCTTTTCCTGCCTGCGCGACAAAAACCCCGAAGCGCTGGCCGCCCTCGTGCGCGACATCGCGCGCGGCGCGCCCGTGCTGGCCCCGACGATAGCCGGCAATGAACGGGCCTGCCCCGGAACCGAACTGGCCGCCCTGCTCGGCCGGTTTGGCGCGGAAGCTTTTCCCGCCAGCGATCTGGCCGCCGCGCTTGACAGTCTGGACAAGTTTGCGCTGTCCGGCCCCGTGCTGGTGTGCGGCTCCTTGTATTTGCTGGGGGAATTCTTTACTCTTTTTCCCCGTGCGCTCCAGCCGGAACGCGAACCCATCGTCGCGTGCGCCCTGCGCTGAGCGGAAGAGGAAACCATGCCCACGCTTTTTCAGGCCCTGCCCTCGGTTGACGCCTGCCTGACGGCCCTGGCCGGACGTTTGGACGACCGCGCCGCCGCTCCCCGCTCCCTGACGCGCGGCCTTGTGCAGACCTTTTTGGAGCAGCGCCGCGGCGATATCCGCGCCGGGCGCGTCACCGAGGCCACCGCCCTCAGCCTGGGCGCCCTGCTGCCGGATCTGGCCGATTTCGTCCTGCGCGGCCTGCGCCCCTCGCTGCGGCGCGTGCTGAACGCCACCGGCGTCGTCATCCACACCAATCTCGGGCGCTCCGTCCTGCCGGAAGAAGCGCTGAACGCCGTGGCCGGCAACGCAGGCTACTGCAACCTGGAATACGATCTCGCCTCCGGCGGCCGCGGGCAGCGCCACAGCGTGGCCGAGGCCCTGATCCGCGAAATCACCGGCGCGGAAGCCGCCCTGGTGGTCAACAACAACGCGGCGGCCGTGCTGCTGATGCTGGACACCCTGGCCAGCGGCGGCGAGGTTGTGGTTTCGCGCGGGCAGCTTGTGGAAATCGGCGGCAGTTTCCGCATCCCGGATGTGATGGCGCGCGGCGGCGCCCTGCTGCGCGAAGTGGGCACCACCAACTGCACCCGCCGGGCCGACTACGAAGGCGCGATCAACGAGCAAACCCGCGCCCTGCTCCGCGTTCATACCTCCAATTACACCATCGCGGGCTTTCATGCCGAGGTTTCGGCAGCCGAAACGGCCGCCATAGCCCACGCCCACAACCTTCCCCTGCTGGAGGATCTGGGCAGCGGCAGCCTGCTGGACTTCGCGCCCTACGGCCTGCCCGGCGAGCCCACCGTGCGCGGCGTGCTGGAAGCCGGGGCCGACGTGGTGACCTTTTCCGGCGACAAGGTGCTCGGCGGCCCGCAGGCGGGCATCATCGCAGGCAAGGCGCGCTACATAGAACCCATGCTGCGCAACCAGCTTCTGCGCGCCCTGCGTTGCGACAAGCTGACGCTTGCGGCCCTGGAAGCCACGCTGCGCCTGTACCTGGATCCCGACAAGGCGCTGGCCCGCATCCCCACGCTGCGCATGATGACCATGCCGCCCAGGGAACTGGCCGCGCGCGCCGCCCGGCTGCGCCGCTCCCTGCGCGCCCGCCTGCCGCGCGAGCTGGCCGGCGTGACGCTACGGCCCGGCGTTTCCCGTGTGGGCGGCGGCTCGTTTCCCGAGCGCGATCTGCCCACCACGCTGGTGGCCGTCGCGCCGCTGCTTATTTCGCCGGACACGTTGCGCGCCCGCCTGCTCGACGCCGAGCTTCCGCTGGTCGGCCGCGTGGAGGCGGACGCTTTTCTGCTTGATCCGCGCACGCTGTCCGACGCCGACATGGCCGACGCGGCGCGCGCGCTTGTAAGCGCCCTTACGCGTTAACACGCGCCTGACCCCTCTCCCCCATAAAGGACTCGTATGGACCCCCTGACTTACGCCCCGCAATCCGCCTGGGAACGCTACGCCGCCGACACCGAAGCCATGGCCGCGCTGGCCCGGGCCTATATCGATTTTTTATCCGCCTGCAAAACCGAGCGCGAAACCGTGCGCGCCGTCCAGGATCGCCTGGAAAGCGAGGGCTTTTGCCCTGGCGTGGGCGCGAAGAACGGCTACATGACCCTGCGCGGCAAAGCGCTTTTTGCCGTGCGCAAGGGCCGCCGCCCGCTTGCGGAAGGCATCCGGCTGGTCAGCGCCCATACCGACGCCCCGCGCCTTGATCTCAAGCAGCGCCCCCTGATCGAACAGGTGGGCATCGGCCAGGCCAAAACGCACTATTACGGCGGCATCCACAAATACCAGTGGCTGGCCCGCCCGCTGGCCGTGCACGGCGTGATCACGCGCAAGGACGGCGTGACCCTGCCGGTGATCCTGGGCGAAAAAGAATCCGACCCCGTGTTCACCATCGCGGACTTGCTGCCGCATCTGGCCAAAAAGCAGGACAGCAAAACCGTTGCGGACGCTTTTGAGGCGGAAAAACTCAACCTCGTCATGGGCCACCAGCCGCGCGCGGCCAAAAAGGGCAAAAAGGACGAAGAATCCGAACCCGTCAAGGCCCACATCCTGCATCTTTTGCACCAGGCGTACGGCGTGACGGAAGAGGATCTGCTCTCGGCCGAGCTTCAGGCCGTGCCGGCCGGGCCGGCGCGTTTTGTGGGGCTGGATCGCTCCCTGGTGGGCGGTTACGGCCAGGACGACCGGGCCTGCGTGTTCACCGCGCTGGAAGCCTTTTTGGCCGCCAAAACCCCGGAGCAGACCACCTGCCTGATTTTTTGGGACAAGGAGGAAATCGGCTCCGAAGGTTCCACGGGCGCGAGTTCGCGCTTTTTTGAATACTGCGTGCGCGACGTGCTGGAAGCCTGGGAGCCCAAAACCAGCTTCCGCAAGCTCATGCTGGCCAGCCGGGCGATTTCGGCCGACGTGCACTCCTCCATCGACCCCGACTGGCAGGATCTGCACGAAAAGCAGAACTCCGCGCTGATCGGCTACGGGCCGTCGTTTTCCAAGTTTACGGGCTCGCGCGGCAAATACGGCGCCAACGACGCGCATCCGGAGTACATCGGCTGGCTGCGCGGCGTGCTGGCGGCCCACAACATCCCCTGGCAAATGGCGGAACTCGGCAAGGTGGACATGGGCGGCGGCGGCACCGTGGCGCTCTTTCTGGCCGCCTACGGCATGGACGTGATCGACATGGGGCCCGCGCTGCTGAGCATGCACAGCCCGTTCGAAATCGCCTCCGTGGCCGACATCCACGCCACCACCCTGGCGTTCCGGGCCTTTTTCGAAGCGCCCGCGGCCTGAATTCCGGGGGAGTCCCCCCCTATGATGGGGCGAGGTGAGGCGGCTTGAGGGATGCTGTCAGGCAAGCGTCAGGGCAGCACTTCCAGCCTGTCCACGTCCACTTGCCGCTTGCCCGTCCAGGACTTGTCCACCTCGCCGTACAGGCGCACCCTGGTTTCCGGCGTCACGGCGCGGCCGCCGAAATCTTTGGCGTCAATATCCACCGTAATAGCGCCGCTTGCGTCGCGAAACCGGTATTCATCCTTGTCGGACGCCAATTTCTCCACAATATGCCCTTCCAGGACGCAGGGCGTGTCGTCGGGCAGTTGCAGAGCCTGCGCCGCCGTGCGGCAAGTGTCCGCGCCGGGGCCTTCAAAAGCCGCGAACGCGGGCGTTGCGGCGGCCAGAACAAAACAAAGAGATACTAAAAACCGCATGACGTTATCCTCGTGCTGAAATGGGGGATACGCGCAGGATAGCCCAATTCAGGCCGGGAACCAATGCTTTAAATGCACAGGGGCGGCCAGGCCGCCCCCAACACAACAGCCGCGCGGGCTTAAACCGTTGCGTCCAGATGCGACGCCGACCTGGCGCTGACGATCACCTTGGCGGGGCGTATCGTACGCTCTTTCAGCCGGTAGCCGCGCTGCATGATCTTGAGAATGTGCCCGGCGGGCACGCGCGCGCTTTCTTCCTGGCCCAACGCTTCGTGCAGCGCGGGGTCAAAAGCGTCGCCTTCCGCGCCCACCGGCTCCAGGCCGTGCGTTTTCAGCGCGTCCAACAGGAGCTTGCGGGTCATTTCCACGCCCATCATCAGATCCTTGCAGGCTTCCACCTGGCTGCCGTATTGCAGGGCCAGCTCAAAATTGTCCAGCGTGGGCAAAAGGCTGGCCAGCACGTTTTCCGTGGCGTAGCGGGCCTGCTCGTCTTTTTCGCGCTGCAGGCGCTTCTTGAAATTTTCCATCTCCGCCAGCGCGCGCAGGCGAACCTCTTCCGCATCGGCAGCCACGGCACACGACGTGCAAAGCCGTTCCCGGTAGGTCTGGAGGAGAGCCTCGTCGCTGAGCTGGGGGCTCTCAACTTCTTCCACGGGAACCTGGAAAGGGTTGAAATCGGTTTCGGGTGTATCCATGGCATGCTCCTTGACGACAGTGGGAGAGAAGTAGGAACGAAGCGCCCGCCTGTCAAGCCTTGCGGGCGCCGCGTTCATGGGCTTGCGCGCGCAGCAGCGTGTGCAGCCAGGACGCCAGGCAGTCCAGCACATAGGCCGGGTTGACCTGCGCCTGCAGCGCTTCGTGGCAGCGGGCCAGCACGTCGTCCGCCGAGGTGAGGAACTGGCTGTCGCGCCCTTGCCACAGCCGCGCAAGCGGGCCCGCGGCACGGCCGCCCAGCGCGGCGGCCAGCGCTTTTTGCGCGGCCAGCACCACCTGCTGCGCCATGTGCGCGTCCACCGCGCCCTTGACGGACGTGTGCTCAAACCAGCCCTTGCCTGTGGACAAAAACGCGGCCAGCGCCTCTTCCCATTCCCGCACAGCCTGCGGCATGTCCCGGCCGGGATCCGGCCAGGGCAGCGTCACCACCCAGCCGCGCGAAACCAACGTGGGCAAAAGCCGCTCCCGCTGGGGAACCGTGAACACAAAACAGGTGTCGCGGCAGGGGTCTTCCAGCGCCTTGAGCAGCGAATTGGCCGCTTCCACGCCAAGCGCCTGCGCCTCGGCCATCACGATGACGCGCGAACGGCCAAAGCGCGGCGGTTCGCCCAGCAGCGGGCGCAGCGCGCGCACGTCGTCGATCTTGATGCTGCCCTGACGGCCGTCGAGCACAATCAGATCCGGCGCAAGCCCCGCGCCTATCCGCAAACAGGACGGGCAGGCCAGGCACGGCGCGCCCGCTTCGCAGTTTAAAAGCGCCGCCCACCACAGCGCCAGCGCCACGCGCTCCGCGTTTTCCCCGCCTTCCAGATGGATCAGCTGGGGCGGCCGGGCGCTCCACTCGCGCAGCATGTTGCGCGGGCGCTCCAGCAAGGGGCTTCGGGCAGGGGCAAACGCCGCCACGGCCTCTTCCGGGCTCGGCATGGCGTCCGCCGCTTCCCTGGCGTCCTTGGCACTTTGGGCACTTTGGGCACTTTGGGCATTTTGGGCGTGCCGTTGGTCATCGGCCATTGCGCGCTCCATTGCTTAAAAAAACAAAGGCCCGCCCATCCGAAAAAGGGCGGGCCAAACACGTTGACGGGCCGGGCTCAGCGCCGAATGATCTGCTGCCGATCCGGGCCGACGGAAACCAGCGGAATGCGCACGCCAAGCAGCGCCTCCACCCGTTCCACATAGGCTTTGGCGTTGGCGGGCAGGGCATCCCACGAGCGGCAGACGCTGATGTCCTCGCTCCAGCCGGGCAGGACTTCATAGACCGGAATCACGCGGGCCAGGGCGTTGGGCGTCTGCGGCGGATAGTCCACCGTCTGCCCCTGGTATTTATAGTGCACGCAAATCTGGATCTGCTCCATGCCGCCCAGCACGTCGATCTTGGTCAGGGCTATGGCCGTGGGATCGCACAGGCGCACGCTTTCGCGCAGCACGGGAATGTCCAGCCAGCCGCAACGGCGCGTGCGGCCCGTGGTGGCCCCCACTTCGTTCCCCTTCTGCTGGAGATGGATGCCGATCGGGCCGTCCAGTTCCGTGGGAAAGGGGCCCGCGCCCACGCGGGTGGTGTAGGCCTTGACGATGGCCACCCTGGTGTCGATGGCGCTGCTGGGCACGCCGGAGCCCACCGCCGCGTTGTCCGCCACGGTGTTGGACGACGTGACGTAAGGGTAGGTGCCGTGATCGATGTCCAGCATGACGCCCTGCGCGCCCTCGAACAGCACGCGGCGGCCCTCGGCCTGAGCGCCCAGGACAAGCCCGGAAATATCGTCCAGATACGGCAGAATGCGCGGCGCGTAGGAAAGCAGCTTGCCGTGCACCTCTTCCGGCTCCATGGCGGGAATGTTGTACAGCGCGGTGAACAGCACGTTTTTCTCGCGCAGGGCTTCCGTCACCTTGCGCAGCACAAGGCCCGGCTCGGCCAGATCGCCCGCGCGGATGCCGATGCGGGCCTTCTTGTCCTCATAGCAGGGGCCGATGCCGCGTCCCGTGGTGCCAAGGCGGGCTTCCGCGCTGTGCCCTTCGCGCACGGCGTCGAGCGTGCGGTGGTACGGCATGATCAAATGCGCCTTGGGGCTGATTTTGAGCCGCTCAGGGCTGACGTCGATGCCCTTGGCCGACAGGGCGTCCACTTCCTCCAGAAACGTTTCGGGGTCCAGCACCACGCCGTTGCCGATGACGCACATTTTGCCCGGATGCAGAATTCCGGAAGGGATCACATGCAGCACATAGCGTTCGTCGCCCACGATCACCGTATGGCCGGCGTTGTTGCCGCCCTGGAAGCGAACCACGATATCCACGTCCTGGCTGAGCAGGTCGACGACCTTTCCCTTGCCTTCATCGCCCCATTGCGCGCCGATCACAGTGATGTTGTTCATAGAAACTCCTTTCCAATTCCGTGGGAGAACAAAATGGGCACCAGAAGCGCCGCCTTGCCGGCCTGCCGGGCACACGGCGGGAATTCCAATATACGGGCGCGGCGCGGGAGCGTCAACAGCGGAAGCGCGCGGCGCTCTGCTCCGGGCGCGCGCAAAAAAACAGGGGGAAGCGAACTTCCCCCTGACTGCAATCTGTCAACCCAATGACTCAGCGGCCGCCCGAAACGTTCAGCCGGTGTATGGCCCGGTTGAGCGCGGCTTGCGCCCGCAGGAAGTCGATATCGGACGGGTCGTGCGTTTCCAGGCGTTTCTGGGCGCGCTCCATGGCGCGTTTGGCCCGTTCCACGTCTATGTCGGCCGCCAGTTCCGCCGCTTCGGCCAGAACCGTCACCCTGTTGTCCGCCACTTCGGAAAAACCGCCGGACACAAAAACCCAGTGCGTGGCGTTTCCTTTGCGGTAATACAGCTCGCCCACCCGCAGGGCGGAAAGCAGCGGAATATGCCCGTGCAGCACGCCAAACGCGCCGTCCACACCGGGAGCGCCGACGTAATCCACGTCCGCGTCCAGCACCACCTTGTCAGGCGTGACGATTTCGAGATGGAGACCTTCCATGGGGCCTCCTACGCGTCCTTGCGCTTGTTGTGCTTTTCGATGGCGGACTCAATGTTGCCCACCATGAACACGTCGGTTTCCGAAAGGTAATCGTATTCGCCGCTCAAGAGGCCCTTGAAGCCCTTGACCGTGTCTTCCAGCTTGACGTAAACGCCCGGCGTGCCGGTGAACACTTCCGCCACATGGAAAGGCTGGGACAGGAAGCGCTGGATGCGCCGCGCGCGGGACACCGTAACCTTGTCCTCGTCCGAAAGCTCGTCCATGCCGAGGATGGCGATGATGTCCTGCAGGTCTTTGTACTTTTGCAGAACCTGCTGCACCTGGCGGGCCACCGTGTAATGCTCCACGCCCACCACGTTGGGGTCGAGGATGCGCGAGGTGGAGTCCAGGGGATCCACGGCCGGGTAGATGCCCAGTTCGGAGATGGCGCGCGACAGGGTCAGCGTGCCGTCCAGGTGGGCGAACGTGGTGGCCGGCGCGGGGTCGGTCAGGTCGTCGGCGGGCACATACACGGCCTGCACGGACGTGATGGAGCCGGACTTGGTGGAGGTGATGCGCTCCTGCAGGCCGCCGAGGTCGGTGCCCAGGGTGGGCTGGTAACCCACGGCCGAGGGCATGCGGCCCAGCAGGGCCGACACTTCGGAACCGGCCTGGGTGAAGCGGAAGATGTTGTCGATGAACAGCAGCACGTCCTGATGCTCTTCGTCGCGGAAATATTCCGCGTTGGCGAGAGCGGTCAGGGCCACGCGGGCGCGGGCTCCGGGGGGCTCGTTCATCTGCCCGTAAACCAGCACGGCGCGCTCCAGAACCCCGGCGTCCTTCAGCTCGTGGTAAAGGTCGTTGCCTTCACGCGTGCGCTCGCCCACGCCGGCGAACACGGAGTTGCCGCCGTGCTGCTTGGCGATGTTGTTGATCATTTCCAGAAGCACCACGGTCTTGCCCACGCCCGCGCCGCCGAAGAGGCCGATCTTGCCGCCCTTCGGGAAGGGAATGAGCAAGTCCACCACCTTGATGCCGGTTTCAAGCAGATCCACGCTGGTGTTCAGCGCGGTGAACTCGGGCGCGGGGCGGTGGATGGGCAGGTACTTGTCCGTCTCGACGGGGCCGAGGCCGTCCACCGGCTTGCCGACAACGTTGAGGATGCGGCCCACGGCCGCTTTGCCCACCGGGGCCATGATGGGCTTGCCGGTGTCCACGGCTTCCATGCCGCGCACGAGGCCGTCGGTGGCGTCCATGGCGATGGTGCGCACCACGTTGTTGCCGAGGTGCTGCGCCACTTCACACACCAGATCCGGCGCGTTGGGGTTGTTGTAGTTGGCTATTTCGAGCGCGTTGAAGATGTTGGGCAGCTTTCCCTCCGGGAAAGCCACGTCCACAACGGCGCCGATGACCTGGACAATTTGGCCTTTGGTTGCTGTCATCCCTCAAACTCCTACTGACTTTGCAGCGCGTTGGCGCCGCCGACAATATCCATAAGGTCGCTGGTGATCGCCGCCTGCCGCGTCTTGTTGTACAAGAGGGTCAACGAGCCGATCAGGTCGTCGCAGTTGCGCGTGGCGTTGTCCATGGCGGCCATACGGGCGGCGTTTTCACTGGCGGAGGTGTCCAGAAGACCCCGGTAAAGCTGCACGTTTACATAGCGCGGCAAAAGCTCCGCCAGAAGCGTTCCCACTTCAGGTTCGTAAATGTACTCCAGGCTCGCATCCGCGCCGTCCGTTTTTTCGGCCGGCAGGATGGGCAGGAGCGGCAGCACCGTGGGCACCTGGCGGGCCAGGCTGGCGAATTCGCTGTAGACAAGGCAAACCTCGTCCGCGGCGTATTCGGTGTAAAGGCGCGACACCGTCTGCCCCAGGCGCGACGCCAGAGGGAAGGCAAACGAACCCATGACGTCCAGGTGGGCCTCAAGAAGCTCGTACGGCGATTTGCGCACCGCATCGCGCCCTTTGCGCCCCACGCAGATGAAACGGACGGTTTTGCCTTCCGCCTGCTTGGTTTTTGCCAACGCAAAGGCCTTGGAAATAAGGTTGACGTTAAAGCCCCCGCACAAGCCGCGATCCGAAGTCACCAGCAAGATGACGACATGTTCCGGCTTTTCGTGGGCCTGGAGCAGAGGGTGGTCGGCTCCTTCGTTCCGGGCCGCGAGATCCCCCAGCATTTGCCCAAACTTGGCGGCATACGGCCGGAAGCGCTCAATGCGCCCCTGGGCCCCACGCAGCTTCGACGAGGCCACCATACCCATGGCCTTCGTGATCTGCTTGGTTTTGCCTATCCCGGCAATCTGGAGTTTGACGTCTTTCAGCGAAGGCATGGATTACCCCTTGCTCGCCTGGAAGGTCGCCTTGAATTCCTTGACGGCCGCATTGAGCCGAGCTTCGAGATCGTCGTCGATTTTGGCCCGGCCGGCGATATCCGCGAGGATGTCGGGCTTGGCCGTGCGCAGCATGTCCAGAAAGCCCGCTTCAAAAGGCAGCACCTGATCCACGGGGATGTCGTCCAGATGGCCGCGCGCGGCGGAGAAGATGGAGGCCACCTGCTCTTCCGTGGGCAACGGCCGGTACTGGGGCTGCTTCAAAAGCTCGGTCATGCGGGCGCCGCGATCCAGCGTGGCCTTGGTGGCCTTGTCCAGATCGGAGCCGAACTGCGCGAAGGCCGCCATTTCGCGGTACTGCGCGAGGTCGAGGCGCAACGTGCCCGCCACCTGTTTCATGGCCTTGATCTGCGCCGCGCCGCCCACGCGGGACACCGAAATGCCCACGTTGATGGCCGGGCGGATGCCGGCGTTGAACAGGTTGGACTCCAGGAAGATCTGGCCGTCCGTGATGGAAATCACGTTGGTGGGAATGTAGGCCGACACGTCGCCCGCCTGCGTTTCGATGACCGGCAGGGCGGTCAGCGAGCCCGCGCCCAGATCGTCGCTGAGCTTGGCGGCGCGCTCCAGAAGACGCGAGTGCAGGTAGAACACGTCGCCGGGGAAGGCTTCGCGGCCGGGAGGACGGCGGAGCAGCAGCGACATCTGGCGGTAGGCCACGGCCTGCTTGGAAAGGTCGTCGTAGATGATCAGGGCGTGCTTGCCGTTGTCGCGGTAGTATTCGGCCATGGTGCAGCCGGAATAGGCGGCGATGTACTGCAAGGGCGCGGGCTCGGAAGCCGAAGCCGAGATGATCGTCGTGTATTCCATGGCGCCGTGCTTGCGCAGCGTTTCCGCCACAAGGGCCACGGTGGATTTTTTCTGGCCGATGGCCACGTAGAAGCAGTGCACGCCCGTGTTTTTCTGGGCGATGATGGCGTCCACGCACACCGCGGTCTTGCCCACCTGGCGGTCGCCGATGATCAGTTCGCGCTGGCCGCGTCCGATAGGCGTGATGGCGTCGATGGCCTTGATGCCCGTCACCATGGGCTCGTGCACGCTTTTGCGCGCCATGATGCCCGGAGCTTTAAGCTCCACGGGACGGGTTTCGGACGTTTCGACGGGGCCCTGGCCGTCCAGGGGCTGGCCCAGGGGGTTGAGCACGCGGCCGGCCACGGCTTCGCCCACGGGCACGGAGAAGATGCGGCCCGTGCGTTTGACCGGATCGCCTTCTTTAACGCCGGAGTCGTCGCCCAGAAGCGCCACGCCGACGTTGTCCTCTTCAAGGTTGAGCACCATGCCCATGAGCCCGCCGGGGAACTCCAGCAGTTCCATCGACATGGCGTTGTGGACGCCGTAGACGCGGGCGATGCCGTCGCCCACGTACAACACGGTGCCGGTCTCGCTCATTTCGACGCGCTGGTCGTAATTGCGGATCTGCTCCTCAATGATTTTGCCGATCTCTTCAGCCTTGATGTGCATGGCCTACTCACCCCTCTTGATGGATTCCCTGAGGTTGTCGAGCTGCGCGCGCAGGCTTGCGTCCAACACCGTATCGCCGATTTTCAGCACGAGGCCGCCAAGGATGGCGGGATCAACGGTGTAGGCAAGCTCCAGCTTGTGCCCGGTTTGTGATTCCAATTGCGCGGTAATAGCCGATTGACGCTCGGCATCCAATGCAACGGCGGTTGTCAGCACGCCGCGGCTGAGGCCCCTGGCCTCGTCCAGCAGCGCCGAATAATCCGTCGCGATGGCCGGGAGCAGCGGCAGACGCCCCTTGTCGGCCAAAAGTTCGCAAAAGCGGCGTTCCATTTCACCCGCGCCCGCTTTTTCCAGAAGAGAGCGAACCAGGCCTTTCTTCTCGTCCATGCCGAGCACGGGGGTACGAAAGGCGTCGCTCAGGCGGGGCGATTCTTCCAGCGCGCCGCTCAGCGCCTGCAAGGTCTGGCCGTAACGCTCCATTTCCGCCATGCCCGCCTCGCTTCCCAAAGCGAAAAGCGCGGAGGCATAGCGCCGGGCAACAACATTGCCGATCACTGGATCACCACCTTGGTCAGCGATTTATTGATGAGTTTCTGGTGCGCGGCCTGATCAAGCCGGCCAGAAATGCCCTGCTCCACCGCGGCCACAACTTCTTCCGCAAGCTGGGCGCGGATGGCGTTCCATTCGGCGCGGCCTTCCTGCTCGGCGCTGCGGCGGGCCTGCTCCAGAATCTGCGCGGCCTGCTTTTCCGCCTCGGCCAGGATGGAGGCCTTCAGGCGCTCGGCCTGAACGCGGCCTTCGGCAAGGAGGGCCTCGCACTCGGCTTCCACGCCGGCCACGCGCTTTTCCATTTCCGCGAGGCGGGCGAGGGCGTCCGCCTTGGCGCGCGCCAGATCGTCCATTTCCTTCACAATGGCTTCGCGCCGGCCAAAGAAATATTTTTTGATCAGGCCGCTGGCGGCATACCAGATGATGCCGACGAAAATGGCGGCGTTAAGGACGCGCAGGGCAAAATTGCCCCAGGGCAGCCCGCCCTCGGAAGCCCAAGCCGCGCCGGTTCCGGCGAAAAAAGCGGCCATGGCCATGACAAACGCATAACAGATGATACGCACGCCTTGCTCCTTACACCAAGGGTTCTGCCGTTCCGCGCAAGGCCGGCGCGGAGGGCGCGACAAACTCAGGCGCCCAGCATCCGGGTCAGGGCCTGCCTGGCGAAATCCGGCACGCGATCGGACAGGAGGCGGCGCGCTTCCGCGCTCTCGGCCTGCAGGCGATCCGTGGCTTCTTTGCGAATGGTTCTGGCCTCGCCGCCCGCGGCTTCGGCGCGGGTCTGGGCGGCCTGATAGGCGGTCAGCTTGGCTTCGTCGCGCTCGGCGGCCATGGCGGCGCGCGCCCTGGCCAGGCGGGCCTCGTACGAATCCAGCTTGAGGGCTGCTTCGGCGTTGCGGGCGTCGGCCTCGGCGCGCAGGGCGTCGTTCTTTTCACGGCGCAGGGCCAGCACGGAGCGGATGGGGCGGATGATCAGCCAGTTGAGCAGCGCCAGACAGATCAGGAAGTTGACGACCTGAATGATAAGGACATAAGGATTGATGCTGATCACAAGCCCTCCGGAATGGATCGAAAAAATCAGGTGGCCGGCGCGGGCGTTACAACGCGCCGCATCGACGGATTTCTAACCTTTCGGCTGTATTTTGTCAAAGGCGCGCCCGATTTTTCTGGACGCGAAAGCTCCGGTTTTTCCCGCCGCGCAGGCTTTGGACGATTTTTTCCGCTCGGGATGGGAAAAAGACTCCCTCCCCAAAAAAACGCGCCCTCAGTCCGCCGGGATGTTTACGCGACGCCTTCGGGCAGGGCCACGGCGTCGCCGGGCGTTTCGCGCATATGGACGCAGCCGTCCAGCACCGCGCCCTCCTCCACAACCAGGGCCGGGCTGATCACCGTGCCGGACAGCACGCCGCCCTTGTGGATCAGGACGCGCCGCTTGGCCCGGACTTCGCCGACAAAAGCGCCGGACAACACCAGTTCGCCCACGCGCAAATCGCCGTTGATAACCGAATCCTTGCCCGCGATAAGCGTGCCGTCGGACATGATTTCGCCGCTGAATTCGCCGTCCACGCGCACGGCGCCCTGAAAGGAAAGTTTGCCGTGGTAAACCGTGCCGGCTCCGAGGAAGGCATTGATTTCTTCTCTGCTCACATCCGCTCCTTGGTCTCCGGAATCAACTTTTAAAGACGAAGCGCCGCGCCGACACGTTGAACACGATGCCGAGAAGCGCGCAATTGACGAGCATGGCGTTGCCGCCGTAGCTGATGAACGGCAGCGGCATGCCCACGACAGGCATAAGACCCACGACCATACCAATATTGATCACGATCTGCCAGAAAAAATAAAAGAAGATCCCGGCCGCCAGCATGCTGCCGAATCTGTCCTTGGCGTCGCGCACTGTGTTGTAAATGGAGGAAAGAAAAAGGCAGAACAGCACCACAAGGCCCATGCAGCCCACAAAACCCCACTCCTCGCCCAGCACGGCGATGGCGAAGTCGGTATGCTTTTCCGGCAAAAAGCGCAGTTGGCTCTGGGTTCCTCCCTGGAAGCCCTTGCCGAACATTTCGCCCGATCCGATGGCGATTTGCGACTGGATGATGTGGTAGCCGGCGCCCTTGGGATCGCGGCTGGGCTCCAGAAACGTCAGGATCCGCTCCTGCTGGTAGTCGTGCAGCACAAACCAGCCCAGCGGCAGGAGCAGCGGCACGGCCACAAGGCAAACGCGCAGCACCCTCCATTTGACGCCGTGGAACAGCACCATGCCGCCCAGCAGCGCCAGCACGGTCAGGGCGGTGCCCAAATCCGGCTGCCGCACGATGAGGGCGAAGGGCAAAAGCCCGATGGCCAGCACCTTGCCAAGCTGCCGCCAGCCCAGCGTATCGCTTTGCTTGGCCAGAACCTTGGCCCCCAGGATCAGCACGGTGAATTTGGCCAGCTCGCTCGGCTGGATATTGACCACGCCGAGATCGATCCAGCGTTTCGCGCCGTAAACGGTTTTGCCGATGAAGGGCACCAGGCAGAGCAAAACCAGCACCGCGATGTAGACCGGAATGGCCAGGCGCTCAAAACGGCGGTAGTCGATCACCGTGCAGCACAGCATGACGACAAGGCCGGTCAGGCCCCAGACAAGCTGCTTCTGGTAGTACGAGGCGAGGATGACCCCGCCTTCCTGCAGCACGCCGCTGGCGGAGTAGAGATTGATGATGCCCGCGGTGAACAGCAGCAGCGACGTGATGACAAGGCCCCAGTTGATATGGAGCAGCAGGCGGCGTTCATTCATGGTCATGGCGATTCCGTGGCAAAAGATGCCGCAGCTTACGCTGTTTTGCCGCGCATTGCCAGCGCGGTTTCGCCGCGCGGGCCGGGACGCCGGAAACGCCAGCCGCCGGGAGCCCAGGCCAGGTGCGGGCTCTGGAACGGCAGATGATCACGCAGAAGATCGCCCCAGGCGTCGGCAAACGCGCCCTCCGCCCGGACAGGTTCCAACGGGTGCGCGCTCAGCAGGTCGGCCCCCGGCGCGATCACGCTGCGCCCGTGCTCCCCGTGATTTTCACGCCAGGCCCGCAGGCAGAAATCCGCGTCCGCAAGCGCGCCCATTGCGGGCCGGAAGCCGCCCAGCCGCTCCCAAAGCTTTTTGCGGCAAAAAAGGCCGCTCCCATAAACGGCGGGCACGGAACGCGCAAGGTGCGCCTGCTGGAAGTAGCCGCCAGAATCCCGGTGCAGGCCGGCGTAAGCCGGGCACATCCACAGTCCGGCCCCCGCTGCGCCGGGAACGGCATCGGGAGCCGTGTAACCCGCCGCATAGCCCGCGCCGCGCAAAAAACCGCCGGGGGCAAAACTCCGGCAGCCCGCCACGGCCACGCCCGCGCGGCACAACGCGCCCACGGCCGGGCCGGGCCAGTCGGGCTCAAGAGGTATGTCGCCCGCCCGGACAAAGCCGAGAATTTTGCCGCGCGCCAGCGCCGGCGCGTCCAAAAATGCGGCGCAGCGCGCGCCGTGCCGGGCGGCGAGGCGCCCGGCTTCCTTGCGCGCATCCGCCGGGGCGTCGTCCGGGAAGGCCAGCACGATTTCGCGCTTGGCGTAACCCACGCGCTCCAGCAGGGCACGCAACGCGTCGCCCCGCCCGGCGCTTTCGAGCAGCACGATCAGCGTCAGAAGCGGCGCGGGATCAGGGGGGCGGAAGCGGACATCCGCATAGCTTGAGCCCGGCCGTTCGGCAATGTCCGCCGGCCAGCCCGCGGCGGCCGCGAAATCCCGCCGCGCGCGCAGTGCGGCCTCTTTCACGCGGGGAGCCGAGCCCTCCGCCATGGACGTGCTTTGCGCGTAACGCCGCCAGTGGTAGAGGACGCGCGGCACATGGACGAAGGCCCCGGGCCCGGCGTCCGCGAGCACGCGCAGGGCCAGGTCGTAATCCTGCGAGCCTTCCGTGCCCGGCCGGAACCCGCCAAGGCGGCGCAACGTCTCCGTATGGTACGCGCCCAGATGGCTGACGGCATTGCAGGCCAGCAGCAAATCCGGATCAAAACCCGGCTTGAACAGCGGGCTGCCAAGCCCTTCCGGCCCGTTGCGGCCCCGGGGATCGTCGTCCAGGCGGTCTTCGTCCGAAAACACGGCCCGCGCGCCCGGCGAGCGGGCGATGGCTTCCGCCACCAGTTCGAACGCCTCCGGCGGCAGCACGTCGTCGTGATCCGCCAGCAGGCACCAGTCTCCGCGCGCGTTTTCCAGCGCCGTGTTGCTGGCGGCGCAGATATGGCCGTTCACGGGACGAAACACGGGGCGGATGCGGCTGTCCTCCCCGGCATGGCGCAGGATGATCTCCCGCACGGCCGGATCGCCGGAAGCGTCGTCCGCAAGGCACAGTTCCCACGCCTGCCAGGTCTGCGCCCGGACGGAGCGCAGCGCCGCGTCCAAATGCTCCGGCCGGGGATTGTAAACCGGCATCAGCACGGACAAGAACGGAGCGCCCTCCGCTTCGCCGTGTTTTGCGGCGGCAAGATCCGCGCCCGCCATGCCGTCCAGCGCGAGCCATGCGCGGTAGGGCACGCCGCTCAAGGGCGGCTCGTCCAACACGCCAAGGCTGAACAGGCGGGCGTAAAGCTGTTTTTCCTCGCCCAGACCGCGCGCGACAGCTTCCCGCTCCCACTGTTCGGCGCGGGCGCGCGCCTCCCGGACGAGGGCCGAGACATCGCCGCCCCCGGCGCGCGCGATTTCCAGTTTGCGCAGGCAGCCGTCAGCCGGCGGGGCATCGCTCATAACGCCGCCACACCTCCCCGCGCGCGCAGCAGGCGTTTGTAAAACGCTTCGACCACAGCGGCGGATTTGTCCCAGCTCAGATTCCGCCTGGCGAAAGCGCGGCCGTTGTCGCCCAGGCGGCGGGCCAACGCGGGATCGTCGATCAGCCGCCTGACCGCAGCGGCAATGGCCGGAGCGCCGGGCTCGTTTAAAAAGAGGCAATGCTCGCCGTCGCGCAGGTGGCGGCCCAAATTGGTGGGCGCGGTGACCACGGGGCGTCCGCTGGCCAGGAAAAACGGCAGCTTGGAAGGAAAACGGCAATCGTCGAAGGGGCCGGGCATACCGGGCTGCACCAGAATATCCGCGGCGCCGACAAGCGGCGGCAGGCGCGAGGCGTCCAGCGTGCCGAGATGCACGACAAAACGGTCGCGCGCGGCCGCGGCTTCGGAGGAAAGATCCGGGCTTTCCCCGCCGATGCGGAGCAAACGCACCGGACGCCCCCATTCCGCCAGGATCGGCAGGGCCAGATACAGTTCCTGCATCACATGGATGTTGGCGAAGTGCATGGCGCCAGGATACGTCAGCACGATTTCGTCCGGCCCGATGCCGAGCTGGGCGCGAACTTTGAGGTTCGGCGTAAGCGGCAAACGGAAAAACGCATCTTCGCACGCGGGCCAGAACACCTGGGTTGGCACGCCTTCGGGCACAAAACGGGTCAGCGCGTCGATAATGCAGGTGACGCCTTCCGCACCCTGCAAAAAACGCTGGTGTTCCAGCGGGTGGCAATAGCTCTCGTTCAGCTCCAACTCGCCGGATGCCGCGCGCTGGCACAGGACGTCGAACGGCTGGCCGTAGCGGCTTTCCAGAATATGCCGCTCGTTGTCCTCCAGGTGGATAACATAGGGCAGGCCCGTGGCCGAGGCCAGCGCCTGCGTGATTTTGCGCGGCGTTTCCCTGGGCGTCCAGGCGTGCAAAATGGCGTCCCGGAACAGTGTGGAACGGCGCGCCGCCAGCGCGACCGCCTCGTCCAGCGAAAGGAACGAATAGCGCGGCGTGCCGAAATAGGCGTTGTCGTTGCCGGACTCCGGCAGGATCACATGGCAGTTGTGCCCGCGATCCGCGAGCGCGTTGGCCAGAAAATGGATGTGAACGCCGCTGCACCCGCCGTAGGGATCGTAATTGATGAAAAAGATCTGCACGTCAGCCTCCGCACGGCAGCGTTCCGCCGGGCCGCGCCGGCGTTACTTGCCCGTCATTTCCCGATCGCGGCGGAAAGCGGCCAGCACGGCGTCCGCCATGTGCCCGCGCACGGCCTGGCGCTCCAGGTAATTGACCGCATGGATGGTCACGCCGCCGGGCGAGCAGACCCTCGTGCGCAAATCCGCAAAACTGGCCGGATCTTCCAGCGCCAGGCGGGCGCTGCCTTCCACGGTGGCGGCCACAAGCTCCTTGGCGACGGCCGCGCTGAAACCCAGCGTGATCGCGGCGTTCTGCATGCCTTCCATGATCAGGCAGGCGTAGGCCGGGCCGCAGCCCGCCAGCGCGGTGAATGCGGGGAATTTGTCTTCGGGCAGGATCAGGGTCAGCCCGAGCGGGCGCACCAGATCGTCCAGCAGCCGTTTTTGCTTCGGCGTCAGCAGCGGATCATCAAGGCAGAGGGCAAAGACGCCCTTCCCCGCCAGCACGGGCAGGTTGGGCATGAGCCGGGCCACGGGGCAAAGCCCGGACACGGCGGAGGACAGCGTGGACAGCGGCACGGCGGCGGCCAGCGAAAGCACGATTTTGGCGTCGCTCAGCCAGGGGCGGATCTGCTCCAGCACGGCTGAAACCTGATGCGGCTTGATTGCCAGCAAAATGACGTCCGCCGCTTCGGCCAGGGCTTCCGGACTTTCCGCCCACGCGACGCGATCCGCGCCCGCGTTGAGCGCGTCCAGCTTGGCGCGGGTATGATCATGGCCGATCAGGCGAAGCTGCCCGTGAACCGTCAGGCCCCTGACCATGCCCGCGCCCATGGCGCCAAGGCCTATGCAGCCCAGCGTCAGCGCGGTCATCCCACGATTTCCAGCGCGTTGAAGAAGTAGCCCATTTCAAACGCGGCGGTTTCCGGGGCGTCCGAGCCGTGGACGGAGTTGGCTTCGATGCTTTCCGCATACTTTTTGCGGATGGTGCCCTCGGCCGCGTTGGCGGGGTTGGTGGCGCCCATCAGGTCGCGGTAGCGGCGGATGGCGTCCTCGCCTTCCAGCACGGAGCAGACCACCGGGCCGGAGCACATGTACTCCACCAGGCTGGCGAAGAAGGGGCGCTCCTTGTGCACGGCGTAAAAGCCTTCGGCCTGGGCGCGGCTGAGGCGGATCATCTTCAGGGCTTTCACCCGCAGGCCGCTCTGCTGGATCATGGCCAGAATTTCGCCCGTCAGGTTGCGGGCCACGGCATCGGGTTTGATGATGGAAAAAGTGCGCTCGGTCATGGATTCTCCGGTGTTTGGGCGGACGCGCCGCGTTGGGGTTTGGCAAGTGAAGCGGCAAGAGGCGCGATGTCCACATCTTCCGCCAAAAAACCGCGCCAGGAAGCCAGCGCCGCCAGCGTGGCCGGGCGGGGATGCCCGATCAGCACGGCGAGGCCGTTGGCTCTGGCCAGCTCGAGGCCGCGATCCAGCCGTTGCAGCACAGCGGCCTTGCCATGCGCCTCGTTTTCGTCATCCAGAAACAGGGCGCGCTGAAAAGCGGCCAGTCCCCGGCTTCGGGCTTCCTCATAAAATACGGAACCCTTCCGGGTCAAGCTGTCCAGCACCACAAGATCAGGGCGCAGGCGCTCCAGTTCCGCGCACAGGGCGGCCATGGCGGCGCGATCCCCGGTAAGGCGCGATCCCGTGTGGTTGTTCAATCCTTCGGCGTACGGCACCTCGCGCAGGCTCGCGGCCAGAATGCCGCCCATGGCGGCCCGGGTCATGCCCATCGTCAGGTTGCCCGGCCGGGCCTGTTTGCCGCTGAGCGACTCCATGGGCTGGTGGACGAACACCTGCCTGCCGTATTCCCGCGCCAGCGTGGCCGCATAGGCCGCGTGCGCGCTGTGCGGCCAGATGGAGAGCGTAACAGGGTACGGCAGCCGGACGAGAGCCCGGACGGCCCGCGCGTCTTCCCCCACGTCGTCGATCACGATGACCAGCCGGGGCTTCGCCTCCCTAAGCGCAACGGACGCGGCGGGTGAGGCGGGGCGGGCGTCGCCGTAGCGGATGCTGTGGGTCGGCGCGTTGCCCGCCATGATGAACAGCAGATCGTCCCCTTCGCTTTGCAGGCGCGTCCGGGGGGCCCAGACGCGCAGCGCGTCGGCCAGCGCGGCGGCCACGTCGCGGAACGCAACATCGCGGAAGGGGCCGGGGCGCAGCACCAGACGCAGGAAGGGGTAAACCTGGCCTTCGTCGTTCTGGCGGATTTCCGAGGTGATCACGTCAAGGGCGTCCGTAGGGAGCCCCACGCGGGCCAGGGCCTGAAGCACGGCGGCGTCGGCCTGGCGCGCCACGTCCGCCAGCGGAGCGCCCGCGCTTTCGCTGTAGGGCGCGCCGTCGGCCTGAAAAGCGCCGTGCAGGCCGCCCGCTCCGGTCAGGCCGGCATTGTCCGGCAAGCCGGCATTGTCCGGCAAGCCGGCCGGCCCGCCCGCCGTGAGGACGCTCCCCGACGGAGCGCCGGCCAGAGGCGGCGAAGCGTCGGCCAGCAGCGAAAACAGCGCGCCCACAGCGACCAAAGCCGCCAGGGCGCGCAGGATGTTCAGGCTGCGTTTATCGTTCCACAAAAGGCGAAGGGAGGAAGGCATGATCACTCCCGTCCGTCCGGTGACATGCCGTTTCAGACGCGCCTACTTCAACTCGCGCAGGGCGGGCAGCGTTTTGACGAACTGCAGGGCCATGCGCAACTGGTTGTCCTTGTCCAGCATGGCTTTGGCCTCATCGTCGGCGGCCAGCTTGGGCGCGGCGGTTCCGCTCTTTTCCAGGTGGCGGCTCAAATCCTGCTCGCGCAGCGAAAGGCCGTTGGTCGCCTCCTTGGGCGCTTCCCAGGGAATTTCAAAATCCGGGGCGATGCCTTCGGCCTGAATGGACGTGCCGGCGGGCGTGTAGTACAGGGCCACCGTCAGCTTGAGGCCCGTGCCGTCCGGCATGGGGATGACGTTTTGCACCGAGCCCTTGCCGAAGCTCCGTTCGCCCACCAGCAGCGCGCGCTTTTGATCGTGCAGCGCGCCCGCCACGATTTCGGCCGCCGAGGCCGTGCCCGCGTTGATCAGCACGACCAGGGGCGCATCGACGTCGCTGGGCTGGCTTTTGGCGCTGTAGCTGCGATCGGCCGTCTTGTCGCGCCCGCGCATGGAAACAATGGGGCCCGCGCGCAGGAACATGTCGGAAACCTGCACGCTCTGATCCAGCAGTCCGCCGGGATTGTTGCGCAAATCCAGCACAATGCCCTTGATCGGCTCCTTGGAGGCGGCGTTTTTCAGGGCGTCGGCCAGATCCTGGCTGGTGCGGCCGCTGAAGCGCGTCAGACGGATCCAGTGATACCCCGGCTCCAGCTCCCGCGACTTCACGCTGATGACCGGAATAGCGTCGCGCTTGATGCGCATGGTCACCGGCTGCTGCTCGCCCTTGTGCAGCACCACAAGCTCCACCTCGGTGCCGCGCTTCCCGCGCATCCGGGTGGCCGCTTCCGACAGGCTCATCTCCATGGTGTACTGGCCGTCGATGGACACGATGACGTCGCCGGAGCGCAGACCGGCCCGCGCGCCCGGCGTGTCCTCAATGGGCGCGACGACCATGATCTGGCCGTTATCGCTGGTGATTTCCACGCCCACGCCAAAAAACTCGCCGGACGTGCTTTCCTGCATTTCCTGGTATTCTTTGGTGGACAGCAGCGTGGAGTGCGGGTCGAGCCCCTGCAGCATCCCTTTGAGCGCGCCGTCCACCAGCTCGCCCTGCTTCACGTCTTTAACGTAATATTGCTCCACCATGTCCAGCACCTGGCTGAAACGCAGCAGAGCGTCGTAATCCGTCTCCGCCCCGACGGCGCGCATCACGCCGCCCCCCGCGAGAAAAAGGGCCATGCCCGCGGAACAGAGCGTTAACCATCGAAAAGGAGATCGCATGAAAGCCTCCGCTATCATCACTTGAGCGCTGTACAGCGTTGAATTTGGTGAAGGTACGTCGGATCGCCCCAAAAGGCAATGCGCTCCGGGCCGCAGGGTTCCTGAAATGCGATTTTCAGAGGCAAAGGCGGGCCAGCGAGCCCCACATGCCGATCGCCAGCAGGAGCGGAGAAGCGAAGATCAGCGCTTTTTTGCGCAACGGCGCGGGCGAGCGCGCCACCAGCCAGCAGCAGAGCACGGCGAGCGGCAGCCCCAGGCTGGCCGCCGGAAGCGCCCAGAAGGCAAGATCGGGGGAAAGCATCAGTTCGGCAACGCGGCGGACGGAAAACGCCGGAGCCAGCCAGGGCAGAAACGCCGCCGGAATCAGCGCCAGCGCGCCCGCATAGGCCGCCAGCCGCGAACGCCGCCCCACGGCGAACTGATAATAATCACGCCCGAAATCATCGGCGCGACGGCGCAGCACATGCCAGCCCAGGGCCAGCGCCTGCCCGCAGGCCGGAGCCCAGAACAGGCACAGCGCGATGAACGCGGCAAAAAGCCGCCAGCCCAGGCCCACAAAAAACACCAGACGGATCAGGGCGGGCACGGTCAGCGCCAGATCAGGCTCCGGCGTAAAGCCGCGCAAGGCCAGCCAGGCCAGCGGCAAACCGGCGGCCAGAGCCGGCAGGGCGCACAGGCCGGCGATAGCCAACAGCGCGCAGCCACGGCCGAATCGCGACGCGCGGAACGCCCGGCTGCCCGCGAACGAAAATATAGCCGAAGCGGCCGCGCCCGCTATCGCAACAAGCAAAAGCGGGTGCAGCGGCGGCGCGACGGAGCGGCGGATCGCTCCTCCGGCGGCCCAGTCCGCCCCGAGGGCGAGAGCCGTGGCGGCAAGCAGCGCGGCGGCCAGCCCGGCAAGCTGGATCGCTCCCTTGTCGTAAAGCGAACGGCGTTTGGCCAGGGCCTGGCGGTGCTCGAAAAGCGCGAGCCACGGCAGGGCCGCTCCGGCAAGCGACGCCATCAACAAGCAGATCACCACGGGCAGCGCGGCAAACGACATAGGATTCTCCTGGCGGGGGATCCGGCAAGCCGCAACGCGGCAGACATCCCCCGCGCGCCTTGTGCGGGCAGGGCGCACCATACCGCGCGCGCCGCATCCTGTAAACCGGGCATTATCCCCGGCTTGTTCCGGAAGCGATTGTGGCGTAAGATCACGCCACGCCGACGCGCCCTGCGCGACGAGCCACGATGAAGGAGCCTCATGAAAGCGCCGCGCGCGGGAACCATTTTCCTTGTCCTGTGGGGACTGTTTCTCGCTTCGGGAGCCTTTGCCTATTTGCGCTATTTCCAGCCCTCCCGCCTTGGCGCGACCGTGGGCGCCGCCCTGGAATCGACCATGGGCGCGGCTTCCTCGATCGAAAGCGCCCACATCACGTTTTTCCCCGAGCCGGCCATCCTGATCCAGGGCGTTGCCCTGAGGTTCGAAACGCCTGTGCGCGGCTCCATGCGCGCCGAATCGTGCCGCGCGGAACTGAGCTGGAAGTCCATTTTTCTTTTCCGGCCGGTGCTGGGTTCGCTGGACATGGATCGGCCCGTGCTCGATATCGTCCTCCCCTCCCCTCCGGCCGGCGGTTTAAGCGCGCCGGGCCTGGACGCGGCGGGCGATCTGCCGCCCGCCCTGGCCGGCCTCAACCTGGCGATGACCGACGGCTCGCTGCGGCTGAAAACGGAAGACGGCTCCCGCGAAATCCGCATAACGGGCCTCACCGGCAAAGCCCACCTGCCGTCCCTGCTGCCCGGCTCGCTGGAACTGGACGCCGGGAGCGTGGCGTTTTTTTTGAGCAACGTTCCCGACATCACCGCCGGCAACGTCCGGATGGAACTGAGCACCCGCGCCACCCTGGGCGGTGAGCGCGAAGGCTCGCTTTACCTGAAGGCAAACGCGCAGATGGCCTCGCCCTCCACCGTGACGGGCAAGCCGATCCGGCCGGAATACGCCTATTTCCCCCTGCCGGAACCGGCAAAGCTGGAAGCGCACGTCCAGTTCTCCCAAAGCCCGGACGGAGGAACGCTCCAGGTCGAGGGCCTGCTGGACGCCGAAGCCTCCCTGCCCATGAACGGGCACCCCACGCCGCTGGCGATCCGCCTGCCCTTCAGCGCTTCCTCGCCGGACAACGTGGCCGTCAAGCGCATGGAATTGAACGCGGATCAGGATCGGCTGGTTTTTTCCGGCGCGCTGACCGGCCTTGCCCGCAAGGATCCGGTCTTTAACGGCCGGGTGGATATTGAACGCTTCAGCCTGACGCGCTGGTTCGGCTTTGGGCGCAAAATGTCGGCGGGGCTGCAAATCGCGCTGAACGACATCGCCGGCAGCCTCGACGGCGTGGTGCTGACGCCGCGCGGCGTCAAAGCCGCCCGGCTGGAAGCCCGCACCATGGGCCTCACCCTGGCCGGGCACGGCGCGTGCGAGGATTTCCTCAAGCCCAACATCGAAATCGCCGGGCATATCGACAGCGGCGATCTCAACCCGGTGTTTCCGGAAATTAACGGCCGCAAAACGCCCAAGCCGGAGCTTCCGCCCCCGGCCGTCCCCCTGCAGGACGACGGAAAGCCCTCAAGCATAGGCTACGACATCCATCTGACCGCCGGCAAAGCCGACATCCTTAAATGGAGCGTCGGCGGCGTGGACTGCCGCATCACCCCGATTCCCCCGGCGCGCATCCAGGAAGCCGGCGGACGCCCCGGCGGCGCCATGCTGGCCATAACCGTGGCCGACGTGTACGGCGGCACGGGCCAGTCCACCGTCTACCTGCACGACAAGCACCGCATCCTGGCGCAACTCGCCAACGTGTCGCTGGAGGAGCCCGTTGTCCGCACGGCGGGATTCGCCGCTTTCGGCGGGCGGATGCAGGCCAGGGCGGATCTGACGCTTTTCGGCGACAGCCCGGCTTCCATCATGGGCAACCTTTCCGGCACGCTGGACGCCACGTTGCGCCAGGGTTTCTTCGGCAGCGCCAAGGGCGCGCGCGCGCCCTACGAGGAGCTGACCGTGCAGGCCAGCGCCAAAGCCGCGCCCGCGAGCAGGGCCGAGGGCGATCTGCCGCCCGCCATGGATTTCAGCGGCCTGTGGGACATCAACCTTAAAATGAAGGATTGGAGCATCGCCACGCGCTCCAACCTCACCATGACGTTCAGCATGAAAAACGGCCTGCCGTCCGTCATGAAGCCGCAGCCGGCAACGTTCCAGGTGCGGCTCGGCAAGAGCCTCGGCAACGGAGCGTGGCCGCAGGACATCGCCCTCACGCTGGCGGGGCAGGCCGCCTTCGACATCGCGGCGGAAAACGCCTCGCTGGCCCAGTTGACGGCCAACGCCCCCGATCTGGCGCTCGGCGGCTCGCTCCGGCTGGAACACGCCTTCAGCCAGCCGGTCTTCGCCGGCCGCCTGCGCGCGTCCACGGACAATCTGCGCGCCGTTGCCGCGCTGTTCGGCCAGCCCCTGCCCGCGACCACCAACGCGGCGCTTTTGTCCCACATGGATTTGGAGGCGGACGCCTCGCTTTCCGGCCCCAGGCTGGAGCTGAACAACATGACGGGCACGCTGGACACGACAAGCGTCGCCGGCAGCCTCAGCGCCGAACTCAGCCCCCGGCCCTCGCTCAAAGGCCATCTTTCCCTCGGGAGCGTCAACCTGGACGACTACCTGCCGCCGCCAAGCCCCGAGCCGACCATACGGCCGCTCCCCCTGGATTTTCTGCTCGGCCGCGACGCCGACCTGACCCTGGCCTGCCAGCGGCTTGTCGTATGGCGAAGCCCTGTTCTGAACCTGAAAGCGCCCTTTGCGCTGAAGGACGGCGCGCTCCGGCTCGGGCCGCTGGAAGGCGCGTTTCCCGGCCGGGGCGCGCTCGACGGACAGCTGGAGGCGAACATCAGCGGCCCGGCGGCCCAGAACGGCCGGTTGCAGGCCCGCCTGCGCCTCAACGCCGCCCATGTTGACATGCTGGCCCTCAGCCAGAACCGGGCCCAGGAAACGCTGGTTGCCGGCGACGGAAGCGCCGTGCTGGAAATCCAGGCCACCATGCTCCACTGGAACGACATCCCGGCCCAGCTGGACGGCAACTGGAGCGTGACGGTGCGCGACGGCTATGTGGTCAACGCCAAGGAAGATCTGGCCCACCAGCAGACGCCGCCGCCGCCCCAGCAGAACGATCCCGTCGCCCTTGGGCGGACTCCGGCCCAGGCGGTTCCGGTCTCGCCGCGTACAAATTTTCAAACGCTGTCCGCTTCCGGCACCCTGTTGGCCGGCGTCGTGCAAAGCTCCAATTTTCAGTTAAAAAGCCCCGCGCTCTCCATAACGGGCGGGGGAACCATCAATCTCAACACGCAAAGCATTGCGGCGAATGTTGTGGCAACCTTGTTGGGCGTGCCGGAAGTGCCGATAGAAATCCACGGCAGCCTGCACGATCCGCAAACGTCGTACAAATTTGTCGGCGCGGTGACCGGCACGTTGGGCAATATTGGCGGAACGGTCGTTGACATTGTTACGGGAGTTTTAACAGCGCCATTTAAAATTTTTAGCGGCAAATAGGCTGGGGATAGATTTTTTTTCAACGCTACGCAAAACACGTTTGGAGTTTTAGCTTCTATAATGCATAGGCAATACGAGATTTACAATTTATTTCAAAGCAACAACTTGCTTTAAAAATATGTTTTCACTTGTTGCCGCGTAAAGCGTAGTGAGTTTTTTCCAAAGATCATAAGGTCGTCAAAATGTTTTTCCCCTCCGGGCTAATGGATGAAAAGCGGCATTATTCCGCGAAAAAAATTGCAAAAACCGTATTTTTCCTCCGTATCGAGCTATACAAGCAGGCGCATGTGTGATAAAAATTTTACCAGTTCAGGGAAGTCGACAATGCGAACTGGGAGGATACATCTATGCGGCACTACACCAAGCTTTTCTGCTTTGCCCTCATGGCAACACTTGCTTTTTCCCTCAGCGAACCGGCGGGCCGGGCTCTGGCGGCTGATTCGGCCCAGGGCGGCATCTCGGTGCAAGACACTATCAACGCTACCATCAGCTATCACAAGGGCCTGAAAACCATTCAGGAAAACCGTGAAGCCGTCGCGTACGAACTCGAACGCGCGAAACGCGGTTACGGGCCTCGCGTCGACATCAACGGCGCGGCCGGCGTCAGCCTCCTGAGCAACTCCACCATCCGTTCTTACAATGAGGACGAAGGCTTTTATTTCGCCAGCCGGATCGGCGCCACGCTGACCCAGACCATCTGGGACGGCTTCGCCAACCGCAGCCGCGTGCGTAACGCCCAGGCCACCCTCGACTCCATGACGAACCGCGTGTTCGACAACGCCAACACCTTGGGGCTCGACGCGCTGATCGCCCACATCGATGTGCTGCGCCAGCGTGAAATCAGCGTCTTGACCGATGCCAACGTGGCCCGCTACGAGGAAATCCTCGGCCAGGCGCGCGACCGCACGAGCATGGGCGCCGACACCGTGGCCGACGTGACCCAGGCCGAAAGCCGTCTGGCCCGCGCGCTCTCCACCCAGGTGGACGTGCGCTCCAACCTGCGCAAGGCCGAAGAAACCTACATGCGCCTGACCGGCATGCCGGCCGCCAACCTGCTGCCCGTGCCCATGCCCGCGCCCTTCTACAGCGATCCTTCCGAAGTGCTGGATACCGCCAAGAAGCACAATCCCAAGCTCCTCGCCTACCTCGACGACATCCGTGCCGCCAAGGGCAACAAGGAACTGGCCCAGTCCGCCTATCATCCCCTCATCAACCTTGAAGCCGGCCCCAACTACAGCGACCGTGAAAAGCACGGCGACCAGTGGGTGTACAGCTTTGACGTGATGGGCGTGCTGCGCTGGAACGTCTTCAACAGCGGCCAGGACGTGTCCGAAGTGAAGGCGGCCGACGCCCGCATTCGCCAGGCGCGCCAGTTTGCGTACGATTTCAGCGATGAAATGACGCTGGAAATCGAAAACACCTGGATTTCCATGCTGTCGGCCCAGGAGCAGTTCAAGCACTACTCCGACGCCGTGGGCTTCAACACCACCACGCGCGACGCCTACCAGGAGCAGTTTGTTCTTGGCAGCCGCAGCCTGCTTGACGTGCTGGACGCCGAAGGCGAACTGTACAACTCCGCCACCCAGGCCGTTACCGCGCGCGACAACGTTGTTATCGCCGCCCACCGCCTGCTGGCCGTTGCCGGCGACATGCTGCCCAAGCTGAACATCTGGACGGACAACATCTACCGCCAGCCTGAAGATACCGTTCCCGAAGATTTTCGCGAAGTCTTCCACGTCGATCAGGTCAAGAGATAAATGACACCCGGGAGGGGGGAGCAATCCCCCCTCCGCTTTCCTCATGCTTCCCCGGGATCAGGGGAAATATTCCGGCGACCGCCGGATGCTCGTTCCGCCGCATGCGAGCCGTGCCCATTCTCCGGAGTCACTGCTTTTCAGGGCGGATTTTTTTGTTTTCAGCCTCGCCGTGTTTTCCGCCTGACCGCTCGCGCCGGCGATCCGAAACCAGATGACGCTTGCGGTGAAACTAACGCGCTCCGAGACATGCGCCCTTTCCGGCCCGACGGGCGGCCGCGGGCCGCTCCCGTTACCCCGCAGGGGCGTGGACGATTCCCGTCACGGGTGATGCGGGAGGCCTTGCGAGGGGCGGCATCGAAAGCAAAACGACGCCTGCTGCGGACGGTGGGCAGCAAAAGAGCTGTGCCTCCGCCGTTGCCGGGCTTGCAGGGCTTGCGGAGCCGGCCGCTTTGCGTGGCCTTTCCGCCCCGCGCGAAGCAAGGATGCGCAAAGAAGGCGCAGCGCGAAGACAACAGGAATGCGCCGGCGCCCCTGCGCGCTGACGGCCGCATTGCCGCTGCCGCCGGCCCTAAGATTTTTTGCCGTCAACGGCTGCCGTTTCCGCAGCCGCCGGAGCATGTTACGGTTGAAATGCTCCGGGCAACAGGCGCGACGCATTTCCGTGCTTGCCGCCCGGCGGCGTCAGGTGCATAGTTACTAGCTGCCGCAGCGCGCGGCATGAACACTCGCCAAGAGGCATGTCCATGATTGAATCCCACGAGCCGCCGCATTCCGAAGGGCAACCCCGGCAAACCGCGCCCCAGCCCGTTGTCCGCAATCCCCAGGCCGCCCCTCAGCCTTCCCCCCAGGCGGCTGAGGACGCGAACGCCATGCGCATGGCCCCGCTTGCGCCCTCCGACGTCGATTTCATGCCCCCCCTGCTGCGCAGCCTGTCCACCTTGCTGCGCCTGCGCGGCAAAAACGTCTCGCCCCAGTTTCTGCTTTCCGGGCTTGCGGGCTCGGGCAAGATCAGCGCCGGGGCCTGCCTGCGCGCCGCGAGCAAGGCGGGGCTCAAGGGCCGCATACTTTACCGGGCCAAGCTTCAGGACATTTCGCCCATGACGCTGCCGTGCATCCTGCTTTTGAAGGATGACCGCTCCTGCGTGCTGCTGGCCCTGCGCGCCGACGACGCCGACATTATCGTGCCCGAGGCCGGGGAGGAGGCGCAGACCATCTCCCGCGAGACGCTGGAAGCGGAATATTCGGGCTACGCGCTGTTCGGCACGCTGGAAAACCGCCTGGATCCCCGCACCAACGCGGTGCGCTTTTCCGGCGGCAAGCGCTGGTTCTGGGACGTCATCCGCCACTACGGCCCCATTTACCGCCATGTGGCCTTTGCCAGCGTCATCATCAACCTGATCGCCGTGGCCAGCCCGCTCTTCGTCATGAACGTGTACGACAGGGTGCTGCCCAACCGGGGCGAAGAAACGCTCTGGGTGCTGGCCATAGGCATTACCGTCGCCTATTTCTTCGATTTTGTGCTGAAAAGTCTGCGCACCCACTTTGTTGACCTTGCCGGGCGCAACGCGGATGTGGTGCTTTCCAGCACCCTGGTGGACAAGGTGCTGACCATGCGCCTTGACAACAAGCCGGAATCCACGGGCGCGCTGGTTAACAACCTGCGCGAATTCGAATCGTTGCGCGAATTTTTCAGCTCGTCCACGCTGCTGGCCTGCATCGATTTGCCGTTCCTCTTTATCTTCCTGTTCCTGCTGGGCTTCATCGGCGGCCCGCTGGTCATCCTGCCGCTCGCGGCCATGCCGATTCTGTTCGTCGTGGGCCTCATCCTGCAATCCTCGGCCAGGCGTTGCGCGGAGCAAAGCTACAAGCACAACATGCAGAAGAACGCCCTGCTGGTCGAAATGGTCAACGGCCTGGAAACGGTCAAGTCCTCCATGGCGGAAAGCCGGATGCAGCGCCTGTGGGAGGCCGTGGTCGGCATTTCGGCCCAGGCTTCCAACGAGGCCCGCAAGTACAGCAACCTGGCCATCACGATTTCCACCATGACCACCCAGCTGGTCACCGTGGGCATGGTGGTCTGGGGCGCGTACCTGATTTTCAAGGGCGAGCTGACCATGGGCGGCCTTATCGGCTGCAACATCCTGGTGGGCCGCGCCATGGCCCCGCTGCTCCAGATCGCCACGCTGCTCACCCGTATGCAGAACTCCAGCGTTTCGCTCCGGGCGCTGGATCAGTTGATGACCCTGCCGTCGGAAAACCAGGACGCGCAGAACTGCATGGACTTCGGGGTGCTCCAGCCCTCCCTCGCCCTGGACGACGTCAGCTTTTCCTATCCCGGCTCGGAGCGCCTGGCGCTCGACCGGGTTTCGCTGCGCATTGAGCCGGGCGAACGGGTTGGCATCATCGGCCGCATGGGCTCGGGCAAAAGCACGCTGGGCAAACTGCTCATCGGCCTCTACCAGCCCAAGGACGGCGCGGTGAAATTCGGCGACGTCGATATCCGCCAGCTTGCCGGGGCCGACATCCGCAGCCGCGTCGGGGTGCTGCCCCAGGAGATCATCCTGTTTTACGGCACGGTGCGCGACAATATCGCGCTGGGCGACCCGTCGATCAACGATCACCTCATCCTGCGCGCGGCCTCGCTTTCGGGCGTGGCCGACTTCATCAGCCGCAACCCCGCGGGCTTCGGCGCCCAGGTGGGCGAACAGGGCCGCAACCTCTCCGGCGGCCAGCGCCAGGCCGTGGCTCTGGCCCGCGCCCTTGTCCGCGATCCGGACGTGCTGATCCTCGACGAGCCCACCAGCAACATGGATACGGATTCGGAGCTTATGGTGCAGCGCCGCCTGAACTCCATCCTGCCGGGCAAAACCCTCCTTCTGATCACCCACCGCCTGAGCATGCTGCGCATCGTGGATCGGCTCATCGTCATGGAAGACGGCCGCATCAAGCACGACGGCCCGCGCGACGCCGTCCTCCAGGCGTTGCAGCAAGGCCAGGCCAAACCCGCCGCCAAACCGGCGGGGCAGCCCGCCCCACAAGCGGCTCCCCGGCCCGCGCCCCAACCGGCCCCCCGGCCGGCTCCCCAGGCCTGAAGCCCGCGCCCTCTTATCCCCAGCCACGACAGCAACGGAACAACCTATGTCGCCTGAACAAACGCCCAACGCCATGCCTGCCGGCGCGCCGCAAACGCCCGCCGCGCCTTCGCCCCAGGGCCCGCCGCAAGGCCCGCTCCCGCCCGGGGGCGTTCCGGGTTTTCCCGGCCAGCCCAAACAGGCCCAGAGCTTTTTTTCCGCCACCGAGGCCCTGCGCCAGGGCATGCTGCCGGAAGACCTGCCCTACGCCAACGAAGTGGAGGCCGCCCTGGCCCGCCAGCCCAAAAAGAGCGCCCGCATGCTCTCGCTGGCCGTGGGCGCGTTTTTTGCCTGCATGATCCTGTGGGCCGCCAACGCGTATGTGGACGAAGTCACGCACGCGGAAGGCCAGGTTATCGCCTCGCAGCGCACGCAGACCATCCAGAACCTTGAAGGCGGCATTCTGCGCGAAATGCTGGTGCACGAAGGCCAGATTGTGGAAAAGGGCGCCGTTCTCGCCCGGCTCGACAACGAAATGGCGGGCAGCAGCTACCGCGACGCCATGAACAAGGCCCTGGAGCATAATACCGCGATCATCCGCCTTGAGGCCGAACTCCAGGGCGAGGAGCCGGTTTTTCCCGCCAATCTTCCGCAATGGCTGGAGGAGATCACCGGGCAGAAGATCACGTCGGACATTTCCGCGCTGGCCGATCAGGTGGTGAGCGACCAGATGACGGCCTACCGCGCCCGCACGCAGCAACGCCAGGCGGAAATGCAGGTGATGGAAGCCCAGTACGATCAGCGCCGGCTGGACGTGGACGAGCAATCCGCCCGCAAGCGCCAGCTTGACCGCAGCCTGGCCCTGACCGTGGAGCAGCGCAACATCGCCGCGCCCCTGGTGGCGAGGGGCAGCTATTCCCGCGTGGAATACCTGGGCTTGCAGCAGCGCGTGGTGCAGTTGCAGGGCGACGTGGAAACCCTGGCCGCCACCATCCCCAAGTCGCAGGCCGCCGCCACGGAGGCCGAACAGCGCATTGTGGCCCGCAAGGCGGAAATGGAAGCGGCCATCAGCGAAGAAATCAACAAGCGCCGTCAGGAGCTTTCCTCCATCATGGAATCGCTCTCCGCCGGCGGCGACAGGGTCGCCCGCACGGAAATGCGCTCGCCCGTGCGCGGCACGGTGAAGCAAATCGCCATTTCCACCGTGGGCGGCGTTGTCCGGCCCGGCGAATCGATCATGGAGATCGTGCCCCTTGACGACACGCTGCTGGTGGAAGCCAAGGTGCGCCCGGCCGACGTGGCCTTTCTCGTGCCCGGCCAGCGGGCCATGGTAAAAATTTCGGCCTACGACTTTTCGATTTACGGCGGCCTGGAAGGCCATCTGGAGCAAATCAGCGCCGACACCATCGAGGACAAGCGGGGCGAATTCTACTACCTCGTCAAAGTCCGCACCAACGCGACGGAAATCGTCTACCGCGACACCTCGCTGTCGATCATTCCCGGCATGATGGCCACGGTGGATATCATGATCGGCAAAAAAACGGTGCTGAACTACATCCTCAAGCCCATTCTGAAAGCCCGGCAAAACGCTCTGCGGGAACGCTGATTCTTCTTTCACCATTGTAGCAAGCGAGCTCAGGCATGGATTCCTCATTGACAACGCCCGCATCCAAAGGAACGTCGCACAAGACGCTTTGGTTTCTGCTTTTCCTGATGGCGCTGGTGGTCGCCGCCGTGGTAACCGGCGCGCGCTTTGTGCTGCACAGCGAGCAGGCCTCGCTGACAGCCGGAATGCAGCAGACCATGGGCACCCAGGCCCAGAATCAGGCCGCCATGCTGACCGTATGGCACGGCGCGCTGAACGATCAGGCCACCCAGCTCGCGGAGATGGATCCCGTGCGCCTGTTCGCCTCCGAAATGGAGGCCACCCACGGCGACCCCGCCGCGATGCTGCGCAAAGCCGCTGACGAAGCCGCGGCCGAAGCCCTGCTTTTCGGCGCCGGCGAGACCGATGTTGCGGACGCGTCCGGAGCGGGCGATCTGGCCGCCCAGGCGCCCCTGATGCGCCGGCAGTTCAAGGATTTCATCCTCAAGCACAACCTGCTTTCGGCCACGCTCTATACCCCGCGCCTGGAGCCCTACATTTCCACCATGGCGGCGGACGGCATCCCGCCTTCGCCGGGCCACGCCGAACTGATGGCGGGCGTTGTTGAGCGGAAAAAGGCGAGCGTGACCCCCACCCGCCTGGTCGCGGGCGGCATGCTGACCATGGAAATGATCCTGCCGGTGTTCGCGCCGCTTTATGTGGACAGTTCCGGCCAGAAATGCGTGGCGCTTCTGGTGCTGGCCGTGGACGTCACCGGCAAGGTCGGCGAAGCCACCGCCGTTTCCGCCGTGCCCGGTGAGTCGATCCGCGTCCTGCAAAACAATGTGGGCGTCATGCAGGAAATTCCCGCCGACGGCGCGCCTCCCCGCGATCTCCCCGGCTGGACGGCCAACGCCAAGGGCAATATCCCGCTGGACGTGCGCACCCTGCCCGCCGGGAACAACCAGCCCGAGCAAAACGTCTATTCCCTGGCCGTCAAGGTCGCCAACCTGCCCTGGCTTGTGGAGCACGATCTGCCGGTTTCCGTGGCGGAAGCGCGCTACGAATCGTTCCGGCAAAGCGTGATGGTGTCGGCTGTGCTGGTCAGCGCCCTGGCGGCGCTGATCCTGCTCATGCTCTGGTGGGCGCTCCTGCGCCGGGGCGAACGCGCCACCGCGCTGGAACTGCGCAACCTGTACGAGCGGGTCAACCAGCAAAAGCAAATCATCGACGGCGTCAACGCCAGCCTGGCCGACGGCATCGTGCTCAGCAATCTGGACGGCTCCATTCCTTACGCCAACCAGGCCTTTGCCGAAATGACGGGCGAAACCGCGGAAACCCTCGCCGGCACCGCCTGCCGCAACCTCGGCTCTCCGGACGTGGCCCGGGACATTCTGGAACATACCGAGGCCGTGCGCCGGGCCAACGCGCTCCTCACATTCACCAAGGTTCTGACCATCAAGGGCCAGCCCCGCCATTACCAGATCGTCTGCTCGCCGTTCCGCGATCAGGCCGGCGCCATGACGGGCGTGGTGTCCGTGTACCGCGACATTTCCCGGCTTGTCGCCGCGCAGGAGCGCGCCCAGCACATGGTCAAGCAGACCATCAACGTCTTTGTGCGCGCCATTGAAGCCGTGGATCCGTATCTGCGGGGCCAGTCCTCAAAAACGGGCACGCTGGCCGCCGCGCTGGCCGGCAGCCTTGAACTCGGCAGCCACACGGAAACGCTGGTTACCGCCGCCAACCTCTCGCAGATTGGCATGATCCAGCTGCCGCACCAACTGCTGACCAAAACCGACAAGCTGACGCCGGAAGAACGCGCCGAAATGCAGAAGCACATGGTGTACGCCAAGGCGGTGCTGGAAGGCATCGACTTCGGCATGCCGGTGCTGGACGCCATCACCCAGATGCACGAACGCCTTGACGGTTCGGGCTATCCGGAGCGCCTGAGCGGCGAAGCCATCAGCATGGACGCGCGCATCCTGGCCGTGGCCAGCACGTTCTGCGCCATGCTGCGGCCGCGCTCCTACCGTCAGGCCCGCGCCCTTGAAGACGCCATGGCCGTGCTTTCCATCGAGCCGTACCAGTACGACCCCGATGTGGTGCAGGCCCTGGCCAACTTCCTGCAAAGCCCCGAGGGCAAAATCTTTTATCAAGAGCTGCTGCAAACGTCTTGACCCTTCAACGCCCCAAGAAGTGAGTTGAACCATGCGAATGCTTTTCCTCCACAGGTACTTTCCTGGCCCGTTCCGGCAGATCGCCATGAATTTCAGCGCTATGCCGAACAACACCACGTTGTTCCTTTCGGAACGGGGCAATAAAAACCTGCGCCTGCCCGGCGTGCGCCGCCTGCGCGTTGCGCCGATCACCATCCAGGACGTCACGGACGATGTGGAACGGCAGTCCACGGCCGCGTTGCGCCAGGCCTCCAAAGCCGCCAACGCCATGCTCCGCCTTCGCAGGGAAGGCTTTATCCCCGACATCATTTATTACGCCGCGTCCGAAGGCTACGCGTTTTACGCGCGGGACATCTTTCCGGAATCCCTGATGGTGGCCCGCGCCGACTGGTTCTTCACCCAGGGCGAAAGCCACACGTTCTTCAACAAGGGCAAGCCCCGTCCCCCGGCCGACTTCGCCATCGGCAGGGTGCGCAACCTCACGCAGTACAACAACATTGGCGACTGCGACATGGCCCTGACGTCCACCGCCTGGCAAAAAGCCCAGTACCCCGGCTTCCTGTCCGAAAAAATCCAGGTGATCCACGAAGGCGTGGACACGCGCTTTTTCTCCCCCATGCCCGGCTCGCGCTTCAATTCGCCAACGTGCGATCTCTCCTCCGTGCAGGAGCTGGTCACGTTTTCCTTCCGCTATTCCGGCCCTTCGCGCGGCTTTCCGCAGTTCGCGGCCAGCCTGCCCCTGCTGCTGGCCCTGCGCCCGGCCTGCCACGTCCTGATCATGGCTTCCCGGCCCGAATACGGCCCCAAGCAGGAAAGCGACGCCGCCTGGCTGGCCTCCCTCCAGGCCAGCCTGCCGGACGATCCGGAGCTGAAAAAGCGCATCCATGTGGTGGACTTCACCTCCATCGCGGACTACCGCAAGCTGCTGCGCGCCTCTTCCGTCCACCTGTACCTGACGGCGCCCTTCGCCCTGTCGGCCGGCCTTTTTGAAGCCATGAGCTGCGGCGCGCTGGTGCTGGGCTCGGACACGGCCCCGGTGCGCGAAGTGATCCGCCACGGGCAGAACGGCTTTTTGTGCGACTTCTGGGACAGCGAGGCCCTGGCCCAAACGCTGGCGGGCGTGCTGGAACGCAACCAGCGCTTCATGCCGATACGCGAAGCGGCCCGCAACACCATTTTGCAGGAATACGATCAAAGCATGCAGAGCTCGCGCCACCGCCAGTTGATCCTGGACGCCCTCGCCCGCCGGGGAACGGTGGATTGACGCGCATCCCGCTCCGGGCAAACGCGTTTAACGCCATCCGCGCGGCTTCCTTCGGGAGGCCGCGTTTTTTATCGGCTCCGGCCGGGAGCGAAGCGCATCGCGCCGCGCGCTTGGCACGGATCGAAACAAAATGTGCGGAAAACACGCGCGGGATCAGCCGGCCTCTTGCTTTTGGCGAACGGAAGTGTAGAAGTCGTTTGTAGAGATTGTCTAGAGTCACAACCGCAATCCGCCCAAAGACGCGAACCATGTTCGCCCGCGCGCAGGAGCCGCCATGAACCTTTCCCGCTTTGCCCGCAGCGTCATCCCCTTTGCGTTCGCCTTTTGCCTTTTGAGCGACGTGCGCCCCACGCTGGCGGAAGACGCCGCCACTTCGCTCAGCATCGCCACGGACTACGTGACCATCGAAGGTTCCTGGCCCCACACGGGCGTCGCCCGCGTGGACGAGGAATCCGAGGCCTTTGTCCGCCTCCGCGCCAAGGATTTTGAAACGGAGATCATGGACATCGTCAAGGACATCAAGCCCGAAGATCGGGACGAGATGATGGAAACCTACCGTTTCCCCTACGAGATGACCATCGCGAACGAGGTTTCCGAGCCCACGCCCCGCAGCGTCTGCATTTTGTGGAATATCTGGAGTTATACCGGCGGCGCGCACGGCCAGCTGGAAATGGTGGCCGCCAATTACGATCGCCAGACCGGCTCCCCCCTGGCGCTGGAAAACCTGTTTGCCGACCCCGACGAGGCGATCCGGCAGTTCAGCCGCGTGGCGCGCGAACGCCTCGGCGGGCAGCCCGACGGCAAAGACAGCAAGATCGACAGCCCGGCCGACATTCCGCCCGACATTCCGGAAGACATGATGCGCGCGGGCACCGAGCCCGTCAAAGACAACTTTGCGATCTTCACCCTGCTGCCCGACGGCATCCGGCTGCACTTCCCGCCCTATCAGGTTGCGCCTTGGTCGTCGGGGCCGCAGGCCGTGGACGTGCCCCTGAGCGAACTTGCCAAGGCCCGGCCCAACCTGGATTACTGGGGCAAAGCCTGAACCGCGCCCTGCCTGCGCCCAGTTTCGCCCTGGCTTCGCCCTGACTTCACCTTGACACGAACCGAAAACGACCTACGATAAACAGCGGGCCACGCCTGTTTTTCCCTGGCCCGCCAACATTACGGAGGCCGTATGTCAAAAACCGTTTTCACGCTGGAACTGCCGCCGCCGCGCGTCCGCAAAAAGCGCGCGCCCACGGCCAAAGCGCACGCGGACAAACACGCGTACACCCGCAAGCGCAAACACAAGGCCGACTACGCAACCGAAGCTCCCGCAAACGCGGGAGTTTTGGTTTAAGACAAAGCATCCCTGCCACCTTGCGCACCTCACACCCGCAACGCTTTGCGCCTTGCCCGCTGATTTTCTCTGTTGCTCCGCAAAAAATACCGCTCTGTCCCTTTTTCCCTCAGCCCTGCTTTGCTAGATCGGAAGCGAGGCGGAAAGCGGTTTATTGAAAAAGAATTTCATTTTCTTGACAAGCCACCGCTTCACGCCTAGCCTTCGCCTTAATCACCGCCGCGGGGCGGCCGCTCTTGTCCGGCCCGAACCACACGCGCCAGCCGCGTTGGCGGCACGTTGGCGGCCACGCATAACCTTCAAGGAGATCAGCATGAGCAAGATTTTGATCGTTTACGGTTCGTCCACCGGCAATACGGAAAGCATTGCGGAAAAACTGGCGAAATATTTTGAAGAGGCCGGGCACGACGTTGCCGTGCAAAACGCCGCGAACACGTCGCCCAAACATCTGGCGGACGGCCACGACGCCGTGCTGTTCGGCAGTTCCGCCTGGGGCATGGACGAAGTGGAGTTGCAGGACGACTTTGCGCCCCTGTTTGACGCTTTCGACCAGATGGGCCTGGCCGGGCGCAAGGTGGCGGCGTTTGCCTCGGGCGATACGTCGTACGAGCATTTTGGCGGCGCGGTCGATGTGATTGAAGCGCGCGCCAAAGAACTGGGCGCGACCATTATGGCCGACGGCCTGCGCGTGGAAGGCGGGGCCTCGGACGATCCCGGCGCGGTCAAGGAATTTGCCGCCGCCGTGCT
>JAVBMS010000014.1:0-9388 GCA_031552135.1 Mailhella sp.
TGAAGGCGGCCAGATGCCCTTGCAGCGTCGCTTGCCCAAGCGCGGCTTCAAGAATTACCTGTTCAAGGAAACATACGAAGTGGTAAACCTGGATCGTCTGCAGGCCGCCTTTGGCGACAAGACCGAAATCAGCCTGCTGGATATCTACGATCGCGGCCTGTGCCCCTTTGGTTCTCCGGTCAAGGTGCTTGGCCAGGGCGAAGTCAAGGGCGCGCTTAAGGTGGAAGCCCACCGTTTCAGCCGCTCGGCCGTGGAAAAGATTCAGGCCGCCGGCGGTTCGGTGAGCGAACTGTTGGCCGATGTTGCCGAGGCAACCGCAAACGCGGAGGCGTAAAATGGCCCCCAACCCTGTTGGAAATATCTTGCAGATCAAGGAACTCCGCAACAAATTGTTGTGGACTTTCCTGTTGCTCTGCTGCTTCAGGCTTGGCGTTCATGTGCCCGTGCCCGGGCTGGACGCCAAGGTGTTGAACGAATTTTTCGCCCAGATGGGCAATTCCCTTTTAGCGCTCATGGATATGTTCTCCGGCGGCGGTCTGAAAAAAATTTCCGTGTTCGCCCTGGGGATCATGCCGTACATCTCGTCCTCGATTATCTTGCAGTTGCTGCAGGTGATCGTGCCGGACCTGAAGCGCATGGCCAAGGAAGAAGGCCAGGCGGGCCGCCGCAAGATCACGCAGTACACGCGTTATCTGACGGTGCTGATCACCGTGGTTCAGGGCTTCGGCATCGCCAAGTTCCTGGAAAGCATGAGCAGCCCCGAAGGCCTGCCCGTTGTGGCGCACCCTGGTTGGGAATTTCGCCTTGTCACCATCCTGACGCTGGTGGCGGGCACTATCCTGATCATGTGGCTGGGCGAGCAGATCACGGCCAAGGGCATCGGCAACGGCATTTCGCTGATCATCTTCTCCGGCATCGTGGTGGGCATTCCGAGCGCGCTGATGCGCTCCGGCCAGCTGATCGGCGCCGGCGACATCAACATCTTTTTCGCCATCCTCATCCTTGCGATGATGCTGGCTGTCCTGGTGGGCATCGTGTTTGTGGAGCGCGCCCAGCGGCGCATTCCCATCCATTACGCCAAGCGCCAGGTGGGCCGTAAAATGTACGGCGGCCAGACCACGCATTTGCCCCTGCGCCTCAACACCGCCGGCGTCATTCCGCCCATCTTCGCGCAGAGCCTGCTGCTCTTCCCCGCGACGGTGGCCGGCTTTTCGCAGTCGGAATGGATCCAGCGCGTGGTGTCGTGGTTCCAGCCTACCTCCGTGCTGTACAACATCCTGTTTATCAGCCTGATCTTCTTCTTCTGCTTCTTTTACACCGCGATTATCTTTGATCCCAAGGACATCGCCGAGAACCTGAAGAAGGCCGGCGGCTTCGTGCCGGGCATCCGCCCCGGCGACAAGACGCGGGAATACATCGACTCCGTGCTGACGCGGCTGACACTGTGGGGCGGCGTGTACATCGCGCTGATCTCCGTGCTGCCCATGCTGCTCATCGCGCAGTTCAACGTGCCGTTCTATTTCGGCGGCACAAGCCTGCTCATCCTGGTGGGCGTCGCCATCGACTTCATGGGCCAGGTGGAATCCCACCTGATTTCCCGCCAATATGAAGGCCTGATGGGCAAGACGCGGATCAAGGGCAGGGCGTGAACGTGAAGAAATTCCGGGGCGTATTCATCAAGAACGAGCGGGAAATCGACCTCCTGCGCAAGGCCAACGGCATGGTGGCCGCCATTCTTGACGAGATCGTGTCTCAGGTGCGCCCCGGCCTGCCGACCATGTTCTTTGAAGACATCGCGCAGGCGATGACCCGCGACATGGGCGTCCGCCCCTCCTTTCAGGGATACGGCGGATTCCCCTACGCGCTGTGCTGCTCGGTCAACGAGACCGTGGTGCACGGCTTTCCCTCGAAGGAGCGCATCCTTCAGGAAGGGGACATTGTCAGCTTTGATATGGGTGTGATGTACGAGGGTTTTCACGGCGATTCCGCGCGCACGGTGCTGGTGGGCGAGGTTTCCGAGGAAGCGAAGCGTCTTTCCCGCGTGACCGAGGAATGCCTGCATCTGGGCATTGCGGCGGCGCATCCGGGCAACGACGTGTACGCGATTTCGGAAGCGATCCAAAGCCATGCCGAGCGCGAGGGCCTGCATGTGATCCGGCGTTTTGTCGGGCACGGCGTGGGCGCGAATCTGCACGAAAAACCCGAGGTGCCCAACTTTGTGCCGCACGGCATGGGGGCGGGCATTCCGCTCAAGCCGGGCATGGTGCTTGCCATTGAGCCCATGCTGGCCGTCGGAACGCACGACGTGGTCATCATGCCCGATCAGTGGACGGCGAACACCAGGGACAGAAGCCTGGCCGCCCACTGGGAACACAGCGTGCTGATCCGGAACGAGGGCGCGGAGATCCTCAGCCTTGCCCGCAACAAGCCATCCGGCGGCGACGCTTGACAGACCACAGGCAAATGGATAAAAGATCCGGTTCCGGCTGATAATTTCGGCCGAAACGCAAGAACCATCAACGGAGCTCGCCATGAAAGTTAGGCCGTCCGTCAAAAGAATATGCCCCAAGTGCAAGGTGATCCGGCGCAAGGGTATACTGAGAGTTATCTGCGAAAACCCCCGGCACAAGCAGCGCCAGGGATAACCTTGCAGGAGTCTGAACGTGGCCAGAATTGCAGGCATTGAACTGCCCCGCGGCAAAAGAGCGGACATCGCGCTCACCTATATTTTCGGCATCGGCCGGGCGACCGCCCTCCAGATCCTCGACGCCACCGGCGTCAACTGGACGCGCAACATCGACGACCTGGACGCCGACGAGGTGAACGAAATCCGTAAGGAAATCGAGACCAACCACAAGGTGGAAGGCGATCTTCGCCGTGAGGTCAGCTCCAATATCAAGCGTTTGATGGACATCGGCTGCTACCGCGGCCTGCGTCACCGTCGCGGCCTGCCCGTGCACGGCCAGCGCACCCATACGAACGCCCGCACCCGCAAGGGGCCGCGTCGCGGCGCCGTGGGCAAGAAGAAGTAAGCGCACCGCCGGCGTCGGCCGGCTTGTCAACGAACATCAGTTCCGGGGAAGGACGCCATGGCAAGAGCCAAACGAGCGGTTAAAAAGAGAGAAAAGAAGAACGTGCCCGTGGGTGTGGTTCACATCCAGGCTTCGTTCAACAATACCATCATCACGTTCACCGACACGCGCGGCAATACGGTCAGCTGGGCCAGCGCCGGGCAGAGCGGTTTTAAGGGCTCGCGCAAGTCCACGCCTTTCGCCGCGCAGATCGCGGCGGAAACCGCGGCGCGCCGCGCTCAGGAAAACGGCATGCGCACCGTCGGCATTTATGTGAAGGGGCCGGGCGCCGGGCGCGAATCCGCCATGCGGGCCGTCAACTCCGCGGGCTTCAAGGTGGCCTTTATCCGGGACGTCACGCCCATTCCCCACAACGGTTGCCGCCCTCCCAAACGGCGCCGCGTTTAATGCCCCTCGGGCACGGAGGACTCAGCCTTGGCTAAGTATAATGACGCCAAATGCCGCATTTGCCGGCGTGAAGGCTCCAAGATGTTTCTTAAGGGCGACCGTTGCTTCACCGACAAGTGCGCCTATGATCGCCGCCCTTACGCGCCCGGCCAGCACGGCCGCGCCCGCAAGAAGATCAGCGAATACGCTCTCCAGATGCGTGAAAAGCAGCGCGTCCGCCGCATGTACGGCGTGCTGGAAAAGCAGTTCCGCGGCTACTTTGAAAGCGCCGACATGGCGAAGGGCGTGACCGGCGCCAACCTGCTCTCGATGCTGGAACGCCGCCTGGATAACGTGATCTACCGCATGGGTTTTGCCAACTCGCGCAGCCAGGCCCGCCAGATGGTGCGCCACGGCCTCTTTACGCTCAACGGCCACAAAGTGAACGTGCCCTCCATCCAGATCCGCGTGGGCGACGAAATCGCCGTGCCGGAAAAGAACCGCAAGATTCCCGTGCTGGCCGAAGCGCAAGAAGTGCTGGCCCGTCGCGGCAATCCCTCCTGGATGGAAGTGGACGGCCCCGCCTTCAAGGGCGTGATCAAGGCCCTGCCGCAGCGCGACGACATCCAAACGCCGATCAACGAATCGCTTATCGTCGAGCTTTACTCCAAATAAGCAGGAATGCCCATGCTCAGCAAACAAGCCAACAGGCTCATCAACGCCCGTAACTGGGCGGTGCTGGTCAAGCCGGACGCCATCGCTCGCGAGAACGACCCGGCCGACACCCAGTACGGCAAGTTCGTCTGCGAGCCTCTGGAGCGCGGCTACGGCACCACCATCGGCAACGCTTTGCGCCGGGTGCTTCTGGCCTCCCTTCAGGGCGCGGCCTTCGTGGCCGTCAAAATCACGGGCGTGCAGCACGAATTCACCACCATGCCGGGCCTTCTGGAAGATGTGACGGATATTATCCTCAACATCAAGCAGGTGCGCCTGGCCATGAACACCGACGCGCCCCAGACCCTGACCCTGCGCGCCGACAAAAAGGGCCTCGTCACCGCCGGCGCCATCCAGGGCAACCAGCACGTCGAAGTGCTCAACCCCGATCAGCCCATCGCCACCCTGACCGAGGACGTGGAATTCATCCTCGAACTCGAAGCCCGCATGGGCAAGGGCTATGTGCCGGCCGACATGCACGAAGGCCTGGCCGACGAAATCGGGCTCATCGCCCTCGACGCCAGCTTCTCCCCGGTGCGCCGCGTGGCCTACACCGTGGAACAGGCCCGCGTGGGCCAGATGACCAACTACGACAAGCTGATCCTCGAAGTCTGGACGGACGGCTCCGTCAGCCCGGAAGACGCTGTGGCCTACAGCGCCAAAATCATCAAGGATCAAATCTCCGTCTTCATCAACTTTGACGAGCAGGTTTCCGACGAAAACGGCCTCGGCGCCAACGACGGCGGCGACGTCAACGAAAACCTCTTCAAGAGCATTGACGACCTCGAACTCTCCGTCCGCGCCACCAACTGCCTGCGGAGCGCCAACATCGCCACCGTCGGCGAACTGGTGCAGCGCTCGGAAGCCGAAATGCTCAAAACCAAGAACTTCGGCAAAAAGTCGCTGGACGAAATCAAGAATGTCCTGGTCAGCATGGGCCTTGACTTCGGCATGAAGCTGGATTCGTTCGACAAGAAATACCAGGAATGGAAGAGGAAGCAGCACCATGAGGCATAGCAACTCCGGCAGAAAACTGAGCAGGACGCCCTCGCACCGCAAGGCCCTGTTCCGCAATATGGCCAAGGCCCTGCTCACGTACGGCCGCATCCATACGACCGAGGCCAAAGCCAAGGAATTGCGCGGCGTGGTGGATCCCCTCATCACCCTGGCCAAACGCAACGACCTGCACGCCCGCCGTCAGGCCTTCGCCGTCCTCGGCTCCCACCAGCTCGTGCAAACCCTGTTTGACGAAATCGGCCCCCGCTTCGCGGGCGTAGCCGGCGGCTACACCCGCGTGATCAAGCTCGCCCTGCCCCGCAAAGGCGACGCCGCGCCCTTGGCCGTGATCGAACTTACCCGCCTGCCGGAAGCCCCGGCCGCGGAAGAGAAGAAGTAAGATTTTGGGGGAGAGGGAGAAACTCTTGCAAGAGTTTCTCCCTCTCCCCCAAACCCCCTCTCCCTTTTCAGAAACTTTTGTTATGCGAGCCGCCGGAAGGCGGTTTTTTGCGTTTAACGAGGGTGATAAATCTGCGCGGGCGCCCGCAAGGAGCGCCCGCGTTGTCTGTTTGGGGAACGCCCGGGGTCTAACAGGGCAGGGCCGAGGCGTCGGGCTGACAGTTTTCCGGCAGCACGGCGTTGAAGTGGACGTAAAGATCCGGGTGGCCAAGCACAGGCACCCAATGCGCGACAGACCATTTGTCCGCGGGATTTTTTTTCAGCAGTTGCTGGGGCTGGCCGCTGGCCAGCATTTCGTCGGCGCGGCAGCATTGCCTGGTGTGCAGCTCGGGCGCGCCGATGGAGGAACACTTGCTCCCCACGGCAAGGCCGCTCTTCCGGGCGCGTTCGTTCAGCGCCTGGATCTCGCGGTGATTGTTGATCAGCAGGACAGGTTCGGGAAACTTGTCCCACATCATATGAAACGCTTCCAGCACATTGGGCTCCACCATGGGCGCTTTCCTCCCTCGCGTGTTTTTCGCGCGGAAAACCGGCAGGCATGCATCACGCATGACGTCTTCCCGCGCTGTTTTTTATCCTTTATACTTTTTGGCGAGTGGCGTACACTCCCACTTTCCGGCCCACCCGCCCGATAAAAAGTTTTGAAGGGCGGGAGGGGGTTTGGGGGAGGGAGGGAAACTTTTTCAAAAGTTTCCCTCCCTCCCCCAAAATCCAATTTCAACCTCCAACCTCACACGCCCATGTCCAAACTCGCCCTGATGTCAAAAGCCAAAGCGGCCGGCTGAGGCGCCAAGCTGGCTCCGGAGTTTCTGGAGCGGGTTTTGTGCGCGCTGCCTCGCGAGGACGATCCGCACGGCCGCCTGCTGCGCGGCACGGACGGCAACGAGGACGCCGCCATTGTCCGTGTGCCCGGCGGCAAGGCGCTGGTGCAGACGGTGGATATTCTTTCGCCCATCGGCAACGATCCGTACACATTTGGCCGCATTGCGGCGGCCAACGCGCTTTCGGACGTGTACGCCATGGGCGGCGAGCCCTGGTGCGCGATGAACATCGCTTTTTTCCCGACGGGCCCGGCGGCGGAGGCCGAGGGGCTGACGCTGGACGTGCTGGCGGACATCCTGCGCGGCGGTGTGGACACGATCCACGAGGCCGGGGCGGTGCTGGCGGGCGGGCATACGGTGGAGGATCCGGAGCCGAAGTACGGCCTGTCGGTCACGGGCGTGATCGATCCGGACGCGGTGGCGGTGAACGGCGGCCTGTGCCCCGGCGACAAGCTGGTGCTGACCAAGCCGATCGGCACGGGCATTCTGGCCACGGCGGCCAAGGCCCGCTGGGCGGACTGGGAAGAGGCCGAGGCCGAGTTCTGCGGCTGGGCCGTGCGCCTGAACAGCGGCGCGGCGCGGGTGATCCGCGAGCTTGGCCTGACGGGCGCTACGGACATCACGGGCTTCGGCCTGGGCGGGCACGCGCTGGAAATGGCGCGGGCGTCCATGGCTTCCGTGACGCTGTGGGCGGAAGCGGTGCCCCTGATGGCGCGGGTGCTGGACTACGCGGGCGACGGCATGGTTCCCGGCGGGACGAGCGCCAACCGGCGTTTTTGCGCGCGTCAGGTGCGGGTTGCGCCCACGGTGTCGCCGCTGCTGGAGACCGTGATTTTTGACGCCCAGACTTCCGGCGGCCTGCTTTTGGGCGTGCCGGCGGACAAGCTGGATCGCGCGCTGGAACTGCTTGCCGCCTACGGCGCGCCCGGCTGGGTGGTGGGCGAGGTTGGCCCGGAGCGCGAAGACGGCGTGGCGCTGGACATCGCCTGATCGCCTTCGTGGCGTTTATTCCAGAATAGCGTCGTGGTCGGCGTGGCGTGGCGGATGGAAGCGGATGCGTTCCGGCGGCAGGCCGTGCGCCGTCCACCAGAGTTTGAGCGCGTTTTTCTCCCCGTACAGATAGCCTTGGCAGGACGCGGGCAGGGTGAGTCCGGCCGGCGGCCGCCCCAGCGCGGGCAGGCGCTGTTCCACCGCGCGGCGCAGGGCTTCGGCCTGGATCAGGCTGCCGAGCGCCGGGTGGCGCGGCCCGGCGAGCAGCGCGGCGTCAAAGCCTTCCTCGGGCGCGACGGCCAGCCGGATGACCGGGACATTCGCCTCCCAGGCCAGGGCCAGGGCTTCGCCCAGCGTGGCCACGGTGGTTTCGAGCGACCACGGGGCGTAGCGGCCTGCGCGCCACAGGGCGGCCAGTTCGGTTCCTTCGGGCACGAGGCAGGGGTAGAAGCGCAGGCAGGCCGGGCGTAAATCGAGGGCCGCGCGCGCATCGGCCAGAAAAATTTCGGGCGTGACGCCCGGCATGCCGGGCAAAAGCTGAATGCCCAGGGCCAGCCCGGCTTCGGCAACAGCCCGGCAGCCCGCGAGCGCGCGTTCGCCGTCGTATCCCCTGCGGGCCAGGGCCAGCGCGCCGCTGTGAAAGCTTTGCACGCCCACTTCCACCAGATCGATGCCGCCGGCGCGCAGCCGGGCGAGTATGGCCGGGTTCAGGGCGTCGGGCCGCGTGGAGCAGCGGGCATGCGAGAGCGCGGCGCGATGCCGGGCGAGAAGCGCGAGGCAGGGCTCCAGCACATCCGGGGGCAGGGCGGTGAAGGTGCCGCCGTAGAAGGCCAGTTCCCACGCGGGAGAGCCGGGCGGCTCCGGTGGGCGGGGCAGGGCGGCGAGGCGGCGTTCGGCTTCACGCAGGCCGGCGGACGCGGACTGCGCGCCGCTCTGGCGATCCTGCGCGCAGAACACGCAGCGTTGGGGGCAGCCCGCAAAGGGCAGAAAAACGGGCAGAATGCGCTTCGCTCGCCTCAGGCGCGGGTTGACGGCAAAACGGAGTGAAGAGGGGTGAAACATACGGATCCGGCCCGTTGCGCGCTTCGCGCGCGCGAGCGGCTCCGGTTTTTGGGGGAAAGTCCTTGCTGTTCTGCCATGTTATGGCTATAATGACAAGTACGGCGGGCACGGGCTTTTTTTGTTGCGGATGGCTGGAGTATGCTGCATGTCGGATGATTGCATTTTTTGTCGCATCATCAAGGGTGAAATTCCTTGCGCCAAGGTCTATGAAGACGACGCCATTCTGGCGTTTTTAGATTTGAATCCCGCGCGGCCGGGGCATACGCTGGTGGTGCCCAAGACGCATTGCGTCAACCTGCTGGACATGCCGCAGGCCGTGGCGCCCGCGCTGGTGGCGGCGTTGCGCTCTGTGGGCCGCGCCGTGATGGAAGCCACGGGTGCGCAGGGCTTCAACGTGCAGCAGAACAATTTTCCCGCGGCCGGCCAGATGGTCTTGCACGCGCATTGGCACATCATTCCCCGCGCCGAAGGCGACGGCCTTTCGCTGTGGCCGCAAGGCGCGTACCCCAATCCCCAGGCCATGCAAAACATGGCCGAAGCCGTAGCCGCCCGGATGGCGGCTTCCCGGTAGGCACCCCGCCGCGCGGCCGGACGTGCCGCCGCGATTTTTGTGTTAGAGCATTTCAACTTTGAAATGCTCACGGAACTGAGCGTAGCGAGGTTCCGCCGCGAAGCCGGCGTAGCCGCATCGATGCTGTCTTCATCCGTAAGCCTCGAAGACTCGGCAACGGCTGAAGCGATTCACTCGCGGCGTTATCGATGCTGTCGCTATCCGTAATGCTCCTGCGTCGCATAACGGCTAGCGCAAACGACGGCGGAGGCGTGAAACTTAAGCGACAGAACATCGTGTCCAGACTGGCATCATTTCAAAGTTAAACTGCCCTACAG
>JAVBMS010000094.1:0-15000 GCA_031552135.1 Mailhella sp.
CCCCCTCCCGGCGAAATCACCGGCCCTTACTTAATGGTAAAGTACTTGGCCGGAACCTGGACGTCGGTAATATGCAGATAGCCCTTGCCGAAAATGTAATCATCCTGATAGACAAGCAAATGATTCTTCTTTTCCACGCCGGTCTGCACGTCGCGGTAGTAGCCGCCGTTCCACTGCGCGCCGGGGGTGGCGGCGGCGTAGGCCGCAAAGAGATCCTCGGCCTTGAAGTTGCGGCGGAAGGTCTTGGCGTCCACGCCCTTGTTGATGTAGCCGATGGCCATTTCGCCAAGCGCCAGGGAGTTGGTGAAGCCGTAGGAATACGCCCAGGTGCCCATGCGGCCCGCGCCGCCCTTGGCCACCACGGCTTCTTCCACGCGCTTGAGGATGGCGGGGAAGTCGCCGGCCACGTCGGCCAGATCCACGCCCAGAGCGCCGGGGTAGCCCATCAGGGGCGAGGGCAGGTCGGCTTCGATGAAGAGGCCCTTGCCTTCGGCGATGCGCTTGAGCAGAGGCTCGGTGTGGGCGTCGTTCGTGCAGAAGAACGCGGTGTTGGGGCCGTACTTTTCGATCCAGGCCGGCACCTTTTCCAGAATGAACTGCTGCGCGCCGGCCACGCCCACGTCGCTGGTCGGGTCGGGAGCGGTTTCAAAGTGGAATTTGAGGCCCAGATCCTGGCAGGCCACTTCCATGATGTTGCGGCGGCGCGAGAGCAGCTCGTAACTCATGTGGCGGGGGAAGGAAATGTGCACGAAATCCGTGGCGCCGAGGCGTTTGGCGGCTTCGATGATCAGGTAGCCGCGCGCGATGTTGTCGGCGTTGACGGCCAGATCGGCCACGGATTCGATCACGCCCGGATCCTCGTGCGCTTCGCCCGCGAAGAGCAGGATGTCGGGCCGGGCTTCGCGGATGCGGCGGAAGCCTTCGGTGGTGCCGGGAATGGCCTGGTTGACGATGACGGCCTTCATCAGCGGATCGTCGGCAAAGGCGGCAATCTGGGAGATGGTGGTCTCCATTTCCGTCATGAAGTTGTCGGGATAGGTAACGTGTTTGATCATGCCGCCCTGGGCCACGTCACCATACTTTTTGATCAGCGCTTCGGCGCCGCGCAGGTCGTCTTCCGACTGCGACACCGTGCCCGTGCAAATCCCGATGTGAAATTTGGCGGCCTCGGCCGCCGCCACCTGCCCAGCCATGGACAGGGCCCCCAAAAACGCCAGAGACAGAACAAGACGTTTCACGCGTTCACTCCTTCCCGCAAGAGGGTAGAAAAAAGACAATGCGATGCTGCCCATCAAGGTATTCCGTTAGCCCGGCTTTGTCAAAAACCGCGCGAAGCCGATCGCCGGGCACAAAGCGCTTGACGGGAGCGCGGGATCAGGCTAAAGAACTCTTTCTCTTTTCTTCGGAGGTTCGGATGTACGCTATTATCGAAACGGGCGGAAAGCAGTTCCGCGTTCAGGAAGGCACCAAGGTGCTGGTGGATTTGCTGGCCGCCGAGGTGGGCAGCACCGTCACCCTCGACCGGGTGCTGATGCTGGGCGGCGACGCCGTGAAAATAGGCGCGCCCCTTGTGGAAGGCGCCACGGTGACGGCCAAGGTTATGGAACACACCCGGGGCGAAAAGATCCGGGTCTTCAAGAAGCGCCGTCGCAAGGATTCGCGCTGGATGAAGGGCCACCGCCAGGACTATACCGCGCTGACCATCACGGGCATCAACGCCTGACAGATTCGCAAGGAGTTTCACCATGGCTCATAAAAAAGCAGGCGGCAGTTCCCGCAACGGTCGCGACAGCGCGGGCCAACGGCGCGGCGTCAAGCGCTTCGGCGGCCAGCATGTGCTTGCCGGCAACATCATCATCCGCCAGCTCGGCACCACGGTCTATCCCGGCGAAAACGTCGGCATGGGCCGCGACTACACTCTGTTCGCCAAAGTGGACGGCGTGGTGAAGTACGAAAAGTACACCCGCAAGCGCCGCGTGCTCAAGCGCGTCAGCATCGTTCCGGCGGAGTCCGCGGCCTAAGGCCCCGGCGCTCAGTCAAACTTAAGGCGGGAGGGGTACTTCCCGCCTTTTTGTGTTTTTTCGACGCGCCCGCACGCTCGCGGGCCACGAGGTTTCTATGCGCTTTGTGGACGAAGCCGCCATTCTGGTCAAGGCGGGCAAGGGCGGCAACGGCTGCATGTCCTTCCGCCGCGAAAAATATGTGCCGCGCGGCGGCCCGGACGGCGGCAACGGCGGCGAGGGCGGCAGCATCTACGCCCGCGCCTCTTCCCGCCTGCTCAGCCTGTACGATTTCCGCCTCAAGCGCGTCTACGAGGCCGAAAACGGCCAGGGCGGCATGGGCAGCCAGTGCGACGGCCGCAAGGGCGAGGACTTGATCCTCGAACTGCCCGTAGGCACCCAGCTTTATGAGCAGACCGACGAAGGCGAGCGCCTGCTGGCCGACCTTTCCGACCCCGAAGCCCTGGTGCTGCTGGCCGGCGGCGGCCGGGGCGGCAAGGGCAACGAGCATTTTAAAAGCTCCACCATGCGCGCCCCGCGCTTTGCCCAAAAGGGCGAACCCGGCGAGGAAAAGCATCTGCGCCTGGAGCTGAAAATTCTGGCCGACGCCGGGCTGCTTGGCCTGCCCAACGCGGGCAAGTCCACGCTGCTTTCGCAAATTTCGGCCGCGCGGCCCAAAATCGCGGCCTATCCCTTCACCACGCTCACGCCCAATCTCGGGGTGCTGATCGACGAATACGACCCGGATCGCCGCATGGTCATCGCCGACATCCCCGGTCTGATTGAAGGCGCGCACGCCGGGCAGGGCCTGGGCGACCGCTTTTTGCGCCATGTGGAGCGCACCCGCTTTCTCGTGCACATGCTGAGCGCCGAGGATGTGAATCTGGACGTGAATCTGGACGCGCGGCCGGACGCCGACAACCCCTGGGCGGGCTTTGACCTGATCAACGACGAACTGGCGCTCTTTGACCCCGAGCTGGCCCTGCGCCGGCAAATCGAGGTGATCAACAAGATCGACCTGCTCGCGCCCGAAGCGCTGGACGCCCTGCGCGCCCGCGCCAAAGCCGACGGCCGGAACATTTTCTTCATCTCCGCCAAAAACGGCGAGGGCCTGGAGCCCCTGCTGCGCGAAATGTGGCGGCTGCGCGACACGCTGGACGTCAACGACCCCCTGCTGAGCCAGCCGGACGACCAGGACGACGACGAGGACTTTCCCGACATCGAAGTGATCTGGGTGAAGGAATGAAACGCGACGAACTTGGCAAGGCGCGCTCCCTTGTCGTCAAGGTGGGCAGCGCCGTCCTGACCAACGAATGCGGCCTCAACGCGCCCGTGCTGCGCAACCTTGTGGATCAGCTCGCGCGGTTAAGCCAGGGCGGCCGCAAGGTCACGCTGGTTTCTTCCGGGGCCGTGGCCGCAGGGCGCACGGCGCTGGCCGGCTCGGGCCATGCCGTGGAAGGCCTGGCCGGGCGGCAGGCCGCCGCGGCCATCGGCCAGAGCCGCCTCATGCGCGCCTACGAAGACGCCTTTGCCGCGCACGGCCTGCTCTGCGCCCAGGTGCTGCTCACGCGCGAGGACTTGCGCAGCCGCACCCGCTTTCTCAACGCCCGCAACACCTTCGCCCAACTGCTGCACTGGGGCGTGATCCCCATTGTCAACGAAAACGACACCGTGGCCGTGCAGGAGCTGAAGTTCGGCGACAACGACGCCCTGGCCAGCCTGCTGCTCAATCTGGTGGAAGGCGAAATTTTCATCAACCTGACCAGCACGGGCGGCGTGCTCTCGCAAAACCCGCTCTGTGCGCCCGATCCTTCGGCCATTCCGCTGCTGGAAGCCATTGACGACATCCAGGATCTCGACCTCGACGCCCTGTGCGGCGGCAAAACCAGCGTGGGCACGGGCGGCATGTATTCCAAGCTGCTCTCGGCGCGCCGCGCCGCCCAGCTTGGCGTGCCCACCCTGATCCTGCCCGGCCGCGAGCCGGGCATCCTCGACCGCGCGTTTGGCGGCGAGACCGTGGGCACCTGGGTCTGCCCGGCGCAAAGCCACGTTTCGCGCCGCAAATACTGGATGGCCTACCAGACCGAGCCGCAGGGCCAGATCCACGTCGATCAGGGCGCGGCCGACGCCCTGCTGCGCCAGGGCAAAAGCCTGCTGCCCGGCGGCGTCCGGGCGGTGGAAGGCGCGTTCAGCCCCGGCGCGCTCGTCAGCATCCATACGGGGGATCGCCTGATCGGCGTGGGCCTTTCCAACTACTCCGCGCAGGATTTGCGGCGCATCATGGGCCTGAAGCGCCTGGAAGTGGCCGCCATACTCGGCGACGCCCACTACCCCGAGGTCATCCACCGCGACAACATGCTGCTGCACGCCGCCGTGTAGCCCTGCGCCCGGCCGCCGGGGCGCGGCGATCGCCTGCGCCCCCATGCACCGCCTGGCGCTCTTTCAGCACGCCCTCCCGATAGGGCTGTTTAACTTTGAAATGATGTCTGTCCTGGACACGATATCTATGCTGTCGCTATCCGTACGCCGCTTTGCGGCTACGGCTACCGCGTTCTGTCGCTTAAGTTTCACGCCTCCGCCGTCGTTTAACGCCGCAAGTGAATTGCGGCTACGCCGGCTTCGCGGCGGAACCTCGCTATGCTCAGTTCCGTGAGCATTTTCAAGGTGAAAATGCTCTAGCGGCGCAAAGTCCGGTTCTTGTACAACAGATCCCAAGGTGGATAATTTTTGGCCGGTTGGCGGCGGCCATTTTGGGCCTGCCGTTTGTTGCCCGGCGTGCGGCAAAAAAAATCCTCTTATTTCAGCGTATTCCAGTCATTTTTCACGCCTCGGGCAAAGCGGCGCGGAGCCCGTGCCTCGCGCGTCCCGGCAACTGTTCAAATTTCAAACAGCAGCCCCGGAACCCTGTATAAAAAGTAGTCAATTTCCGCGCGCCCGACCGGCTTTGTCGGTAGTTGCATAATAAAAATCGGTAGATTATGAGACGGGACGGTTCTTGGCACAGGGTTTGCTATAGACGAATCAACCGGACAGAAAAACATCCCCCCCTTTCCGGTTCCAGGGCATACGGACGCCTTCCCTCCCCCTCCCCACGGACGAATTCTCCCCCCAGGAATTCGTCCGTTTCTTTTTAAAACCGCTTTTCTTTGCGCGCAATAGTCCTGAAAGCACGCTTTCGGCGCCCGCGTCAGGCGTCGGCGCGCCCGTACTTTTCGCGGTAGCCGCGCGGCGTCAGCATGTAGGGGCCGAGCCTGCGGGAAGACGCGTTGCCGATGATCACCAGCGAGAGCATGTCGATGTCGTCCGGCCGCACGTCGGCCAGCGCGGCGACAAAGACGCGCTGATCCGGGCGGAAGGCCTGGCGCACAACGCCCACCGGCGTTTGCGGGCCGCGGTGGCGGGCGGCCAGGGCCAGGGCTTCCTCAAGCTGGCTTTGGCGGCGTTTGGAGCGCGGATTATAGAGCGCCAGCACAAAGTCGGCGGCCAGCGCGGCTTCGAGCCGGGCGCGGATCGTGGGCCAGGGCGTCAGCAGGTCGCTCAGGCTGACGCAGGCGAAGTCGTGGGTCAGGGGCGCGCCCAAAAGCGCGGCCGCCGCGCACACGGCCGGCACGCCGGGGATCATTTCCACCGGCAGGCTGTCCACCAGGCCCTTTTCTTCCAGAATTTCCAGCGTCAGGCCCGCCAGGGCGTAAACGCCGGGGTCGCCGGAGCAGACCACCGCCGTAGGGCGGCCCGAGGCGGCGAAATCCACGGCTTTGCGGCAGCGCTCCATCTCGCCGGTCATGCCGGTGGAAACGCAGGTTTTTCCGGCCCGGATTTCCAGCGGGATCATATCCATATACAAGGTGTAGCCCACCAGAACCTCGGCTTCCTCCAGGGCGCGCCGGGCCAGAGGGGTCAGGAGTCCGGCGTCGCCGGGGCCGAGGCCGACCACACGCAAAAGAGGCTGGGGCATGGGATTCTCGCGCACGTTCAGGGCCGGGCAATGGCCACGGTGATGGATGATTCCGCGCGCTTGGGCGCGACGAGCCGGGGGCCGGCTCCGGAGGGCGACCCCCCGGCCGAAAGCAGGGCCGCGCCCTCGGCCACGCTGAGCGGGCCCGCGCCCAGCACCTCCGCCGCCTTGGGCGAAGGATGCGGCACCGGCACGCCGGCCAGCGCCGGGGCCGCAAAAAAGCGCAAAGGGATGTCCAGCGCGCGCGCCACATCGCGCACGGCCGGATCGTCGCGCTTGATGTCGGCCGTGGCCAGGGCGGCCAGCGCGCCTTCGGCCAGGCCTTCGTCTTCCAGCGTCCGGCGTATGGCGGCCAGCAGGTCGGCCGCGCTTACGCCACGGCGGTAGCCCACGCCCACATGCAAACGCCGGGCGTACAGGCGCAGAAGCCCGGGGGCCGGGGGCACGGCGCGCACGCCCACAGAGATCGCCGGTTCCTTCCCGGTGGGCGGCAGGGCGGCGGCCTGCACAAACAGGGCGCGATCCTGGGCGGACAAGTCCAGCAGGCCTTCCGGATCGACCAGAACCGGCGCGCGGCCGGCCAGAATGGCCGCGCTGACCAGCTTGAGGGCCGTTGGGTCGGCCACATGGCAGTGGGCCACGTCGGCCAGAATATCCAGGGCGGGCAGGCCTTCGCTGTCCGTGGCCGTGGTGATGATGGCCTGGCCGCCGGTGCGCTCCGCCAGGTTGCGGGCCAGGGCGTTGGCCCCGCCCACATGGCCGGAAAGCAGGCTGATCACGAAGCGGCCGTGGATTTCGCAGACCACCACGGCGGGATCCACGGTTTTGCCGCGCAGATGCGGGGCTATGGCCCGCACCGCAATGCCCGCCGCGCCAATGAACACATGCGCCGCCGCCTTGTGGAAGCGCTCGGCCATCACGTCCGCCAGCGAAACAAAGGCGCGCACGTTTTCGCTGTTCAGGCCGGCCAGGCCTTCCCGCGCGAGGTAGCTTTCGGTCAGGCCGGCGTCCGGCAAATGCAGGCCGGTGTCCAAAAGGCGCTGGGGCGCGTACAGCTCGCCTTCCATGGCGGCGGCGAGTTTGCGGCCCAGAGCCAGGCCCTGCGGGCAAAAAGCGTAAAACGCGATGGCGCTGCGGTCTTCCATGCTGGCCTCAAAAACTAGAGCATTTCACCTTTGAAATGCTCACGGAACTGAGTGTCGCGAAGTTCCGCCGCGAAGCCGGCGTAGCCGCGATTCACTCGCGGCGTAAAGCGACGGCGGAGGCGTGAAACTTAAGCGACAGAACATCGTGTCTAAGCCATATACCATTTAAGCTCAAAAACGTAGCTGTCGGGCGGCGGCCAGCGCGGCGGCCAGATCGTCGTCCGTGTGGGCGAAGGAAACCATGTTCGCCTCAAAGGCCGAAGGCGCGAGGAAGATGCCTTCTTCGCGCATCTGCTTGTAATAGCTTTCAAAAAGCGCCGTGTTGGCGCGGGCGGCCTCGGCAAAGTTGCGCGGCGCGGCCGGGAGGAAAAAGACGGTAAACATGGAGGCGATGCTCGGCACGCTGGCCGCCACACCCTTGGCGCGCAAAATGGATTCCAGTTCCCCGGCGAAGGCCGCCACCCGGCGTTCCAGGGCCAGGTAGTCCGCGTGGCGCAAAAGGCGCAGCGCGGCCAGCCCGGCGGCCATGGCCAGCGGATTGCCCGAAAGCGTGCCCGCCTGGTACACGTCGCCCTGCGGGGCCACCCGGCGCATGAACGCGGCCTTGCCGCCATACGCGCCCACGGGCAGGCCGCCGCCGATGATCTTGCCCAACGTGGTCAGGTCGGGCTGCACGTCAAAGCGGCCCTGCGCGCCGGAGTACGCCAGGCGGAAGCCCGTGATCACTTCGTCAAAAACCAGCAGCGCGCCGTGGCTGGTGCACAGCGCCCGCAGGCCTTCCAGAAAGCCCGGCTCGGGAAGCACCAGGCCCATGTTGCCCGCCACCGGCTCCACAAAAAGCGCGGCCACCTCGCCGGGATTCTGCTCAAACAGCAGGCGCACGGCGTCCAGATCGTTGTAGGGGGCTATCAGGGTGTCGCGCACCGTGCACTCGGGCACGCCGGGCGTGCCGGGCAGCGAAAACGTGGCCACGCCCGAACCCGCGCTGGCCAGAAAAGGATCGGCATGGCCGTGGTAGCCGCCGTCGAACTTGATCAGTTTGGCGCGGCCGGTCACGGCGCGGGCCAGGCGCAGGGCGCTCATCGTGGCCTCTGTGCCCGAATTGACCATGCGCACCATTTCCACCGAGGGCAGCGCCTGGCAGATCATGCCGGCCAGCAGCACCTCGTCCTCGCAGGGCGCGCCGTAGCTCGATCCGCGCGCGGCGGCCCGCTGCACGGCCAGCGTCACGTCCGGGTGGGCGTGGCCCAGGATCATGGGGCCCCAGGAGCCGACAAAATCGATCATGTCCCGCCCGTCGGCCGTGGTCAGGCGCGAGCCCTGGCCCGACGCGATGAAGAGCGGCTCGGCCCGCACGTTGCGGCAGGCGCGCACGGGGCTGTTGACGCCGCCGGGGATCAGCGTTTGGGCGCGGGCGAAAAGTTCGGCCGATCGCGTGGTATTCATATATTCTCTCCGAAATAGGTCGGCGAAATTTTTTTCAGTTCCTTCAGGCTTTCCAGCACCATGTATTCCTCAAGGCCCGTGCAGGCGCGCAGCTCTTGCACCGTGCCCAGGCAGTCCTCCGGGCTTTTGCCGTGGATCATGGTATAGAAGGTATAGGGCCAGTCCGGCGCGGACGAGGGCCGGAAATAGCAGTGCGACACGCGCTGATGCTCCGCCGCCGCCGCGCCCGCGCGCTCGGCCTGTTCGGGCGTGGCCTTCCAGGCCACCATGGCGTTGTGCGCCCAGCCCGCGCGCTGATGCTTGATGCTGGCCCCGAAACGGCGGATGACGCCTTCGTCCCGCAGGCGCGCCAAAAACGCGATCAGCTTCGCCTCGTCCAGGCCCGCAACGGCCGCGATGTCCGCATACGGCGTCAGCGAATCCGGCAGATCCTCCTGCACGATGCGCAGCGCCGCGCGCTCTTCCGGCGTAAAGTCCATAAGCCCTCCGCCGGGAACCATAGCGCGGCCGCCGGACAGCCGCAAGCCCGACATTGATCAACGCTGCCGCCGGGCTTGCAGGTGGTGCCGAAGGCAGTTTGGCGTCAGGCAAGGAAGGCAAGTTTTTTGCGATGGGGCGGGACTCTTACGGTCCAGCCCCGGAGAAAAAAACGCCGCCTGACGCAGCATCACGCTAAACTGACCCGGCACCGCTTCCCTTTTGCGTCAAATCCGTCTATGTCTGGCAAACAAACGTTCAAGGTGCGACTATGGATTTTTCACGCGAGTTTCATGATCCGGCCTTGTGCCGGGGCCTCCTGGCCCGTCTGGAACGGGAACTGGACGCCCTTGGCCGGCCGGTGCGTTTTATGGAAGTATGCGGCACGCATACGGTGGCGATATTCCAGAGCGGCCTGCGCTCGCTGCTGCCCAAGGGCCTGACCCATCTTTCCGGGCCGGGCTGTCCGGTCTGCGTTACGCACGATTCCGAGGTGGCCGCCTTTATTGAGGCCGCCGGCAAAGAAAACGTGATCATCGCCACCTTTGGCGATCTGCTGCGCGTGCCGGGGCCGGACGGGCGCTCGCTCAAGCACGCCCAGGCCGACGGCGCGCGGGTCAGCGTGGTCTATTCCCCGCTGGACGCCGTGCGTCTGGCCGAGGAGCACCCCGGCGATCTGGTGGTCTTTTTGGGTGTGGGCTTCGAGACCACGGCTCCGGCCGTGGCGGGCTCCATTCTGGAAGCGCGGCGGCGCGGCCTCAAAAATTACGCCGTGCTGTGCTGCCACAAGCTGGTGCCGCCCGCGCTGCGCGCCCTGCTGGACAACGACGCCGGGCGCTTCCGCTGCGATCTGGACGCTTTTCTGCTGCCCGGCCATGTGTCCATTGTGCTGGGCCTGGAGCCGTTCCGCTTTGTGTCGTCCGTGTACCGCCGTCCGGCCGTGGTGGCGGGCTTTGAGCCGGCCGACATCCTCACCGCGCTCTGCCTCATTGTGGAGCAGCTGCGCGAGGACAGGCCGCAAACCGTCAACGCCTATGCCCGCGCCGTGGACGATCAGGGCAGCCCCGCCGCCCGCCGCATTCTGCAAACCGTGTTCCGCGTGCACGACGCGCGCTGGCGCGGCCTTGGCGTGCTGCCGCAGAGCGGTCTGGCGCTCGGCGCGGAATTTGCCGAATTTGACGCCTTTGAGCGGCTTGGCCTGCGCCTTGGCGAATCCAGAACCATCCCCGGCTGCCGCTGCGGCCAGGTGCTGACCGGCGCGATCCGGCCCGACGAATGCCCGCTGTTCGGCACGGCCTGCACCCCGCAAAAACCCACCGGGCCGTGCATGGTTTCGACCGAAGGCAGTTGCGCGGCGTGGTACGCCTACCAGGGCCCGGCGTAAGCGAGCTTAAACATAAGCGAGCCTATTTGCCGCAGGATTCCAGCGCCTGATTGAGCGAGGCCTGGCGCGACGTCGCGCGGCCGCCCCGGAACACGAAGCGGCGCAGCGTCCAGGCCTCGAGATCCATCACGTCCAGCTTGCCTTCGGCCTGCGGCGTCAAAAACGGCTCCAGCGCGGCCACAACCTCGTCGGCGGGAAAATACTCGCCCTCGTAGGCCAGCCGCAAAAGATCGCCGCTCCACTCCGCCGCGCCGACGATGCTCCAGTCGCGCAGCACGGCTTCCACGGCGGGCAGAACCTCTTGCCCCGCCGGGTGCAGCGAGCCGTAAGCCTTGACGATGACAGGACGCATACGCTCTCCCGGCCTCAGTTCGGCGGGCACAGATGGGCGGCGCGGGCGGCGGCGAGGCCGTCGCACCGGCCCAGGCGGCAGGCTTGCAGATAATCGGCGCACATGCCGTCCGGCCGTTCGCGCGTCTGCCTGACCGCGCCGCGCGCCAGCCAGGTTTCGGCCTCGGCGGCGTCCAGCAGCAGCGAGGCGTCCAGATCCTGTTCCGCCAGCGCGGGCTGCCCGGCGCGCAGATGGCCCAAAGCCCGCAAACGCAGGCCCCGCGCCAGCAGGCGGCTGTCCGGGCCGGAATGTGTTTCGCCCGGGGACACGGCGGGCAGATCGTCCAGCGCGCGCAGCACGGCCCGGGGCCTGTCTTCCCGGAGTAAAAGCTCGGCCTGCGCCACGCGCGCGGGCAGCAGGGCCGGATCCATGTCCAGCGCGGCCGTCAGCCGGTCAAGCGCGGCGTCCGTCCCCCCTGTTGGGGGAGCAGTCAAAAAGCTTTCCGCACCGCCCCGATCCAGCGGCAACAATTCCAGGGCCGTCAGTTCCAGCGCTTCCAGGCAGAGAAGACGGGCCTGCACGCGGCCCACGGCGGCTTCCTGCGCCGGGGCCAACTCGGCCAGGGCTTGCAGCGCGAAATCGCGCTCCGCCGTGCCCTCGCCGGAGGCGCGGCCGCGCACCCGCAGGACATGGGCCTCGGCGGCCAAAGCCAGCGCTTCGGGCAATGCGCGCTCCAGCGCCAGGATCGCTTCTTCCCGGCGCGCGCGTTCTTCCACCGCCGCCAGCGCACGCGGAATTTCAGCCGGTGTGAGCGCAAAAGGCTCCGCCAGGCCCGTGGCCTTCGCTTCGGCCAAAGGATCGGAAAGAAAATCGGCGCGGAACGGAAAGGCCCGGCCTTCCGCCCGGCTCAGCGCGCGCGGGCCGGGCAGCACGGCGGCCAGACCGCGCAACTGGGAAGCGTCCAGTTCGGCCAGCCGGACCACGGGGTCGCGCGCCAGCGCTGCTGCTGCTGCGTCCAGCGCGTCAAGCCAGGCAGCGGCCCAGGCCAGGTCTTCGCCCTGTCCGGCGGAGAGCGGCGCGCCGTAAAACACGTCCGCCGCCCCGGCCTGTCCGGCCCAGCCGGAGCACAGCAAACACGCCAGCGCCGCCGCGCACAGAGCACGGGCGCGGGCGCTCCCCACGCGCGAAAGCACGGCGCGCGGCAGCAACGGCACTAGCGGGCGGCCGCCTTGGCGATCTGGTCGGCGGCCACGTTCAGCACTTCGCGCAGGGCGTCGGTCAGCACGCCTTCCACCATGCCGCTGCCGGGCAGACCCGTCTTTTCCTGCGTGGACATCAGATTTTGCTGGTACACCATGCCCCTGGGGTTGGCCATGCTGACAAAAATCCGCACGGTGGCCGTGCAGGAGGCCGGGCCGGTTTCCTTGATCCACACTTCGTCCACGCGGCCCGTCACCAGAAAATCGGGCCGCCCGGCCTGGGCCTGCTGGAGGGATTCCGCGTAGGAAACCTGGGGGCCCGTGCGGCGGATTTCATCGGCCAGGCTGCGGCTGACCCAGTCCGCCACGGGCGACATGGCCCGGAAGGCCGCGCCGTTCCGCTTGACGCCAATCTCTTCCCTGCCGCGCATATCCTCAAACTGCACCACGGCCACGGTGGGCGCGGTGGGCGTGGGCAGCGCCGCGGGGGCGGAGGGGTTGTACAGCAGGCGGACGCTGTCCTGGGAAGCGCAGCCCGTCAGGGTAAAAAACGTCAGGGCGGCGACGCAGATCGCCGGCAGTATCGAAGCAAAACGCAGGGGGGAAGTCATGAAACCTCCGCTTGGCAGAAGCGTGTGGTAAGCGCGGCGCAAGGCAGGAAGCCGTTCCGGCCTTGCCCGTGCCGGTTTTCTGGAAGGAAACTACACGATTCCGGCCCGTCAGGCAATCAAGCGCAACAGCGGCCCGGCGTCCCGCCGCCTTGAATTTTTATCGCTCCGGTGGCACACCAAACCATAATGTCCGCCATAACGCTCCTTCCGCCCGCCGCGCTCCTTGCCCTGCCCCTGCCGCGCCACGTTGCCGTCACCGGGGCGGGCGGCAAAACCAGCCTCATCGCCTCGCTGGCCGCCGCGCTGATCGGGCAGGGGCAGCGGGCGATCATCAGCACCACCACCCATATGTGGCCGCCGGAGCACCCCGTGCTGGCCGAAGGCAAAACGCCGCGCGACATCGCTTACATGCTGGCCGACATGCCGGCCGGCGCCGCGCCCGTGCTCGGCCAGGCGCTCGACCCCGCCACGGGCAAGCTGATCGGCCTCGCGCCGGACGTTATGGACAATCTGCGGGCCGCCCTGCCGCCCGGCGTCTTCCTGCTGGTGGAGGCCGACGGCGCGGCCGGCCGCCCGCTCAAGGCCCACGCCCCGCACGAGCCCGTCATCCCGCCGGGCGCGGAACTGGTCATCGCCGTGGCGGGTCTGAACGCCCTGCTCCGTCCGCTGGCCGAAGCCGTCCACCGGCCGGAAATCGCCGCGCGTCTGCTCGACATCGCGCCGGACGCGCCGCTCGAACCCCGGCACGTCGCCGCGCTGCTGCTGCACCCTTCCGGCCCTTTCCGGGGAGCGCAAGGCCGCCGGGCCGTGGCGCTCAACACCCAGGGCCGCGCCGGGCTGCTGCCCGCGGCCGAAGCCTGCGCCCACGCCCTCTTCGCGCTCCGGCCGGACATTGCGGTTTTTGCCGGGCCGTGCCGCTTCCCTTCCGGCGAATGATGCCTATCTTCTCCCCAGGTTCAGCGCGCCGGCGCGCGCCAACGTCAACCCGCCAGGAAGCGTTATGAGCACCCTCACGCCGCGCGAAATCGTGGCCGAACTCGACAAATACATCATCGGGCAGGAGCAGGCCAAACGCATGGTGGCCGTGGCGGTGCGCAACCGCTGGCGCCGCCGCTTGCTCGACCCCGCCATGCGCGACGAAATCGCGCCCAAAAACATCATCCTCATGGGGCCCACGGGCGTAGGCAAAACCGAAATCGCCCGCCGCCTCGCCCGCCTGACCGGCGCGCCCTTCATCAAGGTGGAAGCCACAAAATACACCGAAGTGGGCTACGTGGGCCGCGACGTGGAATCCATGATCCGCGACCTGCTCGACCTCGGCATCAAACTGGTGCGCGACGAGGAAAACGAGCGCATCCGCGCCCAGGCCGAAACCCTGGCCGAAGACCGCCTGCTCGACCTCCTGCTGCCGGGCCACACCTCCGAAAGCCGCGAAGCCACGCGCGAAAAGTTGCGCTCGCTCTGGCGGCTCGGCCACCTGGACGACAAGGAAGTGGAACTGGAAGTGACCGAAAGCTCCCCGCAAATCGACGTTTTTGCCATCCCCGGCATGGAGCAGTTCGGCAACCAGATGAAAAACATGATGGGACGCCTCGCGCCCCCGCGCACCACCCGCAAACGCATGAAAACCCGCGCCGCCTGGGACATCCTGTTCCAGCAGGCCGCCGACAGCCTGCTCGACGAAGATCGCATCGTCGAAATCGCCCGCGAGCGCGTGGAGCAAAGCGGCATCGTTTTCATCGACGAAATCGACAAAATCGCCACCTCCGCCGCCAACCAGCGCTCGTCCGACGTCTCGCGCGAAGGCGTGCAGCGCGACCTGCTGCCCGTTGTGGAAGGCAGCACCGTCAACACCAAACACGGCTTCATCCACACCGATCACATTCTCTTCATCGCGGCCGGCGCCTTCCACTTCAGCAAGCCGTCCGACCTCATCCCCGAACTTCAGGGCCGCTTCCCCCTGCGCGTGGAACTGCAAGCCCTGGGCAAGGACGAATTTTTCCGCATCCTCACCGAGCCCGACAACTCCCTGCAAAAACAGTACACCGCCCTGCTCGCCACCGAAAACGTCCATCTCTCCTTCACCGAAGACGGGCTGCGCGAAATAGCCGCCTTTGCCGAAGACACCAACACCCGCACCGAAAATATCGGCGCGCGCCGCCTCTACACCATCCTCGAAAAAATCCTGGCCGACATCTCCTTCGACGCGCCCGAACAGCCCGGAGCCGACATCGTCGTGGACCGCGACTACGTGGCCGCCCACCTCGAAGACGTGCGCGCCGACGCGGATTTGAGCCGGTATATTTTGTGAAAATGTTGGGGGGGGGGGGGGGGGGGGGGGGGGGGGGGGGGGGGGGGGGGGGGGGGGGGGGGGGGGGGGGGGGGGGGGGGGGGGGGGGGGGGGGGGGGGGGGGGGGGGGGGGGGGGGGGGGGGGGGGGGGGGGGGGGGGGG
>JAVBMS010000009.1:0-70986 GCA_031552135.1 Mailhella sp.
ACGGCACCGCCGACGAATAAACTTTGCTCCGTTTCCGCTGTCGCCCTAGATTTCGGTTTTATTGCCATTGGCTCATTGAACACGTCAGCCCAATCTACGCAATTCATGTGTCAATAGCTCCACAAACGCGAGAATGCGGCCCATTAAGTCTGCCCCCGGTTCACCTTGGGTATCGGTCGGTTCAAAAACTCCTCATCAAGACCCCGCGAATGCGCGTTATATGCCCAGGTAACAAACTGGACCAAAAGCCGATTGTTCTCGTCTTTCAGCCGCAGATTTTCCGCTTCCAGCCGCTTAATGCGGTCCTGAGCGATTTTTAACGGAGGAGATACATACCCCTGCCGTTCGCCTTCAGTGGGAGTTTGCCGTTTTTTACCAGCTCAAAGGCATTCCTGATACGCTCGTACCGAAAGAGCGTCTGCCGGGTGTAGCGCTCCAAGGGCCGCAATTCCACCGCTTCAAGCAAGGCGGATCAGGTGAGCTTCTGTTCGCCCCACCCGTCGAGTATTTCCACCACCGCCTGCACAACTTCAGCGGTAAGACGCCATAGCCGCCGTTGTAAAGCAAATCCGCAAAGATGCCCGGTTATCCCAGCAAAAACTCGCGGATTTTGCCGGGCTTTCCCGCATTCATATCGCCCAGATCGAAGGCCGCAAACGGAACACCACCATCAACGCCTTGCTCCTGATAGGCCAGGTGACGGGAATAAGCCTGACGGACATCAGCGCCCGCATTGAGGCGGAACTGCAAAAGACGGAAAAGAAAAAAACGGACAAAGAGCAATAGCAGATTATCCAAATAGAGCTGACAGGGAACCAATACATCTCAATTTTTCGGGGGTATTTGAGGGGGTATCAATGGCGGATCTTTATATTTTCTGTGTATAATTACACAATGTTATATGCATAGTTGTAATTCCTTCCTCTCCTCAGGGAATTATAAGCCCTTACTGGATGACAGTAGGGGCTTTTTCTGTGGCCTCATTCGTTTTATATGCAATTTCATGCGTAATGGCCTCCAATGCAGGGCGGTTTCGGGCCGTTTCCGTTGGTGGAGTGCCCCACAAACTCCCTTTGTGAATCATATTTTTTGGGGTATTCTCCGGTTTGGCGATCTTTCAACAAGAACAAGGGCGGATGGCCTGCTTCACACAAGGAGGATGGATGAAAACGCTGATCGGGCTTGCGCTGTGTTTTTCTCTGGGCTGCGGCGCGGCGTATGCCGGGCCTTTTGACAACGACAACGGCACACCGGTTTCGCCCTGGCAGAACAGCGCGGGGATGAAGTACGACGGCCAGAACTCGGGCTCGTCCTACGGGATGTCAAATGGAACGTCGAACGGGTCTTCATGGTCGCGGCAGGACAAGGACGATGATGACGACGCCAAACGCAGCACAAGCTGGCCGGTGCTGGGCAACCCGGGCGGGAAACCGTCCAGGGACGGCGCTTCCGGATCTTTGCTGCGTTAATGTCTGGCGGTTTTGCTTCCGCCTTTTCCCCTGGCTGCGGAGTTGGGGGAAAAGGCGATCAGCGCGCGCCCTGGGGGCGCGAAATGCCCCAAAATTCTCTCTGGGCTTTGTTTTCGTACATCAGGTGATCCACATATTCCATAAATTCTGTGGGAGAGCGCGGATCATCCGGCGTAAAAACGGCATAGCCCATGCTGAACTCCAGCGTGTAGGGCGAGGAGCGCGTTTCGTTGAATTTTTCCGCTCCGTTCAGGATGCGGTTGATGATGGGCTGCGGCTGATCGTAGTTTTCCACCACCAGCAAGAATTCGTCGCCGCCATAGCGGGCCACGAGATCGCGCTGCCGCACGGCGTTTTTGAGGATGGCGCTGATGTCGCGGAGCGCCTTGTCGCCTTGATGGTGCCCGAATTTGTCGTTGATCTGTTTAAAGTAATCCAGATCGATTAAAATGAAGAGATAGGCCCTGCGTCGCGGCGCCTGCGCTATTTCGTCAAAAAATTCCTGGCAGCGCCGCCGGTTGTAAAGGCCGGTCAGGCTGTCGATGGAAGAATCCACCTTGACGAGAAAAAGATAGCCGAAAAGAAAAGAAAAGGACGATGCCTGCCAGAACAGGCGGCTGCCGTCGGCAAGCAGATCCATCACGCCGCCGGCAATCGCCGGCAGGACAAACAGCGCGCCCATGAGCGTTTGCCGGGAATCGAGGATGTGCCGGCAGACCCAAAAGTCGATCGCGCTGATCATCAGCGGCAGGTATAACAGCAAAACGCGGACGATGTGCCCGTCGCCGCGCGCGTAATAATTGTCCGGCGTTATGTAAAAGTAGAATGGCGTCGCTATGTTGACCAGCAACGCTATGAAGTTGGTGGCGCAGATGGCGGCGGGGAACACCGCCAGTTTGCGCAGGCGGGCGAGGTCGTGATTGACGGCGTAATCCAGAAACAGCGGAATGGCGGCGACCGCCAGGTTCTGGAACACAAAGAAGAGAAAGTTGACGATGTAAAGCGCGGTGTGCACGGCCTCGCCCGGCCGCCCGGTCAGGACGCCGTGGGTGAACTCCAGGGTCATGGCGATCCCGGCCGACCCCGCCAGCAACGACATAAGCCGCCGCTGGACGCTATCCGCGGTCTGATTGTGCGAATAGTCCACCAGGATCAGGATCATGGCCCCCAGAGGCGCCAGGAGGATATTCAAGCCCTCGATCGCAGGCATAGACCGGCCGTTGTGGTTGGGCCCGCCGGGCTAAGCCCGCCAGGCGTCGTATTCTTTTTGCAGAGACTGCACCAGCTCGTGCACCGAGCGTATGGCGTCCACCCGGAAAACATTGGCCCCGCAGAATGCGAAGCCGCGCTCCAGATTGCCCTTCATGGCGTTGATCAGGGCCGAGGCGATGCAATACGGCGTTTTTTCCTGTTCGCATGTGCGCACGCAGTGGAAAACGCACTTGAACGGCTTTTTGCCGCCTTCCCTTGACGCATGGATGAATTTGTTGAACAGGGCGCGGCCGGGCATCCCCACGGGGCTCTTGATGATGGTGATGTCGTCTTCCGTGGCGTTGACGTAGGCTTCTTTAAAGCGGGGGTCGGCGTCGCATTCGTGCGTGGCCACAAAGCGCGTGCCCATCTGCACGCCGGCGGCTCCCATGTCGAGAAAGCGGCCGATGTCCTCGCCGGAGTAAATGCCGCCCGCGGCGATAACCGGGATGGCAACGCCTTTTTGATCCTCAAAAGGCTTGACCGCGGCGATGACTTCAGGAACCAGGTTTTCCAGACGGCAGGCGGGATTGGTCAGGTCTTCGGGCGCAAAGCCAAGGTGGCCTCCGGCCTTGGGGCCTTCCACCACAAAGGCGTCGGGGAAGTAGCCGTATTTTTGCAGCCATTTTTTCGTCACCACGGTGGCCGCCCGCGCCGAAGAGACGATGGGAACCAGCTTGGTGCGGAACTGTTCCTGCTTTTCTTCGCAGGCCTGGAGCAGCACTTTGGGCAGTTCAAGCGGCAGGCCCGCGCCGGAAAAGATGATGTCGGCCTTTTCTTCAATGGCGGTGCGCGCCAGGTCGGTAAACGTGGTCAGGGCAACCATGATATTGACGCCAATGGCGCCTGTTGTGGCTTCGCGGGCTTTGCGGAGTTCGTTGCGCAGGGCGCGGACGTTGGCGTCCACGGGATTTTTGGCGACGTCGGGCTCTTTCATGCCGATCATGGCGCCGGCAATGACGCCGATGCCGCCTTCGCGCGCTACGGCCGAGGCCAGGCCCGACATGGAAATGCCGACGCCCATGCCGCCCTGGACGATGGGAAGGGCCATGGAAAGATCACCAATCTTCAACGGAGGAAAAGGCATATGGCAACAACCTTTGGGACATGCCCAGATGAGAGGGTAAAATCAATGTGTATCTGTCCGACTTATAACCGGGTCAGTCAATAAGATCCAGAGAGAAGATCCGCCCGCCTACGCATCTTGCGCGTTTTTCTGCGCCTGTTGCTGCGCGGCGCGTTGTTGAAGCAATGTGCCGAGCACTATGGCCGTAAGGCCGAGCAGTGTGCTTCCGGCAATAGGTTCGCCAACAACCAGATGGATCCAGACAAGCGCCAGAAAAGGAGACAGAAACGTCAGCGCCGAGATGCGGGACACCGAGGAACTGAGCCGCAACGCGGCGTCCCACAGCAAAAAGGGCACGGCCAGTTCAAAAAGCCCTACGTAGATCGCCGGCCAGAGCGGCCGCAGCTGGCCGAGGCGCAGGCCCTGGCCCGTCAGTGCCAGCGCCGCGCAAGCGAGAACGCCCGCCACGGCAAAAGCGCAAAACAGGCGCGGAACGGGCGGCAGGGCGGCGCGGGCGTTGACTGTCCAGTACAGCGCATACAGGGCGGTGCTGGCGATGACGCACGCCATGCCGAGAGGATCGGGCGCGCCCAGCAGCTCCGTGCCCCCGGCCGCCAGAATGACAACGCCCGCGTAAGCCAGCAGCATGAAGCCAAGCTCGCGCGCCGAAAGTTTCTGCTTGAGAAAAAGCGCGGCGAACAGCGCCAGCACGATGGCCCAGGTCATGTTGACCGGCTGGGCGATTTGCGCGGGCAGGCGGTCGTATGCCGCGAACAGCAGCGTATAGTACGCGAAGAGCATGACGCCGGGTAAAAGAAGCGGGCAAAAGGAGCGGGCGGCCAAAAGCTCCCGGACAGGGCGCGCGCCCTGGCGGACAACAAGAAGCGGAGCAAGGCAGATGGTGGCCGTGATCATGCTGACGGCCAGCAGTTGCAAGGGGCTCATGCTTTGCAGGGCGATCTTGAAGGCTGTGGATACGGTTGACCAGATCAGGATGGTCAGGCCCGCGCAGCAAAAAGCTTTGGATTGCGATGTCATGACGCGATACGGAGCGCGAAATTGTGAGCGCGACGCCGAGAAAGCCGGGAGGAGGAGAGAGCCGTCTTGATCCGCAGGGCCGCCGCTGCGGATGCGGCGGAAAGGTGGCGCGCCCGAGGTGATTCGAACACCTGGCCTACAGCTCCGGAGGCGGAATCTAGCCTCTTTTTCGGACGTTGACGCCGTTTTTGTATTTGCAATTTTGTCAGTAAAAATGTATAGTTATGGCGTAAAGAGTGTTAAATTTGTTATGCCCAAGTCGCGCATTTTTTGCTCGAAATGTTAGGATAAATGTTAGGATTGCTAGGAGGCGTAAATGGCGATAACTCCTATAAAAACCAAGTACCCCGGCGTAACCTACATCGAGATTCCAAGACCAACCGGTGGCGCTGAAAAGTCCTTTTACGTCACCTATCGGGACTGGTCAACGGGTAAACTCAGGAACGTATCAGTGGGGAGGCAGTACAGGGACGATATGTCGGCTGCCCGTGCCGCCACCATCCGGGGCGAGCTTATTGAAGGCAAGCGCCAAAACAAAAAAGACCAGCGGGCAGAGGAAGCCGGGCGGATTACCGTGGAAAAGCTGTGGGAGGCTTACAAGGACGCCAACGCACAGAAACCCTGCATCCGGGCCGACCGCTACACCATCAAATACCTGAACGACCTCTTTGATAAGGTGCCAGGCGAGCTTGTCACGGCGGATGCGGATAAGATCCGGGCGGACATGGAAGCGAAAGGCCTTGCTCCGCAAACGGTAAAGCACGCCCTTGCCCTTCTCAGGCGGTTGCTACGCTTCGGCGTCAAGAAAGAAATCTGCGAGATGCCGGCAAGGCTTCATTTTGATATGCCGAAAGTGGACAACACCAAAACGGAATGCCTCACCCCGGAGGAACTCCAAAAGCTCCTGAAAGCCCTGGACGCTGACAAAGACCAGAGCATGGCGTCCATGATGCGCCTTGCCCTTGCCACGGGTATGCGGCGTGGGGCATTGCTGGCGCTTGAGTGGCAGGATGTGAACTTTGAGGCTGGGTTCATTACGCTTCGGGGTGAAGCCGCCAAGTCGGGCAAAACCGCGCGAATCCCCATGAACCCGATGGCCCGGCAGATACTTGAAAACGTGCCTGTGATTTACGGCAGCGCCTACGTTTTCCCCAACCCTTCCGGGGGCAAGCGCACTGAGATGCGCCACTTTTTGAAGCGCATCCAAGAGGCGGCGGAACTCCCCGAAGGTTTCCGCCCCCTGCATGGCCTGCGCCATACGTTTGCGAGTTTTCTTGCCAGCAGCGGCGAAGTTGACCTCTACACCATCCAACGCCTGCTCACCCACAATAGCCCGGAAATGACGCAACGGTACGCGCATCTGGCGGATGAAGCCATGCAGCGCGGGGCTAACGTGGCGTCTGGGCTCTTTGCTATGCCGATGTCTGATGCGGAAGGCGTAAAGTAAGCCGCGCCGGAACAGGGAGAGTAGGCCATTTTGTGCTGCTATATCCCCTTGCAAAAGCCCCGTATTGGCACCACAGCGTCTTCAAACCCACTAATATCAAAAACGAACTCTCTCAACCCACCTTGAGGTACTGGTACCCCGACCACGAGACGATTAGATCTGAGAAGTTCTGAATAGGTGATGACCCCTGTGTCTTTAGTGTGTTTCATCCTTGCAACCACCCTATCTCCATTATTAACCACAAACACTGACTGCACTGGCCCGCCATCTATAGAATATTTGAGATAAGCAGTCGATCCATTCCCCACATTGCTTCCAGCATCGAAAGCTATCAGTGTTCCTTTATCGCTGCACATCAAGGTCATTTTACTCCCAGAAGGGTCAGAAGACTGAGAAAGATATACTTCTTTTGAGCCATCTAATAAAGATTCCCGAGTATTGACTTCCCACCCACCAGCCGTTCCTGGTATAGTCACAGCCAAAGCCAACACCAAAGCCATTTTTCGCATACTGGTACTCCTGGTTGTTTTCTTGTTTCTGTTTACATACAGATTGTAGGCTTATTCAGTTACAATCCTACTTTCCCCACCTCGGCCCCGCATCTGAATTGTCACCCAGATTATACCGCTCTAGGATTTCATTAGCATCGAATACAGCCGACAGCATTTGCAATCTCGTTTTTGGCATGAAAGACATAATGGAATATTCATTGGTGAAATACTGCCATGTGAGCACCAGCCGCCCATCAGTGCTGTAGCCTTGGCCGACTGGCGGGCCGAACAGGGTGATCATCTCGGCTTTGGTTGTCTGGCCAAGAACCACCTGACTGAGTGCCTCCTGGGTTATTTCCCGGCCTGAGCTTGCTTGATAAGCACAGCCCGCCAAGCCCAAAAACAGCACCACAACCCACAGCATGACCACCTTTCGCATTGCCTTCTCCTGAATCGGTTTACGCCCAAATCGTGAACTGTTTCCGTCCATTTCTCCACGCAGCAAATCAACCTGCATGATACGGATCCTTCTTGGGCTTTTCACCACTATAGTGGTTATACAATGCAAAATCAATGGATCTTGATATGTTAATTAAATGGAATGTCCTGACCACCTGCATACAGCCTTCGGCAAGACCCTGCGGGCACATCGCGAAAAAGCAGGGTTGACGCAAGAAGCCCTCGCTACGCTGGCAAACACGAGCACTTCATATATTGGCTATCTTGAAGCCGGGAAACGTATGCCAACCTTGGCGACTTTCATCACTTTAGCGGCCGTATTGAAGGTCAATTATCGTGAATTCCTGGAAGAAACAGTTCGCCTGATGACCGTTCTGCAAGAACAAAACAAGCTGTAGGGGCACTTAGCCCAACTCCGACAGTTTTTTGATTCTCCCATCCACGACCATCTTCGTCAGGGAGATTTTGTCTGCCTGCAAAAGCTCGAAACGAGTCTTGCCCAACACCTGACGGACAAAAGCCGGGTCATCCCGCACTTGCCGGGTAATCCATTCCGAATAGTTTTCCCGCACATGCTCAACGCTTGCCACGGTATAGGCCGTGCTGGTGGAGCCGTCCCGGTGATGGACGGTACGCTCATCATGTTTGACCGCCGCCCGCTCCACATTGGGCAACGAGCCATCCCCAAGGTCCGGCACATAGCAGCAGCGACAGTTGATGTGCCGGGGCAAATGTGGCCGTTCCTGATTCCGCTTGAACAGCTTTCCGTCATCAACGCCGCAGACCGGGCAGGTGCGCCCGTCCAGGGTGGCGACGTACAACCATGAAAAACCTAAATCACCGCCGATAGCCTCAAGCGCCTGCTCCCTCGCGTAATTGCTGGCAGACAAAAGAAATGTGCGGGCCACGGATTCAATCTGTGGCCGACTCCCTTCAATGCCCTTCTGACGAATAAGCCGAGCCGTTTGCTGGACGGTCATGCCCTCTATCATGGCCTGCCGCCCGGCCTGCACAATTTTGTCCGCACTGGACGCCGCCATGCGCCCAAGCCACTCCGTCATGGTCAGCCCTTCAATGGTGGTGGCTTCGGCCCATGCCTGCACGGTGGCAAGATCAAGCCTAGGGATGCCGAGGCCGAAAAGAGGCCCCCTGGCGCGGGTGTAATGGGCCGTTTGGGTTTGGGCATAGTTCATGGCATCGTGGACGGCATCAAGCGCGACAGACGCCTTGTCGCGGTAGATTTCCTTTATGAGCCTTTCTACCTCCGCCCGTTGGGCCTCAAGAAAGGCTTTGCGCCGGGCGAGGCTTTCCTCCTGCCATGTGGCGGCGCTCAAAAAACGGACGCGCAGGGCGGCAAGCTGCCCCGTCAAATCAGACCGAGCCGCTTCCAGGGCCGCAACCATTTCATCGGCGAGGGCATTGGCCCGCGCTTCCACCCGGTGCTGCTGTTTCAAAACTTCGTCAAAGATGCTCATGGCCGAAACTCCTGATAAGGAACGGGCGGGAAACCTTCCGGCCCCTGCCCGCATTTTCGGCTTCCTTGAGCCGGGTGAACCTTTTCGGAGCAGGTAAACTCCACGGCTATCATAAGGTTCTGCCAGTAGCCGTTGGCCATCACTCCTTGTGGGGCGTGAAATTTACGCCGCGTTGACGCCCCACAACCGGGCGGCGGAACGCGGATTGAAAACGGCGATGCTGCAAATCCATTCGATCAAGGTCTGATACCAGACATCGACAAGGCCCTGATCGATGACTTCCAAATCCCCGGCTTGCAGGCCGGAAACGTATTCCTTGACGCCGAAACGGACGGCGTAGATGGACGTGGACGCCGGAGCGCCGCCGCCAGGGCAGGCTTCCGTGAATCCGAGGATTTCATTCCCTTCCGCATCGCCTTCAATGACGCCGATGGGAACACCCGCGTAGGCCGGAATCTGCCGCCCGAAGGAGTCCGAAACGGTTTCCACGGCCTGATTCGCAGCCCGCATAAGGCTGTTGACCTTGCGGCGTATGGGCTTGTTCATGAACAGCATATCCGGCCCGCCGTGTACGGAATCGATCAGCTCATCCAGCATGGCGAGGGTCAGCGGGTCGCCGCCGCTGGTGCTGCCCGCCTGGAGGAGCTGTTTGCCGACCAGACGCTTTTGCAGACCGTCGAACTGCCGGATATTGGCCTGGCTGTCGCCCTTGAAAAACGCCTTGGTGAAATCCAGGGCGGCGGCCTTGGCTTTCATGCCGTCATGAACGGCGCGAAGGTCGTTGAGATTGCCCTGCGTCTTGACCAGGGCGCGGTCAACCTTGCTGGTGCCACCGAAAATTTTGAGAGCTTCCGTGTTGGGATTCACGATGCCGGTGGATTCCGTATAGGGTTCATTGACGCCACGGAAGGCCACGCCGGGCAGGGTTTCCTCAAGATTGTACTGATAGGCGTTGCCGTTCACAGGGAGGAAGGGCAATTTTTCCAGCACAGGAGAGGTACGGGCGAATACTTCGATAACGCCGCGCTGCAAGGGGTCTTGGGCCAACTTGGCCGCTTCGACGAGAGTAAGCATTTTCGGCTCCTATTTTTTGCCGTAGCCCGCTTGCAGCATCTGCAACGGGGTCAAGTCGGAAAAGTCCTGAGTGGGTTTCCCGCCGGGCCGTTTCGCATCCGGGGAACTGGCCGGAGCCGGGGCCGTGAAAAGGCCGCGTTCCTTGGCGCTACGAATCCAAGCCGCTTTTTCAACGGGTGGCAGATTCGGCACGAGGTCGCGCATATCTTCCGGCAATTCAGCAACCATACTGCCAACAATGGCGGCAAGGGCATCTTCTGCGGCCTTTTTTGCCGTGTTCACCTGTGTGAAGCGTTCATATGGCACGCTTCTGTCCTGCGGATTGCCTTGCGGGGTATCATTAGCCAGGTCGCCGTTATCGGTGGCGTTGCCGGTGTTCTCTTCCATGATGAGACTCCCTATTTTACGCCCGGTCAGGCGAATTGTTGAAATTCTTTGAGTTCGTCGCGGATGCGGAGCAGTTCGGCCTTAGCATCGTCGCGGGAGAGGTCGGGATTGCGCTCGATCAAAATATCCACCGGGGAAATCAGGCCGAGTTCGAGAAGGCCCACCCATTCCTTGATCTGTTCCGTTGCCGTAACCACTGGCTTGGGGTCGAAAAAATCCACAAGTAAGGATGCGGCGGGGCTCATCTGGCGGGTGGGATTGTGCGTATTCCAGACGACGCGGAAAACTTGGAAGAGTTGCTGCTCAACGCGGGCGAACTGAGCGATGTCGTCCCGGCGCTGCTCTTCCAATTCCGCGTTGCCGACAATGCGGGAAATGCCGCTTTGCTCGGTCGGCTCAAGACTCATGGACGCGGCGGGAAGGCCGTTGGTGATCGCCGCCCACTTCATCAAACGGTCAATAGCCTCAAGACTATCCTGTACGGGGGCGTTAGGGCTGGCGAAGCCGATTTCACCATCAGTAGGCAAAATGACAGTGCTTCCGGGGCCAAACTCAATATCAGTTGTGCTGGCCCCCTGCCCCGGCCTGTTACCCGGTGTTTTCGCGCCTTTGATGTAGCCGACGCCGAAGGACTGAAAACGCAGGGTGTGCCACAAGTCCGTCAGGCGTTCATTGATGGCGTCCTGCACCATCAGGAGGTCATTCGCGCCGGGCAGCCAAAAGTCCGTTGTGGGAACGCCGGAAAAGGCTGGAACAAACGGAAGGATGCCGTAGGGGTTCGGCTCCTCGGCAACGACGTTGAAACGGTAATCAAGGCGCTGAACCGTTTCCGGCGTCCAGAGGGAATATTGGATCTCCGATTGCTTGCCGGAATCGCCAAAAAACGTAATCATCACGGCTTGCAGGTCTTCCGGGGAATCACCGCAAAAAACATCCAGAATATCGCCGGTCAAAATGTCGAGATCCATTTGCCCGTTACGCCAGACGGGGCGGAGCAGGATGGAGCCGAGGAGCCGAGCATAGCGATTCGTCAGTTTCATCCTGACGGGGAGACTGGCACTGTCTTCTATGGTGCTGTAAATTTTCTTGTCTTGCTCGGTGCCGGCAACACGCCTGACCGCATCTTGCAAATAGACAACGGCCAAGGCCCGGATAACCTTGCGGACGATGTTGATGGAGACGGGATTAATTTTTTCGGGGGCCTTATAGGCTGACGCAATCTGAGCGAGAATGTGAGAGGCTTGCTCATCGTTGAAATAGTCGAGCTTCCGACTTGCTTCGTCTTTTCTTTGCGCATTCGACTGCAACGCAGCATTGATGAATACTTCTTTTATTATTTTTTCAGATTGTAACGAAAGCATGACAACACCTCTACGTCGAGATATTGCCGATATTTATAGTGCCTGCAAGGCGATTCTTTTTTCATGAATAAAGTCGCACACCATCAACTGTTATTGTGTTTAAAAAGAATGCTGGCAAAGTAATGTCGCTTTCAATGTTGGCATGACGATATTGATTGAACATTTGATTCACTTGAACATGGCTTGGGCAAGAAGAGGAACAAGGCAAAACCAAATCGCCGCCGCGCAGATAGCAGCATCCGGCATGGCTGCTGCGGCTGTGGCAAATCACGTTTTGAAGCGTGAAGCTGGCAAGCTCCTGTTGCCGAAGACTATGAATAGCCCAACAGAGGCTGTACACCCGGTCATCATGGAATTTGTCGGAACCGAAACGGGGCTGGCCGGTTTTGAGTTCGTATAAAAAGGTCGCCATCTCACGGGCAAGATCATCCAACTTATCCGAGAAGTGCAACCGCCCCTCGGCCACAACGCGGTGAAGCTCAGTGAAGGCCGGGACTTGCCATGTATTCGTCGCGTGGATAATTTCGCAGGGAATACCGCGCTCAATGGCCCAAGTGGCAATATCCTGGCTGTTGAAGGCTTCAATGCCTACATTGCCCAGCTTATACAGATCAAAATCCTGTTGGATGGCCTTTTTGATCAAAACACCAAGGCTGCCCAAGATATTTTGCTGGCTCAAAATGAAAAAATGCGGTTCTTCGCCGGGATTACCCGCAACCTTGGCGACGCTCGTCCAAATCGTGCCGTCACCATGCAGAGAACCGAAATAAGCCCTGTCCAACCCGCCGCCCGTGACGAAAGTTTTGCCTTGGGCTATGCGCTCAAGGTCTTCCTGAGAGAAGGGGTGGGGAAGCCTGTCTTTGCAGGCATCAATATGGGCGAGACTGAAAAGATTCTGCTCCGATGCTTGCCGCTGATTGAGATGCTGCGAGGCAAATACCATCGGCGTCAGTTGGGCGGCGCGGGACTTCAACCAGTCCCGGCGAATCCAGGGCGGGGATTTTTCCAGGGCTTCCGCGAGATCAAGGTACTCAGTACGCCAGACGAAAACGGTTGGGTCTTCGCCGCTGGCCTGTAGCTGTTCAAGGCGGTGCAGGGGGCCGCCCACGCCGTCAACAGTTGAGTCGATGAGCAGCCACGAGTTCAAGGAGTCACCAAGGCTGGACGCGAGAACTTGCATCCCCTCGTCCGAGATTGCCGCATGGATTTCAGAACACCAGCCGACCGTGATTTTTTCGCCAAAGAGCCCGGCGACGTTGCCGCTGACCGTGCGCATGGAGTTTCCGAGAGCCGGGAGTTCGATCCGATATTGCTGAACGTTCGAACGCCCGATCTGGTCGAGCAAGGCCGGGGTATTCATGACGATCTTGCGGGCCAACCCAAACCCCACACTCATAGACTGTCGTTCGCTGTTCGCCAAGCAAACAATATTTTCAGTTGGTCGTGTTGTAAAACGCCACAAGCAGAGCAAGGCACAAAGTACGGTTTTGGAATGGCGGCGAGGCATTGAGAAGGCCAGGGTGCCATACTTCCATGTGCCGTCGGGGTTCTGAGTCAGGGCTTCGCGTATCGCCTGTTCCTGAAATGGTTCAGGTCGGAACACCTCAAAGCCGCTACGGGCTGACGGAATCCGGGGCTGAATGTCAGCGAGCCAGGCCAGGAAGCCAGCCGCGCCGGAGCGCCATGCGGAAACCTGTTCTTTGGTAAAAGGGGGCATCGATTCTCCGGGGTTGCAAAATGAAGACGGCCCTCATGGGGCCGCCGGTTGGTGTGGGGTCATTGCTCCTCTTCCTGTGGCGGAGACTGTGGGGCCTGCTCCTGCTCTTTAAACACTAAACCCACTACGTGCATAAAACACCCACGCACATCGTAGCTCGCATTATTCCAAGCCTTACGCAGTGCGTTGTATTGCCTTTCGGAGAAGTCAAAACGATCAAAGCGCGCTTTTTCCTCATTATGCACTGCGATTTGCTTTGCCCGCCCTAAAAGGTATGCACTCTGCTCGTTTTCAGGCAAATCGGCGGCTTCAAGTAGTGCCGTACGATTGTTGGCAAGTCCGACCACTTGGGCGGTTTCTTGGGCATCTTGGCTTAGAGAGGCGATTTTCAAGGAGCGGCGAACGTAATCACGATCAAGGTTAAGTTCGCGGGCTACTGCGCGAATTCCACCTTGTGGCCTGCCGCCTTTTGGTTTTGGCGCAGATTGCGTCAAAACTCTTTCTTGTTCCATAAAAATTTCATATCGAGTCTGCTTAGCCCACTCAACAATCAGCCTAGCCCTCTCCAGCTGTGACAGGTCAGCCCGGTGCAGGTTTTCGCTGATTTCCCACAAGGTAGCTGTTTCCTCATCCTCAAGGATGAAAGCATCAATATGTGTCCAACCAATTGCTTGCGCCGCCTGAAGGCGATGATTCCCGGTCACTACTAAATACCCGTCACCGTCATCGTTTGCGATAACAGAGATCGGCGTTTGCAGACCGATAGTTTGTAAACTTTCCACCAAAGACGCAATTGCGTCCTCCCGCACAGGGCGGAGTGTGGAGATTGACTGAATTGATTCTATTGGCAGGCTTACTACTTGTTTCATTGATACTCCCATGACTTCCTCGGGGACAATTATAGGCAGGGCTGAACTATCGCCTATTTGCCCACCATAAGCAAATCGCTGCCATCGCCCACAGGGCTGGCGGTGCCGAGCGTTGTGGCCCCCATCATGGCAATGTCCTCTTCCGGGGTGTTGTGCGCGGGCGTTGGGGGCAATTCGCCTATGGGGTGGCGCAAGCCGTACAGCGCCCGGCAATATGCCAGGAACCCGGCGTTGTACTGCCCAATAAAGTCAAAGTCCGCTTCCCATTGGCAAAGCCGCGCCTGCATCAACTCACGTTCCGCTTTCGTTAGCGGGGGTTGTGGGTTCCGAGCCGCAACTTCTCGCTCAAAAACGACGCGCAGTTCCGCAAACTGAGCATCACGCTCTAAAGTCGATCGCCTTTTCATAATTCCGCCTATGAGTTTTTGGGTTCGGCTTCCGCCATTTCCCGGATGATGCTGCTAATGTCCAGCGAGTCCTCAGGGGCATCGCCGGACTGGCCGTTGCCGCCTCGCCCTTCCATTGCGACGAGGGCGCGGGCCGCTTGGAGGGTAGCTTTTTGAAGCTCCAAATGACGCGCCACAAGCGGGTGTACGCCGCCCTCGGCATCAACCATGCTCACACCCGGCTTCGCCAATTGACGCGCCACAGCGGCGGATACGACGATATTCATGGCGAGTAGATCCCGAACCGCGCCTCTGGCTACCATCTGAGGGTTCTCAGTAATCGCGTCCCGAATGGCCACAAGCTGCTGGCTCTCACGGGTTCGGAGGTCGAGCCGGTCTTCTCGGATGGCGAGTTCCAGCGCCTCAACGGTTCCGGGCCTGTCCTTTATGCTCCGGCTACGCTTCGGCGGCTGTACGGGCATGAACGCCGCCTGACCATGCCGCTTTTCTGCCGATGATGTTTTGTTTCGGCCCATGCCCTTACCCTCCTGTTCGGATGGCAGATGTTTGCTAACCGATTTGAATCACATTGCTCTCATGCTGTGCTGTGTAACACTTCGGTCGAACTGTTGTCTTTCTCAAGCCGAATGGCCTTTTTATGGGCTATCGTCCTCATGCCCGTTCCTGGGCATTTTTTCCAGTAAAATCCCATCAACAAGAATCAAATCCCGCCAACTACCGCCCCGCGCTTCGCGGGGCGGTATATGACTCCGAAGGAGTCATGCTCTTTTTCCCTCTTCTTAATCTCTATACGCTCTGGGGAGGCATTTTTCCCTTATGGCTCCAGGCAATCTTGCCAATCCTGTGGCATGGAAACCATATCGGGGGTATCATGGATTCCATGTAGGGGGCGTATGGATTCCATGTGAGGGTGACATGGTTTCCATACAGTGAGAGGGACATGGAATCCATACAGTTCACCTTTTTGCGTTGCCCCGTACAAAAGCTCAGCAAAGGCTTTTTGATCCCAGTTCCTGAACGCCCTGTTCAGTTCGCCGCGCAAAAGCTCTTCACTTTTGCTCACGGCGAAGGGGGTTCGGTTCTTAAAACCTTTCTCATCTGTAGGGAAGACCGGCTTCGCACCGATAATAAACGCCTTGATGATACCTGAGGGTTCAGCCCAGGCCATCCACTCTTTGTGACTCTGGCAGGAGTGCAACACCAAAGCCGCCAACAGGAACAGCGCGAGTCGATCAAAATCAACTCGCCAAAAAGTCGTGTTGGTAAAAGTTATTCGGAGAACGAGCCTCAATTCCCCAAGGCGTACAATCGGGCCACCTTTGTCGGACAGTGTTGCTTTCGGTATAACGACCCATTCGGCCAATTGCCGCAGGCTTCGGGCAACCCACTGATGCTCCCCATATTCAATAACGCTAAACCGTTCGGGGTTGCCGAGCATGTACACAACCGCTTGAATAATGAGCGCATCAGTGGGGCCAAGGATGGCCTGCAAGGCTTTTGGCGCGAAATTCATTTTCAACACCTGCGGTTGAAACGCATGGGTGAGAATCTCTTTTGGGAGTTTTTGAAGTTTGTTTGCCACAACGTCCTCGCAGGCCATCGCTTGTGCCGGATTGTTCCAAGCCAGTGCTCAGAACCGGAATCTCCACTAACCGCGCTGGGCGGGGTCAATGACCCTTTCTTGAAGCCAACGCTCAAGATCCGCCAAGCGGTAACGAACCTTGCCGCCGAGCTTGCAATAACGCGGGCCTCTGCCTTGACCTCGCCAAATATGCAACGTGGCCGTGGCCGGGCTGCCGCCAAAAAATTCAGAGGCTTGCTGAGTGCTCAACAAATAATTGGGATTCTGAGGCAACGCCATAACTCCACCGTCCTCTTTATAAGGTTGAGAGGCCGCTTGTGCAGGAGGTGGGGGTGGGGTATAAGCTGACTAGGGTCGTCGGCTGTGCGCCACGCTAATGGCGTACCCTGCCCGTTCCTGCGCTCCGGGGTGTTTGCCATTGCAGTGGCAAATACTCCGGGGCAACCTATTTTAATTCAAAACTCCGCATAAAATGCTTCATGAACATTAATTGGGCCATGCGTGATCATATGCCGCAATAATACGAAAAAAGCAAGTAATCCTCTGAGCTTGAAAGTGTACTGATCTGTCAGACAGTTTTTGCTGAGTTCATCGATTCTCTCAGAAATTTTTTTGCACTTTTTTTGTTTTTATTTGTGGATCACGGCAATTCGCTCGCAGAAGACATAGTTTTCGGCTATGTCGCGAAAGAACAGGAGGAAGCCCATGAGAGCAATCGGCTATATCCGCGTCAGCACCGCCGAACAGGCGGTTCACGGCATCAGCCTTGCCGCACAGCAGGCAAAAATCGAGGCATACTGCGCCGTAAAAGACCTTGAGTTGATCAAGATTATTGAGGAGGGCGGCAAGAGCGCCAAAGATCTCAAGCGGCCCGGCTTCAAAACCGTGCTTGAGCTGGTTGCCAAGGGGCAAACCGATGCCGTGGTTATCGTCAAGCTCGACAGGGCGTTCAGAAATACCGTTGACGCCCTGAGCGTTGCCAAGGATTTCGATAAGCGTGGTGTCGCCCTGCACTCAGTCGAGGAAAGCCTGGACACTCGTAGCGCCATCGGCAAGTTTGCCTTCACCTTGATGGCGAGCTTGGCTGAGTTGGAGCGTGGCATTATCAGTGAGCGCACCAGGGCGGCTCTGGCTCACAAGAAAGAACGGGGTGGAAAACTCGGCGGCGGCGTGCCTTTCGGCTATGACGCTGTGGACGGCAAGCTGGTGCGGAACGCCGCAGAACAAAGAGTGAAGGCCCGCATCGTCCGGCTGCGCAAATCCGGCGTGAGCCTTCAAAAGATAGCCGCCACTCTGAACTCGGACAAAATACCGGCAAAGCGTGGCGGCTCATGGACGTCCACTCAGGTGGATAGAGTGGCAAAAGCGGCTATTTCTTGATCAAGTCAATGCTAATCTTCTAAGGACAGGCAGTATTTTTTTAAAGACATTACTTTCTCTGAAAGTTCCATTAATAAACTCGTCAAATTTGACACCTGAATGAGCCTCAGACATTCCAAGTTGAGATATGTATCGCTTCATGGCGGATGAGCCAATTCTTTGTGTGGCCATAGAAATTCTTATGGATTTTCCATTATAGGATATACCTAGTGACCCACCTTTTTTATTTTCTGTGATATTTGCCCCTACTCCCCTGCAACATTCAACAAATTCAGCGATTGATATGTCGCCATGAGAAGTAATGTATATGCGTTTATGAGACCTTAGCCATTTCACGATTTTTTCAAAATATACATCTTTGTTTTCTTTTTCGTTAATATTGGCGATAGAGCCCTTAGCAATATCTGTTATGAAGTTATAAAGTTCAGCCTCTGTCGCTTCAAGTGTAGCACCTGCTCTATCGTAGTAGATAAAACATGAAACTAAAGCTGTACGTTTATTTCCATTATGAAAAGGGTGATTCATTATCAAAGAATGCAAAAGAGCTGCTGCCTTTTCATCCAGTGTTCTATATTTATTTACACCTCCCAAGCCTGTTTCAGGGCGATGTACTGCCGATGAAAGTAGTCCAGCATCACGAATTCCAGGAGGGGAGATAGGATCCCCATCAGTGGCAAAAAAATCAACAAGTGCGTAGTGGAGTTTTTCAACGTCATCTTCTGAAATATACATGATTACCTCGAATAAAGACATAAATAGCGCATGGCCTAAAAAATAGTACTACTCATGGCACATTTTGCCAAGAAGCCCTCAAGCTACTTTTATGTCAAGCATAGGCGTCATCTAACCCAAACATAGGTGTCACCTCACAACAGAAAGCCAGCAAATGTTAGGAAAAATGTTAGGATAAAAAAAAACGGTTAGGATAGAACACATCCTAACCGTTTGATTTTAATGGCGCGCCCGAGGTGATTCGAACACCTGGCCTACAGCTCCGGAGGCTGTCGCTCTATCCAGCTGAGCTACGGGCGCAATGCAATAATGTCAGATTGTTACTTGCGGCTTTTTGCGTCGGGCATATTCCGGCGCAATGTTGAGCCGTATCCGAGCCGCAAGATATGCCGCGCTTTGGGGCGCTTGTCAATGTTTGCCGCGCCGTAAATTGCCCGGCAGGGGGATTTACGCCGCGAGCGTGCCCGCCCAGGCAAAACCTGTCCCTGGTTCCGGGCTGTGGGGGGGCTGACAAAAAAGAGCGGCTCCGCCTTGGCGAAACCGCTCTTGCTTCAACACAAAGGAGCGATTAATGGTGGGAGTTTTCGCTTTTCGCGTCACGGATCGCCTTCATGAACACCAGACCCAGGCCGCAGCCCAGAACGAGCAGCACAAGGTAAAGCACGCCAAAGAAAATTGCGTAGTCAGGACTCCACATCGGCAGATTCCAGGGAAAAGGGCTATGGCCGTTTTGTCCGTGCAATAAAAACATGGCGTCTCCTTGTGCTGAACCAGGTTCCCGCGGTTATCCGCTTAACGACGGGACTATTGTACCGCGTTTTTCAGATTTTTGCCAACCCGAAATTTCACCACCTTGGCGGCGGGAATCTTCAGAGGTTTGCCGGTACGGGGGTTACGGCCCGTGCGGGCTTTGCGCGTTTCCACCGCCAGCGTGCCAAAGCCGGTCAGCGTCAGTTTGCCCTCTTTGGCGAGGGTGCTTTTCATGGCTTCCAAAATGGCGTTGAGCGCACGCTCAGAGGAGGCTTTGGTCAAGTCGGATTTTGCGGCGATCTGGGCGACAAGTTCGGCTTTGGTCATGTCAACATCTCCTGCGTAGCGGTCCGAAGGACGTTTCGGGAGCAACACTCTTTCGCAAGGCCAATCCCTGCGGACTTTCTTGCCAAAAAACATGTTTTGACTGCCGCGTCAAGGGATCAGCGCTGTTTGAGCGTCATTCCGTTAAATTTCTTTTGCAAAAAGAACATCAGCAAGTCGAACCATGGCGTTTTCGGTCAGGTTCTCGGGGCGGGATTGCGGATCGATGCCCTCGGCAAGCAGCATGTTGAGGGTGTCCCTGTTCGGCAGCGCTTTGCGCAGAATGCCCTGCATCTGTTTGCGACGCTGGCCGAAGCAAAGCTTCAGCAGGCGCGCCACACGCTCCGGATGCGCGGGGCGTTCCGCCGGGGGACGCGCCTCAAGCACGATGACCGAAGAATCCACCGCGGGCGGGGGCGAAAACGCGCCCGGCCCCAAATTGAAACCCCGGCGGGGCGAAGCGAAGCACCGCATCCAGACGGTCAGCGCCCCGTACGCTTTGGTATCGGGCACGGCCAGGATTCTGTCGGCTACTTCCTTTTGGATCATGAAAACCGCGCGTTTCCAGTCCGGTATCTTGCTGACCATGTCCCACATCAGGGGCGAGGCGATATTGTAGGGCAGATTGCCGACAAGCAGCCAGGGCCCGGCCAGCCCCGCCCAGTCGAAGGCCAGGGCGTCGCCGTGGCGCACTTCAAGGCCCGGCAGGGGGGCGGCCGCGTGTGCGGCCGCGAAGCGATCGTCTTTTTCCAGCAAAAGAAGGCGGGCCCAGGGGAGTTCGCGCAGCAGACACGTCAGGGCGCCGGGCCCCGGCCCGATTTCCAGCACCTGATCGCCGGGGCGCACGCCCAGCAATTCCACGATGCGGCGGACGGCCTGGGCGTCGCGCAAAAAATGCTGCCCCAGGCTTTTTTTGGCGTCAGGCCGGGACGGCATCGTACGTCTCAAAGCGCATGACAAGGCCGATGCGGCCTTGCGTGGCGGATCGCAGGCTGGTGGAAAAGCCGAACAATTTGCGCATGGGCGCCGTGCCGTCCACAATTTTTTGCCCGGCGCGGTCAAAAATCTGTTCCACCTTGCCGCCCTGGGCGGTGAAAAGGCCGATGGCCGACCCCATGACGTCTTCGGGCACGCTGATCTCCACGCGCATGATCGGCTCCAGCGTCAGGGCGCGCGCGTTTTCCAGCGCCTCGCGCATGGCCGTGCCCGCGGCCATGTGGCAGCCGGGCGGTGTGGTCTGGCCTTCTTTGCGCACAATGGCCGTAATTTCCACATCCACGTCCTGCACGGGATAGCCGGTACGGGGGCCGGAAAGCAGGGCGTCCTCCACGCCGCGCAGCGTTTCGTCCAGCAGGGTGCGGGGCAGCGAGGCGGCGGAGCGGTTTTCCTGCGCGGCCCGCAAATCGTCGCTGAGGCGCACCGCATTGCCCTGGCCGCGCGGCCGGGGCGAAACCGTCAGGCTCACGTCGCCGTGATGCCGCACGTTGCCAAGTTCCCGATCAAAGACGCCGTGCCCCGGCGAAGGCGCGGCCACGGTTTCGCGCAGCACCACCTGCGGCTGGCCGGTGCGGGGCGCAATGCCGTACTCGCGGCGGATGCGCTCCGCCAGCACGTCCAGGTGCAACTCGCCCATGCCGGAAACAATGCGGTGGCCGAGCGCTTCGTCCATGGCGACGGCCAGCGTGGGATCTTCCAGGCAGTAGCGATCCAGCGCCTCGTCCAGGGCCTTGCCCTCGTCCGCGTTGCGCGGCTCAAACGCAAGCGAGATCACGGGCTGGTAGGCGGCCACGCTTTCCAGCAGCAGATCACCGTGGCCGGCGGCTATGGTGTCGCCCGTGCGGGCCGAGCGCAGGCCCATCATGGCGACGATGTCGCCGGAGCGGGCTTCCGCCAGTTGATCCCGGCGATCCGCGTGCAGCCGGAAAATGCGCGAAATGCGCTCGTCGGCTTTGCGGCCCACGTTGCGCACGCTGTCGCCTTCTTTCAGCGTGCCCGCATAAAGCCGGACAAACGAAATTTTGCGGCCACCCTCAAGTAAAACTTTAAATATCAAGCCAAGCGCGGGCGCATCGGCCGCGATGGACACGGTGGCCTGTTCGCCGCTTTCCATGTGCAGCACCCTGGGCGGCGGCACATCCAGCGGGGATGGCAGGTAGCGGAGCATCGCGTCAAGCAGCGGCTGCACGCCGGCGTTTTTGAGCGCCGCTCCGGCCAGAACCGGGGTGGCTGTCCGGGCGAGGACGGCGCGGCGCAGGGCGGCGTGGATGTCCTCCGTGGAAAAATTTTCCGCAAGGTAGGCATCGAGAAACGTTTCGTCCGCTTCGGCCAAATCTTCCAGCATCCGGGCGCGCCAGGCTTCGGCTTCGGTTTTGTCGTCCCCGGCGAGATCGCTTCGCGTCATGTCGCCGTTTTCCGGATCAAAATCCAGACGCTGGAGCGCGATCAGGTCGATCACGCCTTCAAAATTTTCGCCCTGGCCGGCCGGAATGGTGATAGGCACGGGATGCGCGCCCAGCCGCGACCGCAACGCGTCCAGCACGGCCGTGAAATCCGCGCCGGGCCTGTCCATTTTGTTGATAAAGGCCAGCTTGGGCACGCCAAAATATTCCGATTGCCGCCATACGGTTTCCGATTGCGGCTCCACGCCGCCCACGCCGCAAAAAACGCCGACGGCGCCGTCCAGCACGCGGAGCGAGCGCTCCACCTCAATGGTGAAATCCACATGGCCCGGCGTGTCGATCAGGTTGATGGTGCCGTCTTCCCACTGGCAGGAGGTGGCCGCCGCCGTGATTGTGATGCCGCGTTCCTGTTCCTCCGGCAAAAAATCCATGGTGGCCGTGCCGTCATGCACTTCGCCCATGCGGTGGATTTTGCGCGTAAAAAAGAGAATGCGTTCGCTCAGCGTGGTTTTGCCCGCGTCGATATGGGCGATGATGCCCACGTTGCGGATGCGCCGCAGCCTGGCGTCGTCGGCGTCGCGCGATTTCACAGGGCCTCCTCGGGAGATGTCGGGGCCAGATTGGCCGTAACGCGGCTGGAACGGAAAAAATCGCGGCCGCAATCATGCGCGAGCCAGCAGGCCTCAAGGCCCGGGCCAAGCGTCAGCGGGGCATCGGCGTCAGCAAAGGCGGCATCGCAGCCTGTGGGGGCGTCGAGCCACAGCGCGCCGCCCTGCGCCCAGCGGATCAACTCGCGCCGTTCGTCGTCGGCGCTGCCAACGTACAGGCGCGGCGGGGCATCTGTCCGGCAGGGTATGCGCGCTTCGCGCGCGGCGGCTTCCAGCGCGGGCCACAAGGGATGTTCCCGCGCGGGAAAGAGCAGCAGGCGGCCCTGGCCTTCGGCAGCCAGTTTGCGCAGCAGGGCGAGGGGCATGGTATCCGGCGTCACAAAAACGTCTTCCAGCCCCGCGATTTCCAGCGCAACGCAGTTTGCCGGGGAGGGGAGCGCGGGGCAGAGGATCAGGATGCGGCGCACCCCGGCCAGCACGGCGGGCAGCAGAGCGGCCAGCAGGCGGGCGGGCGCGCTGTGCGCCGGATCAAGCACCGCAAGCGCCCACGGAACCGGACACTCCGCAGCTTCGTGCGCGAAGCCGCGCGTGCCGCGTTCCGAGCGCCGGGCTTCCAGCGGAGCTTCGCCATGCCAATGGAACTGGAAGGCCACGGCGGTTTTCAGTCGCGCCAGTTGGGCGGCGGAGGCGGCTTCATACGCCCGCGCCTGGTGCGCCGCATCTGTCTCGTCCAGACGCAACGCTTCCAGCCCGTCGTCCCCGTTGTCAAGGTAGCCCATGGGCAACTCCTGCGCTTTTTGGGCAGAGTTACGGTGTCGGCCCGTCCTCGTCAACTGCCGGACGGAAGCCGGATGCCCGCGGGAGGCGGCAAAGACTGCCGCAAGCTGCGCGGGAAAATTGTAATCGCGTGAAATAATTGATATGGTATGTTCCTTGCTTTCTCGCCTGTGCCGTCAATGTTTTGATGGCGGGGAGGAGATGTGAGCGAAAAAAACACGCTGTGGATGCTGGGGCTTGAACCGGAAGACGAGCGGCTCCTGCGGCAAACGGCTGGCGACGCCTACCATTGCGACGCGATTGATCTGCTGTCCGCCCGCGAGATAGCGTCCATCCTTGAAGACGCCGAAGGCGGCGAACCGCTCCTGCTGTGGGCGGGCGGCGCGTTCTGGCGCGGGCTGGAGCCCGGTTCCGATCTGATGCGTTCGCTTGCTCTGGTTCCCACCGCGCTGGTGCTGGAGCCACATCCCGGCAGCGAGGCGCTGGAGCAGGCCCTCGAAGCCCATGTGCAGCAGGTGGTACGTTCGCCCCTGGCGGCGGATCGCGTGTTCGACGTGTTGAGCCGGGCGCGCGAAGCCCGCAACGTTTACAACGACATGACGCGCATGGCCCGCGAAATTGTGATGAACCGCGAACTGTTGGAGCGCAAAAGCGGCGTCTGCTCCTTTCTGTTTGAATTTTTTGGCGCGCTCGATCATGAGCTGGATGCCGCCGGGCTTGTGCGCGAGTGCGGCAAGGCGGCGCGCGGTTTTTTTGACGCCACGGGCTTCCACGCCGCCTGGTGGGGCGAAGGCGGGCGCATCGACTATTTTTTGGGCGCGGAACAGGGCGCGGCCGAAGCCTGGCACGGCTTTTTACGGGAGCGCGCGGCGCGCTTCGCATCCGGCCCGGAAGAAGGAAGCGTGGTTTGCGTTGGCGGCTCGCACGGCTTGCCGGAAAACGCGAATCCCATCCTGCTGCCGTTGAATGTTTGCGGCCGTGTGCGCGGCCTCGCGGCCGTCGCCGTCAAGCCCGACTATCTGCCGGGGCGCGATATGGCGCAGGCGTTGCAGGTGGTGTGCCGCCATCTGGCGCTGGCGCTGTGGGCGCATTCCGGCGGCGCGGAGCCGGGCCTGGAAAGCGTTGCGGCGCGCTGAAATTTGATCTGCCTGTAAAGGACAAAAGCCCGGCCATGCCGGGTTTTTTGTTTACAGCAGGAAGAGCGTGGCCATGCTGAGGAAAATTAAAAAGCCCGCGCCGTCGGTGAGTGTGGTCAGAAAGATGCTGGAGGCCTGGGCCGGATCGCGGCCGATGGCGCGCAGCACCAGCGGAATGGAGCCGCCCGCCACCGCGCCGAGCGTCATGTCGAGCAGCAGCGCGCCGCCCATGACGCCGGCCAGTTCCGGATGCCCGCTGAGCAGAAAAACCCCGGTAAAGGCGCACAGGGCCATGATGACGCCGGTGAAGATGCCTATTTTGCCCTCGCGCAGCACGGCGGCCCAGGCTTTGCGGCTGTCGAAACGTTCGGTGGCGAGCTGGCGGATCATGACGGCCAGGGCCTGCTGTCCGGTATTGCCCGCCTGATTGGCCACCATGGGCATCAGCACGGCCAGAAAAGCCATCTGGGCTATCGAGCCCTCAAACATGTAGACGATGAAGGCCGAAAACGAGGAATTGAGCAGGTTGATCAAAAGCCAGGGCAGGCGCAGCTTGACGGACTCAAGCCACGGCGTGTCCACGCTTTCGTCCTGGCCGGCGCCCACCATGCCGAGCATGTCGGCCGTGGCTTCGTCCTGCACGATGTCGAGCACGTCGTCGTGCGTGACGATGCCCATCAGGTGATTTTGCCTGTCCACCACGGGCAGGGACACGAAGTTGTAGTGGGCGAAAAGGCGCGCCACTTCCTGCTTGTCGGTGTCGAAGGCTACGGTGATGAGTTCCTGCTTGCCCAGCACGTCGCGGATGCGGGTTCCGGGGCGGGTCAGCATAAGGTCGCGCAGGGAAAGCACGCCGACAAGCACGTCCTTGTCGTCCACCACATAAACGTAGTAGGGCATTTCCTTTTCTTCCAGCTCCGCGCGGATCTGGTGTATGGCGTCGTCCACCGAAAGGTCGGCGGCAATAAGGATAATTTCGGTGTTCATGACACCGGCGGCGGTGTCGGGATCAAAGGTCAGCAGCGCCCGGATTTCCAGCGCGTCTTCGGGCAGCATGTTGTCGAGCAGGGCGTCGCGGTGATCCTCGTCCACCTCGTCCAGCACGTCCACCGCGTCGTCAACCCACATTTCGGAGAGGATGCGGGCCGCGTCGCCCGCTTCCATATTTTCGATCACATCGCGGGCCACATCGCCGTCAAGCTCGGCGAGGGCGTCGGCCGCGTCCTCCGTGGGCATGAGCCGGAGGGCGCACATGCGCTCTTCGGAGCTGAGCTGCTCAAGGTGTTCGGCCCAGTCCGCGGCGTGAAAAAAATCGCGGTTCTGTTCGTCCGCGGGGTCGGGGGAATGGGCGGCCAACGGGGCGGGGCGGGGAGCGGGCGCTTGTTCTGTCATGAACATGTCCTCAAATCGTCATTGTGGCCTTGACGAAGAACCGCCGGGCACCTACTTTGTCTCACACATCCGGCCGCCGGAGCGGCCCGCCGTCAACCAGTACGAAGGATCAAGCGTGGAAAGCGAGGCAGCATACCACTCTCATCCTGCCGGGGCAAGCAAGGACTCCTGCCCTTTCCGCGCGGGAACCGAAGCCTGCCGCCTGACGGACGCCCTGGTGCGTTTGGCGCTGGAGGAAGACGGCCCGGATTTGACCGCGCTTGGCGTGTTTGCGCCGGACGACGAAGCCGAGGCCGTCATTGTGGCCAAGCAGCCGACGCTGGTGGTAGGCCTGCCGGTGATAGGCCGCGTCTTTGCGGCCATGGGCGATCATTCCGCCCGCTGGGAAGCGCTGAAGCCCGAAGGCGGCCGCGCCGAACCCGGAGAAACGGTGGCCCGCATCCACGGCAATACCATTGCGTTGCTCAAGGCCGAGCGCGTCATCCTCAATATCGTCACCCATCTTTCGGGCGTCGCCAACCTGACGCGGCGCTATGCGGACGCGCTGGAAGGCACGGCCACGCGCCTGCTCGACACGCGCAAAACCCTGCCCGGCCAGCGCCACCTTGAAAAATACGCCGTGCGCATGGGCGGCGGGCACAACCATCGCATGAGCCTGACGGACATGCTGATGCTCAAGGACAACCACATCGACGCCGCCGGCTCCATCACCGCCGCCGTGGCAGCGCTTCGCGCGCGCTACGTTCCCTGCCCCCCGGTGGAGGTGGAGTGCCGCACGCTGGCCGAAGTGCGCGAAGCCGTGGCCGCGCGGCCCGAGCGGATCATGCTCGACAATATGACGCCCGAACGCCTGGCCGAAGCCCTGCCCCTGATCCCGCGCGATCTGGAGGCCGAGATCAGCGGCGGCGTGGATTTGTCCAACATCCGCGCTTTTGCGCTGGCCTGCCCCGCGCGCCCGGCGGACTTCATTTCCGTGGGCCGCATCACCCATTCCGCTCCGGCGGCGGACTTCAGCATGAGGCTGAAGCGCCGTGCCGCCGATTATCCGCATTAGGTATCATTATGCGCACCGCTCTCTTTCGTCCCGCCGACCCGGACATCGCCCGCGAAATCAACGCGATCCGCTCGCGGCTCGGGGATGATCTCGTCATCATGGGCCACCACTACCAGGCCGACGATGTGGTCGCCCACGTCGATCTGGTAGGCGATTCCCTGGAACTCGCCCGCATGGCGGACAACACCGCCGCGCGCGACATCGTGTTTTGCGGCGTGCATTTTATGGCCGAATCGGCCCGCCTGCTGGCGCGTGAGCGGCAGAACGTCCATTTGCCCGCCATGGACGCCCGTTGCGTGATGTCCGACATGGTTCCGGCAGCGTTGCTGGACGCCGTGATCACCCGCATCCTCGCCACGGGGCGGCGTATCGTGCCGCTGGCCTACGTCAACACGTCGCTGGCCGTCAAAGCCGTGGTGGGCCGCCACGGGGGCGCGGTCTGCACGTCGGCCAACGCCCGCGCCATGATGGAATGGGCGCTGGAGCGGGGCGACGGCGTGCTCTTTCTGCCCGACAAAAATCTGGGCAATAACACGGCGGATCAACTGGGCCTGCCGGCTGCCGAGCGGCATGTGCTGGACATCCGGGGCGGCGGATCGCGTCTGGACGCCGCCGCCGTGCGCTCGGCCACGCTGCTGCTCTGGCCCGGCTGCTGCGCCGTGCACGCCTGTTTCCGGCCCGAGCTGGCGGACGCCCTGCGCCAAAGCCGCCCCGGCATCCGCATCCTGGTGCATCCCGAATGCGCTCCCGCCATGGTGCAGGCCTCGGACGGCGCCGGATCGACGTCGTTTCTCATCCGCCAGGCCGACGAGGCTCCGGACGGCTCCACGCTGGCGATCGGCACGGAGATCAATCTGGTGCACCGCCTGGCCGAGCGCCACAAGGCCCGCATGACGATCCTGCCGCTGGCGGAAAGCGCCTGTTCCAATATGGCCAAAATTACGGCCGCCGGTCTTTTGCAGACGCTCCGGGCCATCGAAAGCGGCGATGCCACGCCCGTGACGGTGGATCCCGCGCTGACCGCTCCGGCCAAGGATTCGCTCGTCCGTATGCTTGAACACTGCGCCCGCTGACGCCGTGAAGGAGAGGCCATGGATCCGGTACGCTATCGCTCGCATGTGTTGATCATCGGCGCGGGGCTTTCCGGTTGCGCCACGGCGCTGACCCTGGCCGATCGCGGCCACGACGTGAGCCTGCTGACGCCGCTGGCGGATCTGGACGGCGGCAATTCGGCCATGGCGCAGGGCGGCATCGTCTTTGTGACGGACAAGGCCGACCAGCGCGCGCTGGAACACGACATGTACGTGGCCGGGCACCGCTACAATTTTGGCAAGGCCGTGCGCTTTTTGGCCACGCAGGGCGGCAAGGCCGTGCAGCGTATTCTGATCGACCGGCTCAGCGTGCCGTTCAACCATCGCGCGTCCGGCCAGCACGACTGGGATCTGACGCTGGAAGGAGGGCATTCCGCCCCGCGCATCCTGCACTGCGCGGATCACACGGGCCATTCGATCATGGAGGCCATGTTCGCGGCTGTGCGCGAGCATCCGCACATCCGGGTGCTGACGCACCGTTCGGCCGTCGATTTGATCACCACCGAGCACCACGCCACCGGCCCGGCCTACCGCTACCAGCTCCGCAACCAGTGCGTGGGCGCGTATGTGTTCAACGGCCAGACGTCGCAGGTGGAGCCGCATCTGGCCGACTTGACCGTGCTGGCCACCGGGGGCGTGGGGCAGGTGTACCTGCATTCCACCAACAGCCCCTGGGCCATAGGCTCGGGCATTTCCATGGCCCAGCGCGCCGGGGTGCGCCTGGCCAACATGGAATTTGTGCAGTTCCACCCCACGGCCCTGTACGATCTGGAGCCCCGGCGCTTTTTGATCACCGAGGCCATGCGCGGCGAGGGCGCGCGCCTGATCAACCACGAGGGCGAGGCCTTCATGTGCCGGTACGACGGCCGGGGCGATCTGGCCCCGCGCGACATCGTTTCGCAGGCCATTGTCAGCGAGATGCTTTCCAGCGGCCAGGATCACGTTTTTCTCGACGCCACCCATTTGACGTGCGACGTGACCGCGCGCTTCCCCACCATTTTTGCGAACTGCCAGAAAATCGGCCTCGACATCCGCACCGATCCCATTCCGGTGGTACCGGCGGCGCATTATTTTTGCGGCGGCATTCTGGTGGATCAACGCGGCCGCACCACGCTCGACCGCCTGTACGCCGTGGGCGAATGCAGTTGCACCGGCATCCACGGCGCGAACCGCCTGGCCAGCACCTCGCTGCTGGAAGCGCTGCTCTGGGGCCACGCCTGCGGCGAGGATATCGCCGCCGTGTTGCGCGGCAAGGATACCGTCAACCCCCGCATCCTCGACTCCATCCCGTATTGGGAAAGCCCCGGCGACGAGCATAACGACGACCCCGCCCTGATCGCGCAGGATTGGGCCAGCATACGCCACACCATGTGGAACTATGTGGGCATCATCCGCACCGAAGGCCGCCTGCGCCGCGCTTTTGCCGACTTGCGCGACCTTTCGAGCCATTTGCATGACTTCTACCGGCTGACCGAGCTTTCGCAGCCGCTTGTGCGCCTGTTTCACGGCTGCCAGACGGCCTACCTCATCACGCAGGCCGCCCTGCGCAACAAGCGCAGCCTGGGCTGCCATCACCGGGACGAATAAGTCAGGCCAGGGCCGCCAGTTCCAGCTTGCCCCAGATGCCGATCGCGCCGGCGCACTGAAAAAACACGCCCTCAATGCCGAGCGCGGCGTCCTTTTCGGCCCGTTTAAGCGCCTTGTTCACGCTTTGCGCGTCGCACAGCATGTTGCCGTAAGCCGTGGCGGCGGCGTCGGCCAGCGCGCCGTCGCGCGCCCGCACCATGGCCAGATCGCCCCGGCCGAAGCTGAGCGAATGCCCGATGCGGCCGGACGACGAGCAGAGCGAAAGCGGAAAATCCTCGGGCCGGAACAAGAGGCCGACGCTTTCGCCTTCCTCCGGCTTGGGCAGCAATGCAACAACGCGCGGGCCCGTGGAGTGCAAATAGGTGTCGCCGCCGTTTTCCACGATCACGTCCGGCGGCAATGCGGCCCGGCGCAAAGCCTCGGCCAGCGCGTTGGCCACGCGCTCGGCAATGGCGCCCGCCACGGCGGCGAACGGCCCCACGCCCATAAGCGCGGCCCCCTGGGCCATGCGGCGCACAATGTCCGGCGCGTGTTCCGGCGCGGGCAGGGGGGTCAGGCTGTGGCGGAAGGCCGGATTCCGCCCGCACCAGAACAGAATATCCTTGCGCAGGGCCAGCGCGGTCTTGGCGGCAATATCCCGCGCCGCGCCAGCGTCAAAAGCCGCCGAAACCGTGATCCAGAGATCAGTTTCTTCAACCACAACTTGAAATTTTTGTTCGCCGGGGCGCACGTCGTCGCGCCGGCGGTAATGGCGATCCGGGCTTTGGTGCATGATTCCTGCCGTACGGCGGGCTTTACAAAAAGCCCGAATCCTTATTAAGTATAGGCGGCCGCGCATATCGCAGCCAAGGCGCGCATTGTGGTATGGGCGGGATTTTTTTGCAACGCCCCAAACGGGGCCAAACTTCAGCGCACGCGCGGCTCGCGGCCCGCGGGATGAGGCGGACATGTCCAAAGTGAACAAGGTGGTTTTGGCGTATTCCGGCGGTCTTGACACCTCGGTGATCCTCAAATGGCTGATCGTCAACAAGGGCGTCGAGGTGGTGACCATGACGGCCGACCTCGGCCAGGAAGACGATTTGGACGGCGTGGAGCCCAAAGCCCTCAAAACCGGCGCGGTCAAAGCCTATGTGGAAGACCTGCGCGACGAGTTCGCCCGCGATTATATTTTCCCCATGCTGCGAGCGGGCGCGCTGTACGAAGGCCGCTACCTACTTGGCACGTCCATCGCCCGGCCGCTGATCGCCAAACGCCTGGTGGAGATCGCCAGGGCCGAGGGCGCGCAGGCCATTGCCCACGGCGCCACCGGCAAGGGCAACGATCAGGTGCGCTTTGAGCTTTCGATCAACGCGCTGGCTCCTGATCTGCGCGTCATCGCCCCCTGGCGCGAATGGGATCTGATGTCGCGCACCGCGCTCAACGAGTTCGCCGAGGCGCACGGCATCCCGGTTTCGGCCTCCAACAAGCATTACAGCATGGATCGCAACATGCTGCATTGCAGCTTTGAAGGCGGCGAGCTGGAAGATCCGTGGGAAGAACCCGGCCCCAACTGCTACGTCATGGCCGTGCCGGTGGAAAAAGCCCCGGACGCGCCGGAATACATCACGCTGGATTTTGAAAAGGGCAACGCCGTGGCCCTGAACGATCAGCGCCTCGAACCGGCGGCCATGGTCATGGCGCTGAACAAAATCGCGGGCCGGCACGGCATCGGCCGCGTGGACATGGTGGAAAACCGCTTTGTGGGCATGAAGGCGCGCGGCGTGTACGAAACGCCGGGCGGCACCGTGCTGCACGTTGCGCATCAGGATCTGGAGGGCATCTGCCTGGATCGCGAAGCCCTGGCCGTGCGCGCCACCATCATGCCGCGCTACGCCACGGCCATTTACAATGGCTTCTGGTTCGCGCCCGAGCGCGAGGCCATGCAGGCCCTGATCGACAAAACCCAGGAAGGCGTGACCGGCAGCGTGCGCCTCAAGCTTTACAAGGGCAACGTTTGGCCTGTGGGCCGCTTTTCTCCCAACAGCTTGTACTGCCACGATCTGGCGACGTTTGAAGAGTGCGCCACCTACGATCACAAGGACGCGGCGGGCTTTATCCGGCTGCAGGGCCTGCGCATCCGAGGCTACGCCGATCGGGTGAAGAAGTATTAACCACAAAGGAAACAGGCATGTCGGACAAGCTGTGGGGCGGACGCTTCCGCCAGGGAACCAGCGGCGCGGTGGAAGCCTATACGGAATCGGTTTCCTACGATCGCGCGCTGTACGCGCAGGACATCGCGGGCTCGAAGGCCCACGCGCGCATGATGGCGCGGCAGGGCGTGATCAGCGCGGAGGAGGGCGCGGCCCTGGAACGCGGGCTTTCCGCCGTGCTGGCGGAAATAGAGGCCGGAACCTTTGTGTGGCGCGAAGACAGGGAAGACGTCCACATGAACATTGAGGCCCGGCTGACGGAGCTGGTGGGCGACGTGGGCAAAAAACTGCACACGGGCCGCAGCCGCAACGATCAGGTCTGCCTTGATTTCCGCCTCTACGTTTCGGAAAGCCTGCGCGTCTGGATGCGCCTGGCCCGCGAGCTTGGCGAAACCTTTGTACATCGCGCCCAGGAACATGCCGAAACACTCCTGCCCGGCCTGACGCATACGCAGCCCGCGCAGCCGGTCAGCCTGGCGCAGCACCTGCTGGCTTACGCCTGGATGTTCAAGCGCGATGCGGAGCGCATGGCCGAGTGCGAGCGCCGCGCGCGCGTCAGCCCCCTGGGCGCGGCGGCGCTGGGCGGAACCACCTATCCCTTTGATCCGCTCTTTGTGGCGGACGACCTTGCCATGTACGGCGCGTTCGCCAACAGCATGGACGCCGTGGCCGACCGGGATTTCGTCATGGAAGCGCTGTTTTGCGGTTCCGTGGCCATGATGCACCTTTCGCGCTTTTGCGAGGAGCTGATCTGGTGGGCCAATCCGCAGTTCGGCTTTGTCACGCTGTCCGACGCGCATTCCACCGGCTCCTCGATCATGCCGCAAAAAAAGAACCCCGACGTGGCGGAGCTGATGCGCGGCAAAACCGGCCGCGCCTACGGCAACCTGATGAACTTGCTGACCATGTTCAAGGGTCTGCCGTTGACCTACAACCGCGACGCCCAGGAGGACAAGGAGCCGTTTTTTGATACGGATGCCACGTTGCGCGATTCGCTGGCCCTGATGCGCGACATGCTGGCGGCCGTGACCTTCCATCCCGGCAACATGCGCAAGGCGCTGCGCGCGGGCTATCTGAACGCCACGGAACTGGCCGACTATCTGGCCGCGCGCGGCATGCCTTTCCGCGAGGCGCATCATGTGACGGGCCGCGCGGTGGCGCTGGCCGAAGATCGGGGCGTGGGCCTTGAGGATCTCGCGCTGGAAGAATTGCGGGCGCTTTGCCCGGACATCGGCCCGGACGTATACACGGTGCTGGACTACGCGACGGCGGTCAAACGGCGGGATATCCCCGGCGGCACGGGGCCGGGCTCGGTGGATCGCCAGATCGAAGACTGGCTGCTGTGGGCCGAGGCACGGCAAAGCAGGGGCCTGTGAGCTATTTTCCGGTCTATATCGCGGCGTCGTTCCGCCATATGCACGCGGTGCGCCTTTTGAGCCGCGAATTGCGCGCCATGGGCTTCACCGTGCTGGACTGGACGGAAAAGGCCACGCCGCCCGAGGGTCTCAACCCGGAGCAGCGCCGGGCCTGGATGGACACGGATCACGGCGGCGACGTGTTTGCCTTTTGCGCCAAAGCCTGCACCACGGCAGATCTGGTGATCTATTTCGGCACGTCCGGCCAGGACGCCGGCGTGGAGGTGGGCATGGCCAAGGTTGCCGGGGTGCCCGTGCTGGGCATCCGGGGGCCGCTGGAAGCGCCGGGGCTTATGCTGCACGGCGCGGCCGGCGTCTGGCTGGAAAGCGTGGAAGAAGCCCTGGCCCTGCTCGCGGACGTCAAACGTTACGCCGACGGCGGCGAAGGCATTCCGCCTCCGGCCGCCCTCCTGCTGGCGAAGCGCCTTGGCGGGCGGAAATTGTAAGGAGCGCGCGCGTGATGACCTGGCAATGGTGGCTGGCCGCCGGGGTAGGCCTGCTGGAGATTTTGGCCCTGATCCACGCGCTCTTGCACGTCCGCACTCCGCAAGCCGCGCTGGGCTGGTGCGCGGCCATTGCCACGCTGCCGCTGGTGGGCACGCTGGCCTATTTTTTGTTCGGCATCAACCGGGTGGACAGCCGGGCGGCCAAGCTGATGAGCGAAGTGCTGATCCGCCGCGCGTTGCGCTGGCGCGTCAGCCATGTGTTCGCCCGGCTCGAGCAGGTTCCTCCGCGTTTTTCCCTGGACGATCACCCCATCATCCGGGTGGGCGAAGGCAAGCCCAGTTCCGTGTTCCGCACCGGCGGCAACCATCTGGATCCGCTCTTCAACGGCGACGAAGCCTATCCCGCCATGCTTCAGGCCATAAGAGAAGCCCGGCGTGAAGTTTTTTTGTGCACCTATATTTTTGAGGGGCCGGTTTACGGTGAAGCGTTCGCCGACGCGCTCCTGGCCGCGCACCAGCGCGGCGCGGACGTGCGTGTGGTGGTGGACGGGCTTGGCACGCTTTTTTCGCGCAGCAAGCCGTGGAAGCGCCTGCAAAAAGCCGGGGTTCCCCTGTACCGCTTTATTCCTCCGCGCCTCTTCCCCCCGCAAATGCTGATCAACCTGCGCAATCACCGCAAGGTGCTGATTTGCGACGACATCGCCTTTACCGGCGGCATGAACCTGGCCGACGCCCATGTGCTGGGCAGCGCCTCCGACAACCATGTGCAGGATCTGCACTTTCGCTGCGCGGGCCCTGTGGTGCGCCTGTTGCGGGAAGCGTTTCTGATGGACTGGGCCTTTGTGGCCGAAAAGGACGAGCGCTCGGAATTTCTTGAGATCCAGGCCGCCGGCGACATGGATTGCCGCGTCATTCTGGATGGGCCGGGCAGCCCCACGGATCCGTTGCAGGATTTGTTGTGCGGCGTGATCAGTTGCGCCCGGCGCGACATTACGGTGTTCACGCCCTATTTTTTGCCGCCGCGCGAGATGATCAGCGCCTTCACCAGCGCCGTGGCCCGGGGCGTGGAGGTCAGGATCATCCTGCCCGCGGAGCTGGATCACCCGTATGTGGCCTGGGCTGGAGCCCGCTCCATGCAGCCGCTTCTTGAAAGCGGCGTGCGGATTTTTTTTCAGCCGCCGCCCTTTGCGCACACCAAGCTTTTTTTGGTCGACAATCTTTACACCTGTCTGGGCTCCGTCAACCTGGATCCCCGCAGCCTGAGCCTCAATTTTGAGTTGAACGTGGAAGTTTTCGCGCCGGAATTGAACGCGCGCATGCGTGAATATGCCAACGCCGTGCTGGAGCGCAGCCGCGAAATCAGCCTGGCCGAACTGCTGCGCAAGCCCCTGCTTGTCAAGCTCCGTAACGCCGCGACCTGGATCTTCAGCCCCTATATGTGACGCGGCCCGCGTCGTTCCGAGAGAATCCCATGGTTTTGCTCCACCCCCCGGCGCGTGTTTCGCCGGAAACGGCTCAGGAACTTTTGTTTCAACACCTTGAACCCGTGGCGGAATACGAGGATCTTCCGCTGGAGGAAGCGCTGGGCCGCATCGCCTTTGCCGACGTGCGCGCCGTCATGGCCCAGCCGCCTTTTGACCGTTCGCCGCTGGACGGCTACGCCTTGCGCCACGAAGACAGCGCGGGCGCGAGCCGCCGGCATCCGCGCCATGTGCGGCTGACCCAGCGCCTGTGCGCCGGGGCGGATGCCGCGCTGCCCGTGGCTTTGGGGGAATGCGCCCGCATCATGACCGGCGCCATGCTGCCGCCGGGCGCGGACTGCGTGATCGCCCAGGAAGATACCAGTATGGGCGAAGAAAGCGTGGCCCTGTATGCGGAAATACGGGCGCGGCAAAATATCTGCTTTGCGGGGGAAGACACGCAACCGGGCCAGATGCTGGCGGAGCGCGGCGTGCCGCTCACGTTCGCGCACGTCGGCGTGCTGGCGGGGCAGGGTTTGACGTCCGCGCGCGTGTTCCGGCGGCCGTCCGTGGCGATCATGTCCAGCGGCGACGAACTTTGCCCGCCGGGGCAACCGCTGCCGCCCGGCAAAATTTACAACAGCAACAGTCCGCTTCTGGCCGCGCGGCTTCAGGCGCTGGGCGCGCGCCCGTTTATGGCCGGCATATGCCGCGACGATCCCGAACTTTTGCACCGGCGCATCCGCGAGCTTTTAACGGCGCACGACATGCTGGTGACCACGGGCGGCGTTTCGGTCGGGCAAAAGGATTACTTGCCCGACGCGGCCGAACGGCTGGGCGGCGCATTGCTGTTCCACGGCATCAGCGTCAAGCCGGGTTCTCCGGCGCTTGGCATGGCCTGGGAAGGCAAAATTCTGCTGGCGCTTTCCGGCAACCCTTACGCCGCCATCGCCACGCTGGAAACGCTGGCTGTTCCCGCGCTGAAAAAGCTGGCCGGTTACGCCGATTACCGGCTTGTCCGGCAGCGGGCCATTGCCCGGAGCGCGTTCGGCAAGGCCAGCGACACACGGCGGCTTGTCCGCGCCCGGCTGGAGCGCGGGGAGGTGACGATTCCGCCCTCGGGGCATTCCTCGGGCGTGCTTTCCTCGCTGATCGACTGCAACTGCCTGATCGACATCCCCGCCGGATCGCCGGGTGTGGCGGAAGGCGACGCCGTGGACGTCATTTTGCTGCCGTAGGGGCCTCGCTAGGCCCCGGCCGGAGTTTCGCCGCCCGTGTTTTCCAGCACGCGGTAGCAGACGGCGGGGCAAAGGAGCAGGCTCGCCTCTTCCAGACGGCGCAGCACGGCATGGATGGCGCGGCCGCTGGTTTCGTGCGTCATAAACACCAGGGGCACGCCGTCGGGCTGTTCCGGCTTCTGGATAACCTGGGCGATGCTGACGTCCTCGTGGGCCATGGCTCCGGCGATGTCGCGCAGCATGCCGGAAGTGTCGCGCACCATGACGCGCACATACCACGGGCTCTGGGCTTCGTCCGCCGGGAGGATGTCGGCCGGGGGCAGGGGCGCGGCAAAGCCCGTGTTGCATGGCGGCGTTTGCCGGGCCACGGCCAGCAGATCGCCCAGCACGGCGCTTGCCGTGGGACGGCTGCCCGCGCCGAGGCCGTGCAGAAAGAGCGAGCCCACGGCGTTGCCTTCCACCCGTATGGCGTTGTATGCCCCGCCCACGCGGGCCAGCAACAGCGTATGATGGACAAGGGCCGGATAGACCCCGGCTTCCAGGCGGCCGTTCACTTCGCGGGCCTGCCCGATCAGCTTGATCCGGTAGCCGAACTCCCGCGCGAATTCAATATCCATGCGCCGCATGCCGCGTATGCCCTGTACGGCCAGCGCGGAAAACGGATAATCCCTGCCCCAGGCCAGGCGGATCAAGAGGGCCAGCTTGTGGGCCGCGTCGTGGCCGTCGATGTCGAGCGTGGGGTCGGCCTCGGCAAAACCGAGCTTTTGCGCCTGATCGAGCGCGGTGGGAAAATCCATGGCCCGGCTGGTCATCTCGGAAAGGATGTAGTTGCCCGTGCCGTTCAAAATGCCCATGACCGACGTGATGCGGTTGCCGGCCAGGCTTTCCTTCAGGGTTTGCACGATGGGTATGGCGCCCGCCACGCTGGCTTCGTAGCCCAAAAAGAGGCCGTTGGCTTCGGCCAGGGCGAAAATATCCGCGCCTTGCTCGGCCAGCAGGGCCTTGTTGGCCGTGACCACCGATTTGCCGCTCGCCAGCGCTTTGAGGATCAGGTCGCGGGCTTTGCCGGTGCCGCCGATCAATTCCACCACGACGTCGATGTCGGGATCTTCGGCCAGAAGCAGGGGGTCGCCCACCAGTTTGGTCTGGGGCGGCAGATCGCGGGGTTTGGTCACGTCGCGCACGGCCACGGTCTTGACGATGATAGGCCGCCCGATCCGGCGGAAAATATCGTCGCGGTTTTCTTCCAGCATCCGCACCAGGCCGCCGCCAACGGTGCCCAAGCCGGCCAGGCCGATAACACAGGGTTTTAACGAAGCCATGACATCCCCATGATGGAAAGAGTTAGAGCACTTAGAGCATTTCATCTTTGAAATGCTCGCGGGACTGAGCGTAGCGAGGTTCCGCCGCGAAGCCGGAGTAGCCGCAATTCACTTGCGGCGTCAAACGACGGCGGAGGCGTGAAACTTAAGCGACAGAACATCGTGCCCAGCCCGTGTATCATCTCAACGTTAAACTGCTCTAGGAGCACAGGACGCGTCGTATGCCTTTAAGGGCCTGTTTGGTGCGCTGTTCGTTTTCGATCAACGCAAAGCGCACGTATTCGTCGCCGTAGGAGCCGAAGCCCTCGCCGGGCTGCACGGCCACATGGGCATCGGTCAGGAGCAGCTTGGAAAACTCCATGGAGCCCATGCCGCGGAAAGCTTCCGGAATGCGGGCCCAGCAGAACATGGTGGCCTTGGGCGGCTCAATGGGCCAGCCGATGCGGTTGAGGCCCTCGCACAGCACATCGCGCCGTTTGCGGTACACGTCGCAAATTTCGCGAACCGGCTCTTCCGGGCCGTTGAGCGCCACCGTGGCCGCGATCTGGATCGGCTGGAAGATGCCGTAGTCCAGGTAGCTCTTGATGCGGGTCAGCGCGTGCACCATTTCCTCGTTGCCCACGCAGAAGCCCACGCGCCACCCGGCCATGGAGTAGCCCTTGGTCATGGAATAAAACTCCACGCCCACGTCGGCGGCGCCTTCGGTTTCCATAAAGCTGGGCGCGCGGTAGCCGTCAAAGACCAGATCCGCATACGCGAGATCATGGATAATACGGATATTGTGCTCTTTGGCAAAGGCCACCACCTTGGGGAACAGGTCGGGCGTGGCGAGCTGGGTGGTGGGATTGTGCGGGAAGCTCAGGATCAGCAGCTTGGGTTTGGGCCAGGTCTGGCGGACGGCCGTGCGCAGATCTTCAAAAAAGTCGCGGCCCGGCCCGATGGGGATGCGCCGCACGTCCGCGCCGCAGATGATGGGCGCGTAAACATGGATGGGGTAGGTGGGGTCGGGGGCCAGCACCACGTCGCCCGGTTCCAGCATGGCCAGGCAGAGATGGGCCAGGCCTTCCTTCGCCCCCATGGTGACAATGGCCTGCGTGTCCGGGTTCAGGTTCACCGCGTAGCGGCGGGCGTACCAGTCGCATATGGCCTTGCGCAGGTTGGGAATGCCGCGCGAGACGGAATAGCGGTGGTTGACGGGCAGCCTCGCGGCCTCGGCCAGTTTGTCGACAATATGGGGAGGCGTGGGCACGTCGGGGTTGCCCATGGCCATGTCGATGATGTCAACGCCCTGTTGGCGCAAGGATTTTTTGAGATCGCCGACCACGTTGAACACATAGGGCGGCAGCCGGAGCATACGGGGGAATTCGTTCATGGCGTTCCTGCCTTCGGTTTGGCGGGGACAGCTTGCTGATCCATCATCTGTATAGTAGGAAGAAGAGCGCCGTGTAAAGCGCTGCGCCGCGTTTCACAAAAAAATGCGGGCTTTTTGAGAACACTTGACCCTGCGGAATCTCCCATGCATCACCGTCCTCGCTGTTTTTTGCTGGGCATGCGCGCCAGCGGCAAAAGCACGGCGGGGCGGGCGCTGGCGGAGCGTCTCGGCTGGGCTTTTGCCGATACGGACGACTGGATCCGCGAGCACAGCGGCGGCCAGCCGGACATCGCGGCGATTGTGGCGGCCGAAGGCTGGGTGGGGTTTCGCGCGCGTGAAAGCGCGGCCTTGCGCGCCGTGGCGGAAGATTTTACGGTGATCGCCACAGGCGGCGGCGTGATTCTGGATCCCGAAAACCGCCGCTTTATGCGTGAATCCGGCCTGTGCATCTATTTAGATGCCGCGGCCGACGTGTTGATCCGGCGTCTGGAACTCGATCCCAGGGGTGGGCAAAGGCCGCCGCTTCTGGCCGGTTGCCATGATCAGGCGCAAGAAGTCAGGGCCACGCTGGCCGCCAGGGAAACGCTGTACGGCGAAACCGCCCACAGCCGCGTGGACGCTGCCCTGGAACCCGCCGAACTGGTTGGCGCGCTGGAAGCGCTGGTTCGCAAACACACAATGCAACACACAACACAACAAGGCATCCGCCGCACATCATGAGCAGCACATTCGGCCGATTGTTCACCCTGACCACCTACGGCGAGTCCCACGGCCCCGCGCTCGGCGGCGTGGTGGACGGCTGCCCGCCGGGTCTGGCGCTGGACGAGGCCGTGCTGCAACGCGCGCTTGATCTGCGCAAACCGCGCGGCCCGGAAGGCACGGCCCGGCGCGAGCCGGACGCGGTACGCCTGCTGTCCGGCGTTTTTGAGGGCCGCACCACGGGCACGCCCATAGCTTTTTTGATCGAAAACACGGATCAGCGCCCGGCCGATTACGGCCGCCTGGCCGAAGTCTGGCGTCCGGGCCATGCGGATATGACCTACGACGCCAAATACGGCCTGCGCGACCATCGCGGCGGCGGACGCGCCTCGGCGCGCGAAACAGCCGCGCGCGTGGCGGGCGGCGCAATCGCCGAAGCTTTTTTGCGCACGCTCGGCATATCCGTGCGCGCCTGGACGGAGGAACTGGGCGGCGTGCCCGCGCCGCACTGGACAGAGGACGATCTGGCTGAAGCGCCTGCGCGCGCCTTTGCCGCACCTTGCGCCGCCGCCGTCCCGCTGTGGGACGAAGCCGCTCGCGCGGCGCGCGAGCAGGGCGATTCGCTCGGCGGCATCGTGCGCGTGGAGGCCGTGGGCCTGCCCGCCGGGCTTGGCGAGCCCGTGTTTGACAAGCTCGACGCCGTGCTGGCCCATGCGCTGATGAGCGTGGGCGCGGTCAAGGGTGTGGAGGTGGGCAGCGGCTTTGCGGCCGCGCGCATGAAGGGCGGCGAGCACAACGACGCCATGCTGCCCGGCCCGGACGGCGGCATCGCCTGGGCAAGCAACCACGCCGGAGGCATTCTGGGCGGCATCTCTACCGGCGCGCCCGTTCTGCTGCGCGCGGCGATCAAGCCCATACCCTCCATCGCGGCCGAGCAACAAACGCTGGACGTCCACGGCAAGCCGACGACCCTGCGCGTTGGCGGCAGGCACGACATGTGCGCCATTCCGCGCGTGGTGCCGGTTTTGCAGGCCATGACAGCGCTTGCGCTGACCGACATGGTGCTGCTGCAACGCCGCATGGCGGCCTGGCCCCCTGCGGAGAACCGGGCATGATGCGGCGGGGAACCTTGCTGGACGCGCCCGCGGAAGTTGCCCAAAACGGCAAGGACGGCGCGGCAGAACTTGAAGGCTCGCTGGAGCGCGTGGTCTTTCATAATCCGGAAAACGGCTACACGGTCTTTCGCCTTAAGGTGGAAGGCAAGGACGATTTGTGCACCGTGGTGGGCTCCATGGCTTCGCCGCAGGTGGGTTCGAGCATGGTGGTACGCGGCCGCTGGACAAGCCATCCCAAATTTGGCCGCCAGATGCAGATGGAAACGTGGGAAGAGCGTCAGCCCGCCACCACGGAAGGCATACGCCTTTTTCTGGCCTCCGGCTGCATCAAGGGCGTGGGCTCGCGTTGGGCGGAGCGCATCGTCGCGCGTTTCGGCACCGAAACGCTGCGTATTCTGGACGAAGATCCCGATCGCCTGCTGGAATTGCCGCGTTTCGGCAAAAAACGCCTGGCCGACGTCAAGGCTTCGTGGGGCGAGCATCAGGGCATCCGCGAGCTAATGATATTTTTGCAGCCGCACGGCATAGGCCCGGCGCATGCGGTGCGCATTTACCGGCATTACGGGTTGCAGGCGCTGGAAATCGTCAAGGAGAATCCCTACCGCCTGGCCATGGACATCCACGGCATCGGCTTCACCACGGCGGACGCGCTGGCCTCGCGGCTGGGCTTTGATCACGACAGCCCCCTGCGCGCCGAAGCGGGCATGCTCTATGTCTTGCTCAAGCTCACCGACGACGGGCACATCTATTATCCGCGCGGCGAACTGATCGAAACGACCGCGCGCCAGCTCGACATCGCGGGCTGGCTCCTGGAAGACGCGCTGCTGACCCTCGAAAAAGAAGAGCGGGTGGTGATCGAGGATTTGGGCGAGCACGACGGGGTCTACCTTGCCCGCAACCATCTTTACGAATCCAAAATCGCCTTCTACCTCAACCGGCTTTTGCATTCTCCCAAGTCGGTGCGCCTGCCCGAGGTCAAAAAAACCGTGGAGCGCGTGCTGGCCGGCATGACCATGGATCTTGCCCCGGAGCAGCGCCAGGCCGTGTTCACCGCCGCTTCGTCCAAAATCATGGTGCTGACCGGCGGGCCGGGCACGGGCAAAACCACGATCCTCAACGCCATTATTAAAGTGTTTGCCGAAGTTGACGCCAGAATACTGCTGGCCGCGCCCACGGGCCGTGCGGCCAAACGCATGGCCGAAGCCAGCGGCCGCGAAGCCAAAACCATACACCGGCTTCTGGAGTACAGCCCCAAGGAGGACGGCTTCGGCCGCAACGAGAACAACCCGCTGGCCTGCGGCCTCCTTGTGGTGGACGAAGCGTCCATGATGGACTGCATGTTGATGTACCATCTGCTCAAGGCCGCGCCGCTGGGGGCCACGTTCATTTTGGTGGGCGACGTCAACCAGTTGCCCTCGGTGGGCCCCGGCAACGTGCTGCGCGATGTGATCGCCTCCGGCGTGGTGCCCGTGGTGGAACTGGTGGACGTGTTTCGCCAGGCCGCGGAAAGCGACATCATCTGCAACGCCCACCTGATCAACAAGGGCGAACTGCCGGTGCTGCGCCAGCGCGGCAACCAGAAGACGGATTTCTATTTTTTCCGGCAGGAAGACCCGGAACTGGCCGCCGATCTGGTGGTCGATCTGGTCAGCGAGCGTATCACGCGGCGTTTCGGCTTCCGGCCTGACGACATCCAGGTGCTCTCGCCCATGCTCAAGGGCTCGGTGGGCGTCAATAGCCTGAACCGCCGCCTGCAGGACGCGGTCAATCCGCAGACCATCTGCATCGCCAGGGGCGATCGCCAGTTCCGCCTGGGCGACCGCGTCATGCAAATCCGCAACAATTACGACAAAGACGTGTTTAATGGCGACATGGGCGCCATCATCCTGCTGGATCCCGAGGAACGCGAGCTGACCGTGCGTTTTGACGAGCGCAACGTGCCGTACCTCTGGGAAGAACTGGACGAAATCGTCCCGGCTTACGCCATTTCCATCCACAAATCGCAGGGCGGCGAATACCCTGTGGTGGTGGTTCCGCTGCTCATGCAGCACTACATGCTTTTGCAGCGCAACCTTGTTTACACCGCCGTCACCCGGGGCAGAAGGCTTGTGGTGCTGGTGGGCGAAATGAAGGCGCTCGCCACGGCGGTGCGCAACAACCGCATCCGTCACCGCTATACCTGGCTCGCCCACCGCCTCGCGGGCGACGGCGGAACCCTGCGGCTCGATATGTTGCCTGACATGCTGCCGGAACGCGCGGACAACGGCTTTCCGGAAGAAGAGGAATATTGATGATGACACAAACCATATCGCGGCGTTGCGCTCCGCTGCCCCTAGTGCTGTTGACGTTGCTGCTGGCCGCCTGCGGCCGCGAGCCCACGCTGCCGCCGCCGGATCAGTACCAGACGACAACGATTCAGGATTTGCGCGAATTTCCGCAGGACTTGCGCGCCTACGCGGCCAAAGCGGGCGGCGATCGGCCCCTGCTCACGCCCGAGCAGAGCGCGGCCGAGGCCGAGCGCTTCCGCAAGCTTTTCTTCGCCGCCTGGGCGGTGACCAAACCCGACAAGGGCAACCTGGACTTTTTCAGGGCCGAGTTGCAGCGCCAGGGCGCAAAGCGCGGCTACGCGGAAAATCTCCAGCCCTGGGACGCGCAGCGCTGGGACGCCATGGCCGCCAACGCCGACTGGGCGTCCTTCCCCTCGTTGCGGGCGGAGGCGATCACGGTGCGGGCCTCCAATTTACGCACCGCGCCGACCATGCGGCCGCGCTTCGTCCACCCCAGCGCGCCCGGCCAGGGTTTTCCGTTTGACGAATTCCAGCAGACGTCGCTGCCGGTGGGCTTTCCGCTGATGGTGCTGCACCGGAGCGCCGACAGCGCGTGGCTTTATGTGGAAAGCGCCTTTGTGCCCGGCTGGATTTTGGCGCAGGATGTCGCCTTTGTGGACGACGCCTTCCAGAACCAATGGAAGGCCGCGCCGTTGGCCGCCGCCGTGGAAGACAACGTGCCGCTGCGCGCGCCCGGCGGCTCTTTGCTGGCCGTGGCGCATATCGGCGCGGTTTTGCCGCGCGAGGGGAGCGATGTGCTGGTTCCGGCCCGCGCCGCCAGCGGAAGCGCCCAGATCGTCCGCGTCCGCGCACAGGGTTTTGCGCCGTTGCCCCTGCCCCTGACGGCAAACCGCATGGCGGACATCGGCAACCAGCTTCTGGGCCAGCCTTACGGCTGGGGCGGCCTGTTTGAAAACCGCGACTGCTCGGCCATGATGCGCGATATGTTTACGCCCTTTGGCCTGTGGCTGCCGCGCAATTCGGCCTCGCAGGCCAAGGCCTGCGTCTATGTGGACATCGCGGGCAAAAGCCCCGCCGCCAAGGAAGCCGCCATTCTGGCGGACGGCGTGCCCTTCCGCACGCTGCTCTGGCTGCCGGGGCACATCGGCCTCTATGTGGGCGAATACAACGGCAAGGCGGCCTTCTTCCATAATATCTGGGGCATACGCACCAAGGGCGAAGGCGCCTGGAGCGGCCGCCATGTGCTGGGCAGGGCCGTGGTCACGTCCACAAGGCCCGGCCGGGAATTGCCCGATCTGGGCCAGGGCGCGCTGCTCCTCGACAGGATGCAGGGCATGAGCCTTTTGGGGATGCCGTGTTCCGCTTCCACATTGTGACGTTCGGCTGCAAGGTCAACCAGTACGAAAGCCAGGCCGTGCGCGAACATTGGCTGAGCCTGGGCGGCGTGGAAGCGGCGAAGGAAGCGGCGGATTGTCTGCTTGTCGCCGCCTGCGCGGTCACGGCCGAAGCCGTCAGCGACGCCCGCCAGCTTGCGCGCAAATGGCGGCGCGATTACCCGGCCGCCCGTGTCATCGTGACCGGCTGCGCCGCCGAGGCCGCGCCCCAGGATTTTGAAGGCGCGCTGGTTGTGCCGCAACACGCCAAAGCCCGGCTGGTCTGCGAACATCCGCTGACCATGACGGCGGAAGGGGAGGCTGAAAACTCCGGTTTTCCCCCGTTCCGCATTTCCGGCTTTGAGCGGGCGCGGCCCGTGCTCAAGGTGCAGGACGGCTGTTCGCACGGCTGCGCCTACTGCATCGTGCCGCTGACGCGCGGCCCGGCCCGCAGCCGCGACGCGGCCGAGGCTCTTGATGAGGCGCGGCGCCTTCTGGCCGCCGGGCACCGTGAAATCATGATTTCGGGCATCAATTTGCGCCAGTACCGCAAGGATGGGCTCAATTTCTGGGGCCTGCTCCGGCTTCTGAACAACGCGCTGGAGCCGGAATGGCGCGGCACGGCCCGTTTGCGCCTCAGTTCGCTCGACCCCGCCCAACTGGACGCCGAAGGGCTGGAAACGCTGGAAGCCTGCGGCCTGCTGTGCCCGCATTTGCACCTCTCGCTGCAAAGCGGGAGCCCCGCGGTGCTGCGGCGCATGGGGCGCGGCCATTACCGGCCGGAGGCCATTCCGGACGCTCTTGGCGCGATCCGCCGCTTCTGGCCGCTGTTTGGCCTGGGGGCGGATATATTGACGGGCTTTCCCGGCGAAAGCGATGAAGAAGCCGGGGAATCGCTCCGGCTGGTCGAAGCGTTGCCGCTGACCTACGCGCATGTGTTTCCGTGGTCGTCCCGGCCAGGCACCAGGGCCGCGGACATGCCGGATCAGTTGCCAAAGCGGGTCCGCCAGGAACGCGCGGCCGCCGTGCGCGCCGCGGCGGAAGAGAAGCGGCGGGCCTTTTTGCGCGAACAGGCGCAACGGCCGTTTTGCCTGCTGGCGCTTGATTCGGCGGACGTCGCGGACGTTACGGGCCAGGCTGCCGGTACCCTGCGCGGCGTCAACGAATATTACGTCCCGTGCCAACTGCGCCACGCCGCGCCGGGACGCGGCCACGAACTGATTAAAGCGCGTCCGCTGGGCGTGGACGCGGCGGAACAGGCGCTTCTTGCTTCGCCCGTTGAATTGCCGTAGCATTTGTCTTTTCTATTCATGGGGGAACCGTGGCATTACGCAGCATGACGGGCTTTGGCCAGTACCGGGGAGACGAGGGCTCCTGCTCGCACGTCTGGGAAGTGCGGAGCGTGAACAGCCGCTATCTGGACGTGAAATGGCGCCTGCCTTCGCAAGCCCGGCACCTGGAGGCCCGGCTGGAAAAGGCGCTCCGCCGCGCGGCCGCGCGGGGCAGAGTGGAATTGACCCTGACCCTGCAAAAAAACGCCGGGCCCGATGCCGTGCGCTTTGACGCGGCGCAGGCCGGCGCGCTTTTTGACGCGCTGGCGGAGTTTGCGCGTTCACGCGGGGAGGAATTCCGGCCCGATTACGCCGCGCTGCTTGCGCTGCCTCAGGTGTGGTCGGCGGGCGAAGAGGCCGATGACGATGAAACGGCGCAACTGCTGGAGCGCGGCCTCGGCCTGGCCCTGGCGGACTGGAATGCCTCGCGCGAGGCGGAGGCGCGGGATCTGGCCGACGATCTGCGCCAGCGCTTTGCCCGCATGGACGAGTGGGTGGGCGCGATGGAAGCGCGCGCGCCGGCCATCAAGGAAGAGCGGTTCCGGCAGGTGCGCGACCGTTTGAGCGATATGCTGGCCGCGCACGGCACCGAGCTGGAAGACGCGCGTTTTTTGCAGGAAATGGTGATCATGGCGGACAAGCTGGACGTCAGCGAGGAACTCACGCGCCTGCGCTCGCACCTGGCGCGCCTGCGCGACATGCTGGGCGCCGACGATGCAGGCCGCAAGCTTGATTTTACGCTGCAGGAGTGTTTTCGCGAAATCAATACCTGCGGCAACAAGATCCAGGATGCCGACATTTCCCGGCTGGTGGTCGATTTTAAAAACGAACTCGAAAAGTGCCGGGAACAGGTGCAGAATCTGGAGTAGGTCATGCAGGGCAAGCTTCTTGTCAACGTGGGCTTCGGCAACTATGTGCTGGCCGAACGTGTGGTGGCGGTGGTCAACCCCGCCTCGTCGCCCATGCGCCGCCTGCGTGAGGACGCCAAGGCCGAAGGCCGCCTGGTGGACGCCTCGCAGGGCAGAAAAACGCGCTCCATTTTGGTGACGGATTCCAACCACGTCATTTTGTCCGCCATTTCGGCGGAAACCATCGGCCTGCGCCTGGCCGCGCATCCGGAAAAAACAGGGGACGACGATGAACGCTGAAGCGCGCTCCGGTTTGCCGTTGATTGTGTGCGCGCCGTCGGGCGCGGGCAAGACCACGTTGATCCGGCGGCTGCGCGAGGAATTTTCGTTCCACTTTTCCGTGTCCTGCACCACGCGGCCCCCGCGCGAGGGCGAAACGCACGGCAAGGACTATTATTTTTTAAGCAAGGAAGAATTTGTGGCCCGGCGCGAAAGCGGCTATTTTGCCGAGTGGGCGAACGTGCACGGCAATTTTTACGGCACGCCGCTGCCGCCCCTGCGCGAACGCCTGGCCCAGGGCGAGGACATGCTTTTTGACATCGACGTGCAGGGCGCGGCCCAGCTTGCGCTGACGCTGCCGGAGGCGCGCTTTGTATTTGTTTTGCCGCCGTCGTTTGCCGTGCTGGAAGAGCGTTTGCGCAAACGGGGCACGGATCCGCGCGACGCCATCGCGCTGCGCTTAAAAAACGCCCGGCACGAAATGGCGCATTGCCACTGGTTTGACGCCTGGATCGTCAACGACGATCTTGGCCGCGCCTACGAGCAGTTACGGGCCTTCTATCTTGCCGCGACGCTGCGTCCCGGCCTGCGGCCCCAGCTTGCCCGCGCGATTCTGGAAGCGGATTCGGGAGGATCCCATGGCTGAGCTTGTTGTCGCTCTGGATTTTGATGACGCCCTGGAAGCCCTGAACATGGCCACCGCGTTGCGCGGGCATGTCGCTTGGGTTAAAGTGGGGCTTGAACTTTTTATTTCCGAAGGGCCGCGCGTTGTGCATTCCCTCAAGGGGCTCGGCTACAACGTTTTTTTGGACTTGAAGCTGCACGACATCCCCAACACCGTGCGTGGCGCGGTGCTGGCGCCGGCCATGGCCGCCGTGGATCTGATCACGGTGCATGTGGCCGGGGGCGAGCGTATGTGCCGCGCAGCGGCGGAGGCCGCCGCCTCTCGCGCCAACAGGCCCATGGTTTTTGGCGTGACGGTGCTCACCAGCCTGGCCGACGGCGAGTTGCCGGGCGTGGATCGCCCACTGGGTGAAGTGGCCCGCCAGCTTGCCGCATGCGCAGCCGCCTGGGGCCTGCACGGCGTGGTGTGTTCCGGCCATGAGGTGCAGGCAGTCAAAGCCGCCCAGCCCGGCCTTTTGGGCCTGACGCCCGGCATCCGGCTGGACGACGGAAGCTCCGACGATCAGCGCCGGGTCATGACGCCCGCCCGGGCCGTCCGCGCGGGGTCGGATTTTCTGGTGGTGGGCCGCCCCATCACGCGCGCCCGCGACCCGCTGCAGGCCGCGGCGGCCGTCTTGGCCGACATGAACCGGATGTGTTAGGAGGCTGTGGTGTCGCAACAACATGAAAAAATGCGCGCGGTCTTTTCCTCGCAGGAAGTCCGCAAAGTGGGAACGGGAACCACCACCCGCAAAACCGTGGCCAAAACGTTCTGGTTTGCGGAAGAAGACGATACCGGCACGATCTACATCCAGTCCATCAACACCAACTGTGTGCCCACCGGCAACAAGCGCGTCATCACCAAGGACGAGCTGATCGAAAAGTATTCGCCCGAGCCGGAATTTTACATCCAGAGCGTATTCCCCCGGATGCGCGAATTGAACGAAACGCTCGATCGAGCGGACGCCGCACGCACGCGTGGCGAAAATTTTAGCGCGGAATACGAATACGACACCGCCCTGCAGGTTGATGTGGACAATGTGCGCGCGAATTTCGGCATTGGCCTGACCTATCTTGCGCGCGGCGAAGCCGAAAAGGCCGACAATATTTTTTCGCGCCTGGTGCATCTGGAAGGAGCGTTTGAAGAAGAGCACAAGCATCTTTTCAACGAATTCGGCATCAGCCTGCGCAAAAACAAAATGTTCGACCAGTCGCTGGACTATTATTTGCGGGCGCTCCAGCTCAGCAAGCACGATGAAAACCTGTACGCCAACATCGCCCGTGTATATCTGGAGCGCAAAGATATTCCGCGTTGCCTGGAATATTTGAGTAAAGCCCTGCACCTTGCGCCCAACAACACGGTCTTGATCAAATTTTTGGAATGGCTGACGGCCAAAAAGCTGATCACGCCCGCCCAGGCCGCCGCCGCCCGGCAAGTTCCCTCTCCGCAGGCTCCGGAGGCCGTTCCGGCGCAGGCCGCCGCTCCATCCGGCGACCCCGTATCCGCATGAACTGGACGCTGGCCGCTCACCCCGCCGCGCCCGGCGATCTGGCCGGGCGGCTTGGCATTTCTCCACGTCTGGCCGATCTGCTGTACAGCAGGGGGCTGACGGAAGCGGCGGACATGGCCGCGTTTTTGAACCCCGGCCTGCGCCGTCTGGCCCATCCGGATGCCTGGCCGGGCGTGCGGCAGGCCGCCGAACTACTGGCGCAGGCGCTGGCTGAAGGCCGCCGTCTGGCCGTGTGGGGCGATTACGACGTGGACGGCCTGACCGGCACGGCCCTGGTCGCCCAGGTGATGCGCCATTACGGCTTGCCGCTGGAATGCCACATCCCCGACAGGCGAACGGAAGGCTACGGCCTGAGCGTCGCCGGGCTGGAACGCCTGGCCGCCGCCGGCGCACAGGCGCTGCTGACCGTGGACTGCGGCATTTCCGACGCCGCGGCCGTACAGCGCGCAAAGGAGCTCGGCCTGCTCGTGATCGTGTCGGATCATCACCTGCTTCCCGAAACGCTGCCGCCCGCCGACGTCATCTGCAACCCCCGCCTGGGCGACTGCCCCTGCCGCTCACTGGCCGGGGTGGGGGTGGCGTTTTTTGTGATGTCCGCGCTCAACAACCTTTTGGCGGAACGGGGCGGCGTCAGGTTTGACATGCGGGAGACGCTGGATCTGGTGGCGCTCGGCACGCTGGCGGACATGGTGCCGCTGGAGGGGCAAAACCGCATTCTGGTCAAAAACGGCCTGCTCAAAATTGCGGAAGCCAAACGCCCCGGCATTGCGGAGCTTAAAGTCGTCAGCGGTTTTCAGGCGCTGGCCGCGCTGGGCGCGGGACAGGTGGTCTTCAGCCTCGCGCCGCGCATCAATGCCGCCGGCCGCATGGGCGATCCGGGCGTGGCGCTGGAGCTGCTGCGCACGGACAATCACGACAGGGCCGCGGATCTCGCCGCCATGCTGGACGCCAGCAATGCCGAACGCCGCCGCGAGGAAGACCGGATTTTTGCGGAAGCCCTGGAGCAGGCGCAGTCCCAGCAGGATCCGGCCCTGGTGCTGTACGGGCCAAGCTGGCATCAGGGCATCATCGGCATTGTCGCCTCCCGTTTGGTGGAGGCGTGCCGGAGGCCCGTCGTCATTTTGTGCCTGGACAACGGCACGCTGAAAGGCTCGGGCCGTTCCGTGAAGGATTTTAATTTATACGAGGGCCTGGGGCGTTGCGCCGATCTGCTGCTGGGCTACGGCGGGCACAGCATGGCGGCGGGGCTGCGCCTCGCTCCGGAACGGCTGCCCGACTTTCGCCAGCGCCTGGCGGAAGTGACGCGCGAAACGCTGGGCGATGCCGTGCCGGAACCGGCGCTGACCCTGGACGGCGAGTTGGACTTCGCCGGCGCTTCCGATTTTGTGTTCCTTAAAGAACTGGAAATGCTGCAACCGTTCGGCATCGGCAACCGCGAGCCGGTGTTCGCCTCGCCGCCGCTGGAAGTTAAACGGCGGCGGCTGTTCGGGCCCCGGCGCAATCATGTGGAGCTGACCCTGCGCGATGAATCCACAGGCGTTACGCTGAACGCCAAAGCATGGAAGCAGGCGGACACGCTTGCCCTGCGCGAGGGCCAGCGCGTCCGCCTGGCGTACAGTCCGTCCATCGACACCTATAACGGCGTCGCCAATGTGGACGTGCGGATGCGGGATATTCAGATGCTGGAAGACAAAACGATCAGGCCTGCGGGCCGTGAAACTCAAGGCTCGTGATTTCGTAGGTGACGCGGCCGCGCGGGATCTCGATGGTCACTTCGTCCCCTGTCGCGTGGCCCAGCAGGGCCCGGCCCACGGGCGAATTGATGGAAATGGAGCCGCTGGCGTAGTCGGCTTCGTCCGGGCCAAGCAGGGTAAAGCGCTTTTCCTCGCCGGTGTCGATGTCTTCCACCAGCACCGTGGCGCCAAAAATCACCTTGTCGCTGCGCAGGGTGGCGAGATCGATCACGTTGTACTGCGGCAGCTGCGATTCGATGTAGGAAATGCGCGCTTCCAGAAAGCCCTGCCGTTCGCGGGCGGCGTCGTAACCGGCGTTTTCCTTCAGGTCGCCTTCTTCCCGGGCGTCTTTGATGGCCTGGATCACCTCGGGGCGTTCCTTTTTTAGGCGGTCAAGCTCCTGCTCCAGCTTCTGGTACCCTTGGACAGAAATGGGAATACTCATATTGCGTAATCCTTGAAGAAAAATGCAAAAAAAAGAGGCCCAACCTCTGGGGCCGGAAGGCATTCCGGGCTTTGGAAGCGGGCGACGGTGTATTTGCTTGCATGGAAGATAGCCCATCGTGGGCAAAAGTCAAGCCGTCCGCGCCGGGAGAAGGCCGACAGGCAAGGCTGGACAAAAGCGCAAGCTTCTGCAACAAGAATCAGATCGCACACCTTAACCGAGTGATAAGCATGAGCAACGAACCGGATAAAGTCATATATTCCATGAACCGCGTCACCAAGCGCCACGGCCAGAAGGAAGTCCTCAAGGACATCTCGCTGGGCTATTTTTACGGCGCCAAAATCGGCGTGCTGGGCCTCAACGGCTCGGGCAAATCGTCTCTGCTCAAGATCATGGCGGGCGTGGACAAGGCCTTTGACGGAAACGTCGTGGTGGCCCCCGGCTACACAATCGGCTACCTGGAGCAGGAACCCCTGGTGGACGAAAAGCGCACGGTGCGCGAGGTGGTGGAGGAGGGCGTGCAGGACGTCGTCAACCTCGTCAACGAATTCAACGAGATCAACGCCCGTTTTGCCGAGCCTATGGAGCCGGAGGAAATGGACGCCCTGATCGAGCGCCAGAGCAAGGCGCAGGAGCGCATGGACGCCGCCAACGCCTGGGATCTGGACGCCCGGCTGGAAATGGCCATGGACGCCCTGCGCTGCCCGCCCGGCGATACCCCGGTTTCCGTCATATCCGGGGGCGAGCGCCGCCGCGTCGCCCTGTGCCGCCTTTTGCTCAGCAATCCGGATATTCTGCTGCTGGACGAGCCCACCAACCATCTGGACGCGGAGTCCGTGGCCTGGCTGGAGCGTTTTCTGCAAAGCTTCCCCGGTACAGTCATCGCGGTGACGCACGACCGCTATTTTCTGGACAACGTGGCGGGCTGGATTCTGGAGCTGGATCGCGGGCGCGGCATCCCCTGGAAGGGCAACTACTCCTCCTGGCTGGAGCAAAAAGAAAAGCGCCTGGCCCAGGAGGAAAAAAGCGACGCCGAGCGCCGCAAAACCCTGGCCCGCGAACTGGAGTGGATCCGCATGTCGCCCAAGGGCCGCCACGCCAAGGGCAAGGCGCGCATCAACGCCTACGAGGCCATGCTGAGCCACGAGAGCGAACGCCTGGCCCCGGATCTCGAAATTTACATTCCGCCCGGCCCCCGGCTTGGCAAAAACGTCATCGAAGCTTGCGACATCACCAAGGCCATGGGCGACAAACTGTTGATGGACAAGGCGAACTTCCTTATCCAGCCCGGCGCCATCGTGGGCATCATCGGCCCCAACGGCGCGGGCAAATCCACGCTGTTCCGCATGCTTGTGGGGCAGGAAAAGCCCGACAGCGGCACGCTGACCGTTGGCGAAACCGTGTCGTTCGCCTATGTGGATCAGTCGCGCGAATCGCTCACGCCCGGCAAAACCGTGTACGAAATCATCAGCGAAGGCTACGACACGATCAAGCTTGGCGGCAAGGAAGTCAACGCCCGCGCCTACTGCACGCGCTTCAACTTCCACGGCGCGGATCAGCAAAAGAAGGTCGATGTGCTCTCCGGCGGCGAGCGCAACCGCCTGCATCTGGCCCGTATGCTCAAGTCCGGGGCCAACGTTCTTTTGCTGGACGAACCCACCAACGATCTGGACGTCAATACCATGCGCGCGCTGGAAGACGCGCTGGAAAACTTTGCGGGCTGCGTGCTGGTGATCAGCCACGATCGCTGGTTTTTGGATCGCATCGCCACGAACATCCTGGCCTTTGAGGACGACAGCGTGGTCGATTTCTTTGAGGGCAATTACAGCGAATACGAGGAAGATCGCCGCAAACGGCTGGGCCGGGAAGCCGACCAGCCCCACAGGGCGAAATTCCGCAAACTGACGCGATGAGCTTTTTGGAGTCTGGGAGGCTCCGCCTCCCAGACCCTCCGGCAGGGGCGTGACGCCCCTGCACCCCGCATAATGTCTCAAACCAAAGGCCGCGTTTTTCGCGGCCTTTGACATTGAGGGCGCGCCGCAAACCGTTTTGCAACGCGCATAAACTGGGGGCTTATACTTATTGAGGGGGTCTGGGGGAAATCATTTCCCCCAGCGGGGCCGGGGCGGAGCCCCGATGTATCATCCGCCGGATGCGCCCGGCTTTGGCGATCGGGTCAGCGTCAGGATAGTGATTTCCGAAGGCGACCCCACGCGCATGGGCACATAGCCCCACAGCCCCGTGCCGGGGTTGACGTAGAGTTTCATGCCCTTCACGTCGTACAGGCCGGAGCGGTAGCCGTTGTTCATCCACGAAACCAGCGGGAACAGGAAAAAATACTGCCCGCCGTGCGTGTGGCCGGAAAGCTGCAAATCGTAGCCCAGCGCGGCGTGGACGGCCGCGTCCTTGGGCTGGTGCGCCATGAGGATGCTGAAAGCCTGGGGCGCTCCGGCGCGGGCGGCTTCGGGATCGGGCGGCACAAGGCCGGGAAAGCGCTCGGCGTTGGGATCGGCCACGCCGGCGACCACCAGCGGCGCGCCGTTGACGTCCAGCACCCTGTGCTCGTTCAGCAGCACGGTCAGGCCCTGCTGTCGCCACACTTCCAGCCAGGGCATGACGCCGGAATAATATTCGTGATTGCCCACCGAAATCAGCACGCCCAGGCGGGCGCGCAGTTGCAGGAGGTGCAGCATGTCCTCGCGCAGCATGGATGGCGGGCCGTCCACCAGATCGCCGGTGATCAGGATCAGATCCGGCTCCAGGGCGTTGGTGCGCTCCACCACGTCGCGCAGCCACAGCCCGTCGAACGTGGAGCCGACGTGCAGATCGCTGAGCTGGGCGATGCGCAGGCCCTCCAGCTCCTCGGGCAGCGTGGGAACGGCGATGTCCACTTCGCGCACGCGCGGCACCCGCAAGGCGCTCCACATGCCGGCGGCGGCAAAAAGCGCGCTGCCCGCCACAAGCCAGGCTGCCGCCCTGGGGCCGAAAAGCCATGACTGAAGAGACGCGGCTTCCGGCAGAACGGCCGAAGCGGCCCACAAAAGGAGCGCCGCCGCGTCGCGGATCAGGAGCAGGCTGACCAGGGTGAGGAACACGGCGGAAATATAGCCGCCCGCGCGGATCCAGGTGAGCGAAAGGCCCGGCACGCCGGTCACCACGACGCGCGTCAGGGTGATGGATTGGGAGAGCAGCGCCAGCAGCGCCACGCAGGCTACGGCCCAGGGCAGGGGAGGGTGGATGTCGGCGATCAGGCGTTGCGTGGCGTACGCGGCGGCGGCCAGCATGATGATGGTGCTGACGGCGAAAAACATGTGGTTGCGCTTGTAATCCGCCACAAACGTCCCGCTGGGTTAACGATCAAAACCTGGCCACGGCGCGCCAGCTTGCCCGGCATAAAGCGCCGATCAGTAACTTTTAATGTATTCGTCGAGGTTTTCCGCCGAGCAGTTGCGGCTGACCCAGAAAGCGGAGGCCCACACCATCAGCGCGGTGGCCTGGGTGTCGTCCAGGCGTTTGATCTTGGCTTCCAGACTGGAACGGCTCGCGCCGTGCTTGACGTGCAGATTGCTGACGTCGCACGCGTCCAGCACACGCAGCATGAGGTAGGAAAGACGGGTATGGTCGGGCATCAGGCGCAAATCTTTGTGCGCCTCCACGATGGTTTTGAGTTCCGGGCCGGTGAACATGGCTTTGAGGGAACCGATGGCGCGAAAAAAAGTGTCCACCGCCCAGGGCAAGATAAACTCCGCGCCGGCGCTCTTGGTACGGAAATAGTCTTTAAGCCACTTTTCCTGTTCGTCGTTGATGCGCGCGGCAACCTGTGGCATGCGAGTTTCCTTGCTGAGGGTGAAACGCAAGTCTTCTCCACTGCCTACACCGCTTTGTTTTAAAGTTCAAGACTTTGTCCAGAGCTTTTCCGAAAAGTCTTTGGATTCAACGGAGTTGCCACGCCGCTACACAGGTAGCGCACAGGAGCCGCCGCCCTTAAACAAGACCGTGCAGCGGGCCGCCCGGAGCTCCCCAGGCGTCGATGCGGCGCTCCACGACGGGATCGGGTTCCAGCGGCGGCGCGTGGTGGCGTTTGCGCCGGGCGTCGAGGATGAGCGGGGCCGAGCAGCTCCAATGCTTGTTGCGGATGGAGGCGTTCGCGCCGTGGATATCCGTGGCCGGATCCGCGCGGGTGAAGGCGATCCAGAGGAAATTCTCCCAGTTCTCCGCGATAAAGCGCGCGTCGTCCGCCACCACCACCAGCGGCCAGGCTTCGCGGCCGGGCAGCTGTTCCAGGCGGGCGGCCAGCAGGGCGAGGTCAGGGGCCTGCTCGTCCCGTGCCGCCGTATGCGGCGGCCCCTGAAGCGCCAGGATGCCGGGGGCGATCATGCGCGGATCGCTATAACCGTCGGGCAGGCTGAGTTCCGGAGGCGTTTCGGCCGCCAGGCGGCGCACCGGGTCGCCCACCGCCGCCCAGAGCAGCTTGGAACCCTGGTTCAGGCTGATGCCGCTGTAATCCAGCGTATCCATGGTCGTGCGCGTGACAAAGTGCAGATCGCGCTCAAATTTCGTGCGTTCCAGCATATGCCGGAAGAAGGCCCGCGTGTCGCTTGTGCGCAAGCCGGGCGCGTCTTCTTTGGCCGCCGCCAAAACAAATTTGGAAAGCGAGGTCTGGGTGGAGCCCAGCAGCGCAAGGCCGCAGGTGAGCAATTCCTGCGGGATCCTGTCGGCCTTGTCCGTCCAGGGCACATAGCGCTCGCTGCCAATGGCCAGCAACAGCGGGTGAACGCCCGCGGCATCCACAGCGTGCACCTCGTGAACGCCGGGAAACATCTTGGCCACCAGGGGGGCGGTCAGTTCGTGAATGATTTCCCCGAACATGGTGTCTTCCTGCGGCGGACGGCCCACGCTGGTGAAGGGCCATATGGCGTCTTTGCGATGCCACGCGCGTTGCACCTTGAGCACGGGAAAATCGTGCGCCAGGCTGTAGTAGCCCAGATGATCGCCAAACGGCCCTTCTTTTTTGAGATACGGGGCGATGACGCCCGAAATGCAAAAATCCGCCTCGGCCAGCACGGGCAGGGCGCCGGGCAGGGGCCGGGCGAAGGGGACGCGGAAACCGGCCAGCATTCCGGCAAAGGCGACTTCAGGGATGCCCTCGGGGCTCGGCAAAATGGCGGCCAGCGTCATGGCGGGCGGGCCGCCCACAAAAATATTGACCGGCAGGGGCTGGCCCAGGCGCAGGGCCTCGGCGTGGTGGTAGCCTATGCCGCGGTGGATCTGGTAGTGCATCCCCGCTTCGTTTGGTGCGTAATCGTTGCCGCCAAGCTGCACCCGGTACATGCCGAGGTTGGAGCGCAGCCAGCCCGGTTTGCCCGGCTGCTCGGTGTAGACTTGCGGCAGGGTGACAAAAGGGCCTCCGTCGCCCGGCCAGGAGACAAGGCGCGGCAGATCCGCAAGCGCGCAGGTCGTTTCCAGCACAGGGGCGGAGCGCGCCCGGCGCGGGCGGCCGTGGTTCAGCGTAAAGGGCAAACGCCAGTGCCGCCAGACATGGCGCAGCGCGTCGGAAGGATCGGCGGCCAGATGGAACAGGTTTTCCACATCGCGCAGCGTGTCGCGAAAAATAAAGCGCACCCGCTCGCGCGTGCCGAACATGTTGGCCAGCATGGGAAAGCGCGTGCCCCGCACGTTGGTGAACAGCAGGGCCGGAGCCCGGCGCGTCAGCGCGCGGCGCTGGATGGCGGCCAGTTCCACATGGGGATCGACGGGCAGATCAATGCGGCGCAGTTGGTTGTGGCGTTCCAGATCCGCCACGCACGCGGCCAGATTGCGGTATCCCATAAAATCAGGCCGGTTCCGCGCAGGGCAGCAGCGGGCGTTTGCCCGCCAGATGTTCGCGCAGGTGTTCCACGGCGCGGGCATGATCAAAGCAGAGCGGCGCGGGAAGATGGCTGAGCGGGTAAAAGGCGGCCTTGGCCGCGTCGTCGCCCGCCGCGATCTGATCCGGATTCCGGGCGCGGCCCAAAAAGGTGACGGTCATGGTATGAAAGCGCGGATCGCGGGCCGGATCGGAATACACGCCGAGAATGCCGAGCAGCTCCACGTCCAGATTTGTTTCTTCCTTCATTTCCCTGACCGCGGCGTGCTCCACGGTTTCGCCCTCTTCAATGAATCCGCCGGGCAACGCCATGCCGAAGGGCTCATGCCCCCGTTCCACCAGCACGATGCCGCGCGCGGGGTCGTAAATGACCACGTCGGCCGTGGGAAAAGGGTTGCGGTATTTGTGAACCACAGCGCCGCAGACGGGGCAGGGCAGGGCTTTCATACGTCCTCGCGCAGCACAAAACCGGCTTGTTGCAGGGCGGATGCGGCCACGGCCCCGGCCCGGTGGATACGCACCACGCTGCCGCCCAGAGGTTCGGCCAGGGTGGAGGGTTCGCCCCCCGCTGGTACGGGCGGCATGTTGAGCAAGGGCACGGCGCGCGTGAGTTCGGGGTCGATGTCTTCCGGCCGCGTCGCGGCGGGGCGGCCGCTGATGTTGGCGCTGCTGGACACCACCGGTTCGCCGAGGGCGGCGGCCAGCTTGCCGGGCACGGGATGCGGGCTGACGCGCACGGCAATGTGCCCGGTGCCGCCGGTCAGCAGCGGCGAAAGGTGCATACGGGCGGGCAGAATGAGCGAAAGGGGGCCAGGCCAGAAGAGCGCGGCCAGGCGTTCCGCGTCGCGGGCGATGGCCGGGGGCATTTGCGCCACCTGGGCAAGCTGTTCAATGTCCGCCAGAATAACGGGCAACGGCATGGCAAAGAGACGCCGCTTGACCTGAAACACGCGGGCGACCGCGGCATCATCGCTTATTTTGCAGCCGAGGCCAAAGAAGGTTTCGGTAGGGTAGAGCAGCAGATCTCCGTCGCGCAGGGCGTTCACCGCTTCTTGAAAATTCAGTTGCCGCATTTGACCTTGCCTCCGGAGACCGGCGGGGATAGCCTGCCGCCATGAGCCTCAAACCTTTGCATATTATCAGCGTGGGCCGCCCGCGCGCCGTTTTTTGGCGCGATGCCGCCGCGCATTACCTCGAACGCCTTTCCCACTGGCGCGCCGTGACGGAAACCGTCATCCGCGACGCCGACGCCGCCCTGCCCATTGCCCGCAAGGCTGCCGACGAAGGCAAACGCATCCTTGCGGCTCTGACGCCACGGGATATTCCCGTCTGCCTGGACGAACACGGCGTGGCCATGACGTCCGTCGAATTTTCCCGCTTTTTGCGGGACATCTCCGTGGAGGGACGCCCCTGTTTTATTGTGGGCGGGCCCTACGGGCTGGACGATGCTGTTCTCTCCTCCGCGCGGCGCCTTGTGTGTTTCGGGCCGCAAACCCTGCCGCACGAACTGGCGCGGGTTGTGCTGCTTGAGCAGTTATACAGGGCGGAATCCCTTTTGCGCAACACCCCGTATCATCATGCCTAGCGAATGTCATCCTCCCGGCCCTCCATGCGGGCCAGTTCCTCCGCGCGGCCGGCTTCGTCCAGCCTTACGCAGCGGGTAAAGGTTTCCTCGCCGTCCACATGCTTGGTAACGCGAAAATGACGCTCCGCACGCGCGGCCAGTTGCGGCCAGTGGGTGATCAGCAGCATCTGGCGTTGCGCGGCCAGCGTTTGCAGGCGGTCGCCCACACGGTTGAGCGTGATGCCGCCGATGCCCGCGTCCACCTCGTCAAAAATAAGCGTGGCGTCTTCCAAACGGCTTTCCTGCCGACTTTGCAAGCTCACGACGGCCAAAAGAAAACGGGAAAGCTCGCCCCCGGATGCGATGCGATCCAGCGGCTGCGGCTTCTGCCCCGGATTGGGCGCCCACAAAAGGCGCGTGCGCTCCTCAACGCATGGAGGCGTTGATTCCGTCGCGGGCCAGAGCTCGTGCGGCGTCCACTCCGGCTCCACATGCACGCGGTCGGAAAAGCCAAGGCCGGCCAGTTCGGCTTCCAGCGCATGGCAAAAAGCGTCCGCCGCGGCCCGGCGGCTGGCGTTGCAGGCTTGCAGCACGGCGTGCAGCGTGGCGGCGTGTTCCAGCTCAAGCTTTTTCAGGCGGATTACGTCCAGGCCGCAGGCATCAAGAAAGGAAAGATTTTCTTCCACTTCCGCTTTAAGTTCCAGGATTTCAGGCAGGCTGCGCTTGAGCTTGCGCTTGAGTTGGGCCAACGCAAAGAGGCGCGATTCCATGGCTTCAGGATCCGCGCCCGCAAGGCGCGGCGGCGTGCGAAAACGCCGTTCCGCGCTGCGCAGTTCATCGTGCAGGCCGCGCACGGCCTCCAGAGCGGGGGCAAAATCATCGTCATCGCGCAGGTGATCCAGCACCTTTTCCAGCGCGCCCAGCAAATGGAGCAGACCGGCGCCGTCTTCGCCGTGCAGAATGGCCAGGCCCTGATCGTACGCTTCGCGCAGGCGTTCCAGCCCGCGCATTTCGGCACGCTGGGCCTCAAGGCGTTCTTCTTCGCCGGGCTCGGGCGCGACCCTGTCGATTTCTTTTTGCTGCATTTCCAGCAGTTCGCGCCGCTCTTGAAGGTGGGAAGCCCTGGCCTCCACAGTCTTGCGTTCTTCGGCCACCGCTTTAAGTTTTTTGAGCGCTTCGTCTTTTTGCGCGGGCAGGGTGGGGTCGGGGAGCAGGGCGTCCACCAGCGCGTTTTGAAACGAGGGCTGCAAAAGCCGCTGCTGGCCGTGCTGCCCGGCGTGCAGCACCAGCGAGGCCCGCAGATCGCGGATGGCGTCTTGCGAGCCGAGGTCGCCGTTGATGAAGAGGCGGCTGCGTCCGGTTTCGGCGCTCAGCTCCCGGCGCAGGATCATCTCGCCGTCGGGGCGGGCAAAGAGCGCTTCCACCTGGGCGCGATCCCGGCCGGGGCGCACCATGTCGGCGCTGAGCTTTTCGCCCAGCAAAAAGGTGATCGCTTTTAAAATAAAGGTTTTGCCCGCGCCGGTTTCACCCGTGAGGACGTTCATGCCCGCGCCGAACTCCAACTCCATGTCGTCGATCAGGGCGAGATCGCGGATACGCAGATATTCCAGCATGATTCAGGCTTGCCGAAGTTGAAGAACCGTGCCGAATATAGCCTGTTTTGCCGCTGTTCGCAAATGGAGAGGAGTTAGTGCCGCTTGAGGCGGGGATCGAGGAGGTCGCGCAGGCTTTCGCCCAGCAGATTGTAGCCCAGCACGGTGACAAGAATGGCGAGGCCGGGGTACAACGAAAGCCAGGGCGCGATTTCCAGCACGGTTTTGCCGTCCATGAGCATATTGCCCCAACTGGCGTCCGGCGGCTGCACGCCAAGCCCCAAAAAGCTGAGCGAGGATTCCACCAGAATAGCTCCGGCCACGCCCAGCGTGGCCGAAACCAGCACCGGCGCAAGCGCGTTGGGCAGAATATGCACAAAGAGCAGGCGGGCCGTGCCCGCGCCGGCCAGTTGGGAAGCCGCGACAAAATCCCGCTCGCGCAGGGTAAGCGTTTCGGCCCGGACAAGGCGCGCCACGCCCATCCAGGAGGTCAGGCCGATAACGATCATGATGTTGGTCAGGCTGGGCTCCAAAAAGGCGATCACCGCGAGAATGAGAAAAAACGAGGGGAAGCAGAGCATCACGTCCACGCCGCGCATGATGATTTCGTCCACCCAGCCCCGGAAGTAGCCGGCCAAAAGACCCAGCACGATGCCGATGCCGGCCGAGATGCCCACGGCCACAAAACCCACCCAGAGCGAAACCCGCGCGCCGAACAAAAGGCGAGAAAACACGTCGCGGCCCAGGGCGTCGGTGCCGAAGGGATGGGCGGAGGAGGGCGCTTCAAGAATCGCGGCCAGATCAAGCGCGGCCGGATCGTGGGGCGCTATCCACGGCGCGAGCAGCGCCAACGCGCTCATGCCCAGCACAATGGCAAGCCCGGCGCACAACAGTCCGTGGCGCTTGAGGCTGAACGAGCTAAACATTTGCCGCCTCCCGCGCTCCGGAGCGGATGCGCGGATCGGCCAGCCCGTAGCCTATGTCGGCCAGCAGGTTGCCGATCAGGGTCAGGATCGCGCCCAGCACAAGGTTGCCCATGATCAGCGGGTAATCGCGCGAGACCACGGCGGCGTAAAAAAGCTGGCCCAGGCCGGGCAGGGCGAAAATCGTTTCCATGATCACGCTGCCGCCGATAAGGCCGGGCACCGAGAGGCCCAGCATGGTGATCACCGGCAACAGCGCGTTGCGCAGGGCGTGGCGGCCGATGACGCGGCGCGGCGGCAAACCCTTGGCGCGCGCGGTGAGGATGTAGTCCTGGCGCAGCACCTCCAGCATGGACGAGCGCAAATAGCGCGACGTGCCCGCTATGCCGCCCACCAGGCCGACAAGTATGGGCAACGTCAAATGCCAGGCAATGTCTTTGATTTTGCCGAAGGCGTCCAGCCCGGCGTAGTTCAGCGAAGTCAGGCCGGAAAGCGGAAACCAGCCCAGATCGATGCAGAAATACATCATGGCCAGCAGCGCCAGCCAGAAGCCCGGCATGGCGAAACCGAGAAAAACCAGGACAGTGCAGATCTTGTCAAGCAACGAGCCCTGCTTGACGGCCGAAACCACGCCGATGGGCACGGCGATTAAAAGGGTCAGCAGGAGGGAGACGACATTCATGCCCAGGGTCAGGGGCAGGCGCTCCAAAATTTTGTCCATGACGGGGCGGGCGTCGGTGGAGAGCGAAAGCCCGAAATCCAGCCGCGCCAACCGCCCAAGCCAGTCAACATACTGGACGATCAGCGGGCGATCCAGGCCGTACAGCGCGTCCAGGCGCTGGCGCACCGTATCGCCCGCCAGCGGGTTGAGGCTGGTCTGCAAGTCGGTGGGCGAGCCGGGCGCAAGGTGGATGACAAAAAAACTGACCAGCGTGATGCCCCACAGGACGACAAGCATCCAGGCCAGCTTGCGCATGATGCGCGCGGCAAGGGGGTGCAGGGCTGGCATGGCCGTCAGTTCGCGCCCCGGCTGATGTCGTGCTGCATCCATTCCGCCACGTTGGCAACTTCCGCGTGCCAGCGGGGCGAGAGCCGCAAGTCCAGAAACTGGCGGAACACGTCGTCCAGCATGTCCAGGCAGGTTTCGATCAAGTACATTTTTTCCAGAAAACGGGCGTCCGGATCATCGCCTTCTTCTTTGGCGATGGGCGGCGTTTTGAGCGAACCGAGGCCGAAATCTTCCGCTTTAAGCGTAAGCTGCCAGGCCATGCCGTCTTTTTCCAGGCGGATCAGGCCGCTTACCACCAGTTTACCCGTCAAAAGGCCGAGGCGGGCTTCGCGCAGGGGTGAAAGCGAACCGGAAACCGAGGCGGTTTCCAGGCTGTCGCCCTCGCCGCCGCGCACGACCACGCGCTGTTCCATATTAAGATGGAAAGGCTCGCCTTCGTGGCCCGAGGCTTTGCTCATGCGGAAAAGGCCGTTGCCGGTCTCGCCGCGAAACCAGAGCCAGGTAAGAAATTCCCGGCCAAGAACAAGATCGACGGTGTCTCCAATATAGGGCGCATCAGGCATGGCGTTTCCTCAGGCGATAAAGCGGGTGGCTTCCACGGCGTCCAGGCGGGGCGCCGCGTCCTCGCCCAGCAGGTTCAGCGCCAGGCCGTAGGGGAGCAGTTGCTCCAGGTGCAAATCAAAGGTTTGCACAAAATATTCCAAAAAAAGCTCAATGGTTTTGCGGTTGGTGGAGGCCAGATACACCTGCCTGGCCTGCGTGTTCCAAACCACCTGGAATTCCGCGGGAATAGGCAAAAAATAGCCGCGCAGGCGCAGTTTGACCTGTTCCGCGATTTCTTTTTTGCGCTCGCGGGTCACAAACTTTTTGCCAATCTGCTGAAGGCGGGCTTCTTCGTCCTGCATGGCCAGGCGGATATGCTTTTTGAGCACGGCCGGAGGAATGCGCCGCGTGTCAAGCCGCAGCGAGAACACGATGTAGTCCGCCTTTTCGGGCGGGCTGACGCGCCAGGCCGTGTCCAGCATGTCGTCAAAGTTGGCCCAGCCCCAGGCGCGTTCTTCGGGGATATTGTCGATGTCCTGAAACGCAAACTGTTTCAGCTTGGCGGGAATGGCGCCCCAAAGTTCGGCGGGCACATCGTCAACAAGGCGGAAGCGGGTAAAACTGGTGCTTGCTTTGAGAAAACTCATGGCCATCCTTTCGGGCGAATAGACGTGGCGAAAACGTGCGCATTGTTAAAGCCAGGCGCCGGGCATTCACGGCGCAAAACCATTGCCCCCATGGCGTGGCCGGCATGGCGGAAGCGATGCGTGCCCAAGATTTACGCCATGCCGAAGCCGGACGCAAGCCCGGTGTGATTGCGCGCCTTATTTGTCCCATAATGCAAATTATGTAAACTTTTATAGAGGCCAGGCTGGATTTTCTTCCGCACAGGCCTAACCGCCGATCCTTTTTTTTCCTGGAACGCCAAACAGTTACGGCTTCCCCTGCGCGCGTCATGTCTGCCGGGCATTTTCGGTGGAGCCTGTGGGTTGGCTGGAGGTTCTGTTGTTTCGCTCCCGTCTCGCGTCTATGGCTCCTGCCTTGCGTGCTTTGATTATTCCCGGCTCTTCCCGTTTGCGTATTCCTTAATTAAGAAGGCTCGACCTGTTCCATACGCGGGAAAGTTTGCCGGGCTCAAATTCAGCTCCGAGGCTTGCCCAATTTGCCCAACTTGCCCAACTTGCAGGGTCGCGCGCTTTTTCGTATTAAGGACGGAATCTGCTTTCTGGAGGCCCTGTGCGTCGCCTGCCGCTTTTTGCCCGCGTTTTCGCCCTTTTTGCGTTTCTGGCCGCCCTGATCCTGTCAACGGCTTCCGTCCAGGCCATGCCGCGCACGATGAAGGAACTGAGCGAGATTGCGTCGCGCCTGCATAAAACCGGCCTGGCGCACGGGGATATTCCGTCGCTCAACTCGCCGGACTTTTTGCCGCTCAACGAGGGCGGCATGAACCTGGAGCCGAATGATCCGGTTTTTGTCGTCCCGCTGCCCGACGGCGTGCGCATTTACCCGCAGCGCATTATGGTATGGCATGAAGTGGTGAACGAGCTGATCCGCGGCGTGCCTTACTGCATCAGCTATTCGCCGGTCAGTGGATCGCTTGCGGTGTACGAGTCGCGCGTGGGCAGCCAGAATCTGATTTTTGACGCCGAAGGCCGCATGTACAACAGCAATACGGTGTTGATCGATCGCAACACCGGCAGCCTGTGGCCGCAAATGCTTGGCATGGCGGTGGAAGGGCCGCTGGCCGGTTCGGGCATGCGCATCCGGCCGTGTTACTGGACTGCCTGGAAATTCGCGCGCGCCACGTTTCCCGACGCCAAGGTGCTGGCCACCCCGCGCGGCAACTGGCGCAACTACAACCGCGACCCTTATGGCTCGTACCTGACGCCCGGCAATTATTACGACAACGACAAGATCCTGTACCCCATGACCGCGATCGACAACCGGATGCCGCCCAAAACCAGAATCCTCGGCCTGGAAGTGGACGCCAATCTGGTGGCTCTTGATATCGACGCCGTGCGCAAGGCGCGCGTGGTGAATTTTTATGTGGGCCTGGCCCCGCTGGCGGCTATCTACGACAGCCGCCTCGACGTGATCCGCGTTTTTGACCGCGATATCTGGGAAGGCAGAACGCCCGCCCTCTTTGCCGTAAAAAACAACGTGATCCACGATGTGCAGACCCGCAGCGTCTGGAATATGGACGGCGTGTGCCAGGACGGCAATTTAAAGGGCGCGCGCATGGAGCAGCGCTTTGGCATGTATGCTTTCTGGTTTGCCTGGTCGGCCTTCCACCCGGAAACCGACACCGTGCCCGGCCCCTCGGTGGTGCCGGACAGCGCGCTGGTTATCGGCGACGAAATCCGTTAACGCCAAACCGCAAGCGCCAGGCCCAGCGCGCCGCCCAGCCCGCAGGCGCGTTCCGTGACGATCCAGTCGTTCCGGTAGCGGTACAGCACCCCTTCCAGCGCGCCCTCCTGCTCATAATGCCGGTTCTGTCGGCCCGTGGCGGCGCGCAGAAGCCGCGCGAGCGTTGCGGCGGGCACGTCCAGATTGCGTTCCGGCAGGCGCCAGTCCACCAGCAGAGCCAGCGGCGCAAGGCGGCGCATCTCCGCCAGCATGTGCCCTGCTCCGCCGCCCTGAACAACGCTCTGACCAAGCCCGAAGCACAGGCAGGCGAGATCAAACGCGCCTTGCGCGTGCCCGGCCGGATCACGTGCGACTTCAAACACTTGCAGGGCCAGGGCGCGCGCCAGTTCCGTATTCGTGATATTATTAAGGATAATGGCGCGCGGATGCGGCGCAGTGACGGCGCTTGCCGCCATGCGCGCCGCCCTCGTCCACACGGGCCGCAGAAGCGCGGAGCACGCGCCCGGTACGAACATCAGGCGTCGTCGCGCAGCTCGCGGTAGGTGGCGGATTGCGCGCTTTTTTCGCTCACCGTAACGCTGTGCAGCCGCGCGGGCGTGTCGGCCAGGCGCGGGGCCAGGCGCTGCCACAAATAGCGCGCCAGGTTTTCCGACGAAGGATTGATGGCGTCGAACGGCGGAACCAGATTGAGATCCGCGTGATCCAGGCGATCCAGCTCTTCTTTCAGCAGGGCTTTAAGCACGCTGAAATCCATAAGCAGCTCGGTGTCCGGAGTCAGGCGGCCGCCCTCGACGCTGACTTCCACGGCGTAATTGTGGCCGTGCATATTTTCGCACTTGCCCTGATAATGCCGTAGCGCGTGCGCGGAGGAAAACTCCCCCCGCACCGTCAATTGCCAAAGTTCACGCATGTTTTTTCCGTTAAGCCTGATTGTGGGCGCGGCACCATTCGTCCATATCCCTGTGGAACACGGGGCCGGACTGCACGCGCCAGCGCGGCCCAAGCTCCATGGTGCAGCTGACGCCGTTCAGCGTCAATTGGACATGCACCGGGCAGACGCCCTGATGTTTTTCGAGAATGGCCTTGAATTCCGCGGCAAGGTGCTCGGTTGCGCAGTTGGCGGGATAAAAAACCACCACCGGCTGCGCGCTGGCGGCGCACGCCTCTTGCAGGGGGCGCGCCGAGTCGGCGAGAAGCTTCAGTTCGCGCGGGGCGTCTTCCAGGTCTTCGTCATCGTAGCCGCCGTCATCGTCGGCGCCTTCCACCGTGGCGTGCAGTTCCAGCAAAACCCGCTCGCCCTGCAACTGATCGCGCAGCAGGGCGTAAGTTTTGGGAAAAACGACCACCTCGGCGTGCCCGGTCAAATCCTCCACCTGGACAAAAGCCATGCGATCGCCCTTTTTGCTTTGCGTTTCACGCACGGAGGTGACCAGAACGCCGGTTTTTATCGCGCGTACGGCCAGATCGCGCGCGTCTTCCAGCGTGGTGAGGCCAAGGCGCTGCATGTCGCGCAAAAAGGGTTCCAGCGGGTGGCCTGTCAGGTAAAAGCCCAGCGATTCCTTTTCAAAGGCCAGTTGCTGCTCCGCTTCCCACTCGGGCATGTTCGCCTCGTCGCACACAAAGCCCACGCCGGGCAACGGCGTTTCCTGCACGGGCGGGGCAAAGGCCAGCAGCGAAACCTGACTGGACTGCTTTTCCTTCTGTTTTTTCTGGGCCTTGGCCACGGCCATGTCCAGGCTGGCCAGAAGCGCGGCGCGGCTCGCGCCCAGGCTGTCGCACGCGCCCGCCTTGATCAGGCTTTCCAGCACGCGTTTGGTCACCTTGCGCAAGTTGACGCGCGAGCAGACGTCCAGCAGCGAAAGGTAGGGGCCGCCCTCCTCCCTGACGCGCACAATGTCATTAATAGCTTCGTCGCCAACGTTTTTGACGCCGCCAAGGCCGAAAATCACGGCTTCATCGCGCGCGGTAAAGGCCCGGAAGCTGTGCTGGATGTCCGGCGGCCGCACGGTGACGCCCATGTCGCGGCAAGACGCCACATATTTGAGGATCTTGTCCTGGTTGCCGATTTCGGACGTCAGCAGGGCCGCCATGAACTCAACTTTAAAGTAGTGCTTGAGATACGCGGTGTGGTACGAAACCAGGGCGTAGGCGGCGCTGTGCGCCTTGTTGAAGCCGTATTCCGCGAATTTTTCCATCAAATCGAAAATGGCGTTGGCGTCCTTGGAGGGCACGCCCCGGCCGGTCGCCCCTTCCAGAAAGCTGGCGCGCTGCTGGGCCATTTCTTCGGGCTTCTTTTTGCCCATGGCCCGGCGCAGCAGGTCGGCCCCGCCCAGCGTATACTGCGCCACCACCTGGGCGATCTGCATGACCTGCTCCTGGTAGACGATGACGCCGTAAGTGTCGCGCAGGCTGTCCTCCATTTCTGGCAGGGGGTAGGAGACCTCCACCTCGCCGTGCTTGCGCTTGATAAATTCGTCCACCATGCCGGAATTGAGCGGCCCCGGCCGGTACAGGGCCAGCATGGCGATAAGATCTTCAAACGTGTTGGGCTTCAGCATACGCAGGTATTTGCGCATGCCCGAGCTTTCCACCTGGAAGATGCCGTCGGTGTCGCCCCGAGTGTACACGTCGTACACCGCCTGGTCGTCCAGCGGCAGGTTGTCGAGATCGGGCGGCGTTTTGCCCTGGCGTTCGATGTTGCGCAGCGCGTTGTGGATAAGCGTCATGGTGCGCAGGCCGAGGAAGTCGAACTTGACCAGCCCGATTTTTTCCACAATCTTCATGTCGAACTGGGTGACAAGTTCGTCCTTCTTGCCCTTGAAGAGCGGCAAGTATTCGGTCATGGGCAGGTCGGAAACCACCACGCCGGCGGCGTGGGTGGACGCGTGGCGCGAAAGCCCTTCCAGCCGCATGGAAATGTTGATGACGTTGCGGACGCTGGGTTCCGTCTTGTAAAGCGCCGCGAGATCCGGCGTTTCCAGCGCCTTTTTGAGCGTCATTTTGAGATCAAAGGGAATGAGCTTGGCAATGCGCGAAGTATCGGCAAACGACAGCCCCATGGCCCGGCCCACGTCGCGCACCACGGCCTTGGCCTTCATGGTGCCGAAGGTGGCTATTTGCGCCACTTTGTCCTTGCCGTACTTTTGCGTCACATATTCCAGCACTTCCATGCGGCGGTCTTCGCAAAAGTCCACGTCGATATCCGGCATGCTGATGCGTTCGCTGTTCAAAAAGCGCTCGAAAAACAAGTGGTACGGCAGCGGATCGAGGTTGGTGATCCTGAGCGCCCAGGCCACCAGCGAACCGGCGGCCGAACCGCGCCCCGGCCCCACCGGGATGCCGTGATCCTTGGCCCAGTTGATGAAGTCCTGCACGATGAGAAAATAGCCCGGAAAGCCCATGCCGCAGATAACGTCCAGCTCCATGGCCAGGCGGTCGAAATACCCGGCCAGATCCAGCGTGTCGCGCTGCGGGTGTTTGGCCAGGCGCAGTTCCAGGCCTTCGCGGGCCAGGCGGCGCAGTTCGTCCTCGGGCGTGACGTCACGCGGCAGATCGTAGACCGGAAAATGGTACGGCGGCGCCTTCATTTGCAGCTTGAGGCCGTTGCAGCGCTCCGCTATTTCCAGCGTGTTGGAAATGGCCTGGGGCATGTGCGCAAAGGCCAGCCGCATTTCGTCGGCCGATTTGTAATAGAGATCCTTGGCTTCAAAACGCAGGCGCTTGACGTCGTCCACCTTGGCCTGGGTCTGGATGCACAAAAGCACGTCGTGGGCTTCCACGTCGTCGGCGTTGAGGTAATGGCAGTCGTTGGTGGCCACCAGCGGCAGGCCCGTGGCCCCGGCCAGTTCCTGCAATTTGGCGTTGACCAGGCCCTGCTGCGGCAGGGTGTTGGACTGCACTTCCAGATAAAAGCGATCCGGAAACAGGGCGGCGTATTCGCGCGCGATGTTCAGGGCGTCGTCAAACGTGCCGCCGCCGGCAATCTGGCGGTTGCTGCCCAGGAGCGTGCGGGGAATTTCGCCCGCCAGGCAGGCGGAAAGCGCAATGAGCCCCTCGGCGTGATCGCGCAGCATGGCCTTGTCCACGCGGGGCTTGTAATGGAAGCCTTCCAGCCAGCTTGTGCTGACCAGCTTGAGCAGGTTTTTGTAGCCCGCCATGTTCTGGGCCAGCAGGATCAGGTGGTGCCGCACCCGCGCCAGTTCGGACGCGGTATCGGTATGATCCGGGCAGACGTACACCTCGCAGCCGATGATCGGCGCAAGGCCGTGATCTTTGCAGGCCGTGTAAAAATGGGCCGCGCCGTAAAGGTTGCCGTGATCGGTTATCGCGGCGGCGGGCATACCAAAATCTTTGGCCCGCGCGCACAGATCGCCTATCCGGATCGCGCCGTCCAGCAGGCTGTATTCCGTATGGCAATGCAAATGGACAAATTCGGACATGATCATCCCGGTGTTGACGTGCCGGGCCACGGTAGCACAGGGCGGCTTGGGGCACAATCACGGGAGGGGGCGGGGAAAAACGCCGTGTTCTTGCGGCTGCTGAACGCCGGGCCGGCCGGCCGCCGGGATAGCCTGGCTACGGGTCTTCCCGCAGCAGACGTTACGTTCCCGTGCACAAAATGCTCACGCGTTGACCGGCACGCCGCGTCGTGATAATGGCTTGGCATTATTAAGCTTATGTATTGAGGAATGAGGCAGCGCAACACAATCCCTATTTAGCGACGAGGTGGAGTATGAGGCAAAGTTTCGCCACCGGCGGCACCGTAACCTGGCCGGCATTGTTTGACAACGGTATGCTTTTTGCTTCTTTCTTTCTTTCTTTCTTTCTTTCTTTCTTAGCTTCGTTTTTTAGGCGCATTCGCGGCCTGTTGCATTGTTCCGCCGAGACATCGCGCGGAATTTTTTTGCATCTTGTATGGGGTATAAAGCCCAGAATTCTGCTTTCCATCTTTGTTCTGTGCGGTCTTTTCCTTTTTGGCGCGGCCGTTGCCCCCGCCTGGGCGGCGGAGAATATCATCTATAACCAGGCCGGGGATTACCCCTTGCTCCCCGATCCGGTAGGTAATGCTTCCAACTCCCTGTTTCCGTCCACCAGCACCAGCGGCAATACGGTCACCGTCAACGGAGGCACCGTAGGCCGAGTCATCGGCGGCGTGGGCGCCAACCCCAGCAGTGCGGACAACAATACTGTCACCATCACCGGCGGCACCATCGACCACGATGTGTACGGTGGCTTTGGGCGGGGAACCGGCACGGCCAACAATAACCGCGTCGTGATAAACGGCGGTACTTTTACCTCCGCTATGGCCAGTATCGCCGGCGGGACCGCCTCCGCCGGAGGCGCTACGGGCAACAGCGTGGTCTTCAACGCGGGTAGCGTAAGCTGGATAAACGGCGGCGAAGCTGGCAGCAGCGGCGGCGGCGCGGCCAACGGCAATACAGTGGAGATACGCGGCGGCACGGTGACCTTTATGGTGAGCGGCGGCTGGATCAATAATGGTAGTGGCGGCGCCGTGAACAACACCGTGAGCATTTACAACGCCCCGGACTTGAGTGCGGCCATTCTGGCCGGCGGCACCGGTAACGGCGTCTTTGGAGCCAGCAGCGGCAACACCCTGAACCTGCATGCCGCCAACCTGACGGTCCAAGGACTGCGCGGCTTTCAGAACTACAACTTTTACCTGCCGTCCACCCTGACCGCCGGGCAGACCATGCTCACCGTGACCAACGGCAATGGTCATATTTTAGGCATCGGGACTCCGGGAGGGCCCGCAAACATCAACGACGCCACGGTCAACGTGGGCATTGAGGGCGGCTCTTCGCCGTTGCAACAAGGCAATCAGGTTGTGCTTATCGACAGCACGGCCCAAGGCCTTACCGGCACGCTCGCCAACACCACGGCTGACGGCCAGGGCATGCAAGGCGTGACTCTGCGCTACACCTTTGATTTGCAAATATTAAACGACCAGCTTCTGGCCATGGTCACTTCCGTGGGTTCCAACCCGCAACTCAAGGCCCTTTCCGAAGGCCGCGCGGCCGGGCACGCCTTTCTGAACCAGGGGAGCGACCTGAT
>JAVBMS010000050.1:0-23876 GCA_031552135.1 Mailhella sp.
CAGGCGGCGGGACGTTGGGGTTGTCTCACCGTGTGGGGTAAATTGGTAAGTGGGGTGCTCGGGGGGGTGGTGGTGGCTGGGGGCCTCGGCGGGGAGAAACCGCTGGTTTCGCCAATAACAGTCCCCCTCCTCCCCGCAGGAGGCGCAGGGGATAAAGATATTAAAGTCGGTGGCGGCGAAGCCGCAGAAAAACCGGGCGTTACGCCCTCCCCGCCAGGAATGTACTAAAAAACCATCGCCGCAGCCGCCTAAAAATCCCCCAAAAGGCCCCCCCATTCCCCCCTACGGCGTCACGGCCAGCGAATACGCGTTCGGCACCACCAGCCAGGTGCTGGCCACGCGGCGCAAATCATCGGCGTTCAGCTTTTCCACCTCGTCCAGGCGTTTTTTGCCGTAGTCGAGCGGGCGGCCGCGCAATTCAAGCCGGGCGTACTGGGCCGCGCGCGCGGCCCGGCGTTGCTGCGCCGTGTAATACTGGGTGAACAGCCCGGCCTTGGCGCGCTCGATTGTGCCCTCGGCCAGCGGCTGCTTGTGCAGATCCGCGGCGATGTGCACGAACTCCTCGTGGATGGGCTCCAGGTATTCCGGCGCGGCCAGGATGGAAAAGGCCAGAAAGCCCGCGTCCTCGCCCGCCCAGTTGATCGGGGTGACGGAATAGCACAGGCTCCGTTTTTCGCGCAGCTCCTGGAACAACATGCCGCCAAAGCCGTCCAGCGAGGCGGAAAGCAGTTGCAGCGCCCCGCTGTCCTTGTCTTCGATCGGCACGGTGGGGAACAGCATGAGGTAGGCCGCCTGATCGCGCTCCGGCAGCGAGAGCCTGACTTCCTTCGTCGCGGCCCACACGGGAGGCGCGCTTACGGCTTTGGGCGCGGACGGCGCGGGCAGCGTGCGGGCAAAGGCCAGCACAGCCTCGCGATCAAAATCGCCCACGACGGAAAGCACCCACGGCCGCGCGGACTGGCTGGCCCAAAAGTCCAGCACGTTTTGGCGCGTCAGCTTGTCCAGGCTTTCCTTGGTGCCTTCCGGCCGGTGGCCGTAGGGGCTGTCGGGAAAAAGAACATGCCGCAGGTTGCGTTGCAGCACGCCCATGACGTTGTCTTCCAGCGAGGCGATGTTCGCCAGGTGATCGCGCTTGACGCGGGCCAGTTCGTCCTCGGCGAAGGCGGGCGACGTCACGGCCGCGCGCAGCAGATCAAAAACGTCCGCGCTGAAACGTGACGGAGCGTCCAGCGACACGGCAAAATCCGTGATCCCGGATGAGGCGGAAAGCCCGGACGCCCGCCCGGCCAGCAACTCGCTGATTTCCGCGCGCGATTTGCCGCCCGAGCCGGAGGTCAAAAGGTCGGCCGTTACGGAAGCCAGGCCTTCGTGTTCCTTGTCCGCAAGGATTTCGCCGCCGGAAAAAAGCAGCGTGGCGGAAACGTAGGGCAGGCTGTCGTCCTTTTCCAGAACCACCATGCGGCCGTTGCCGAGATCCACGCGTTCCGGCTGGGGCAGGCCCGCGTCCTTCGTCGCGATCGGCGCGGTTTTGGGCGCGGCCGCGTCGCGGGCGGCGGGCCAGCCTTCCTTGACGGCCGCGATCAGGCTGTCGGCCGTCACCGGCTTGCCGTTTTCCCGCCGGGGGCTGAGGGCCACCACGCTCAGGGCGTCGGGCCGCAGCCATTCGGCGGCCACGGCGCGCACCTGCTCGCGATCGACAAGCCGCAGGGCCTCCAGGTAATGCTCGCCCGCCGGATCGGACGGATCGGCAAAATACAGGCTGCCCGTTGTTTCCGCTATTTCAGCCACGGTTTCCTGGCCGCGCAGAAAATTGTCCTCCAGGTTCAGCCTGGCGCGGGCCAGCTCGGCGTCCGTCCAGGGAACACCGGCGGAGCCCGGCGAAACCAGCGCGGCCAGGCGCTCGGACGCCATGCGCACGAATTCTTCCTGCTTGTCCGCGTCCACCTGGGCCGCGATCACAAAAAGGCCCGCGCGCTCATAGGCAAACGCCCCGGCCAGGATGGCGTCCACCACATGCCGCTCGAAATGCAGTTCGCGCGGCAAAATCGCGGTATCGTCGCCGCCCAGGATGTGCGCCAGCACGTCCACGGCGGGCAGGCCGGGCGCGCCCTCGCCCGGCAGGGGAAAGGCCAGGCAGATGTAGGCCTTGTTCCAGGGGCCTTCCTTCACCTCCGCGCGCAGGCCGTGCGCCAGCGAACGCGGGGCGATGCGCGCGGCCGCCTCTTCCACGTTGGCGTTGCGGTAGGAGCCGAACAGCTTTTCGGCCTCGGCCAGCACCTCGTCCGCCGAAACGCGCCCCGCGACGGAAAGCGCCATGTCGCGCGGGTCGTAGCGGCGCTGGATATACGCGCGCATGGATTCGGGCGTGACGGCGTTCAGCGTTTCCTCCGAGCCGATGACGGGCCGCTGGTACGGCGTGCCCTCCAGCGCCAGGGCAAAAACGGCGTGATACAGCCGGGTGTAGGGATTGTCGCCGCGCTGGCGCATTTCGGCCAGCACCACCTTGCGCTCGGCCTCCAGATCGTCCGGCCGCAGCAGCGGATCAAAGGCCAGATCGCGCACGGCCGCCAGCGCGGTGCGCCATTCGGCGGCGGGCAGGTTGGTCTCGTACACGGTCTCGTCGTAGGAGGTGGAAGCGTTGAGCGAGCCGCCCTTGCCCTCCACCAGCTTGTCCACGCCGTCGGCCCGTGTTTTGGAGCCCTTGAAGACCATATGTTCCAAGAAATGGCTGATGCCCGACTCCTCCGGCGTTTCCCAGGCCGAACCGGCCCGGACGAAAAGCCGCACGGACACAAGCGGAAAACGATCGTCCTCGCGCACCAGAATGGTCAGGCCGTTTTGCAGCCGGAACACGCGGGGCGCGTTTTCCATCGCGTCCGCCACGGAGGGCAGCGCAAAAAGCAGGGATACGATCAGGGCCAGGGCCGGATGTTTAAGCAAGCGCACAATAAACCTCCTGCGCCAAAAAAAGAACGCCTGCCGGACGCCGATCGGACGCCGGAAGCGGGACAGCTTTGGGGAACACGCGATGTTGATCAGCTCGGGCGCGGGCTGGAAAGATACTTGGAAAGCTCCCGGTACAGTTTGGACACGTCAAGCGGTTTGCTCAGGTGCCCGTTCATCTTGGCGGCCAGGGCCAGTTCCACGTCTTCGCGGAAGGCGTTGGCCGTCATGGCCACGATGGGCACGGTCGCGCCCTCGGGCCGGGCGCTGCGGCGGATGGCCCGCGTTGCGGTGTAACCATCCATGATAGGCATCTGGACGTCCATGAGTATCAGATCGAACGCGCCGCCGCCGGCCTCGAACATGGCCACGGCCTCCTGGCCGTCCCGCGCCTCGCTGATGACGGCCTGCGAGCCTTCAAGCAGGCCGCGCACGATTTCGCGGTTGATCTCGATATCTTCCACCAGCAGGATGTGCTTGTCGGGCCAGAGGGGCAGCTCGTCCTCGCGCGAGGCCTCGCCCCGCAGGCGCACGCCGAGCGCCTCGTTGACGACCCCGACCAGCGCGGCGGGCAGCACGGGCTTTTGCAAAAAGAGCGTGATGCCGGCTTCTTTGGCCCTGTCGCGGACGTCGGCGTCGTTTTGATCCAGCATCAGGATCACGGCCGGGCTCTTCCTGCCTTCCACGCAGATGCGCTTGGCGGTTTCGAGCCCGTCCACAAACTTGAGCCGGTAATCCACCAGCACCATGTGGACGGTGGAGCCGCGGCTTTCGTAGTCGCGGATTGCGGCCAGGGCCTCGCGGCTGCCGATGACGCGCTCGTGGTTGATGCCCTGGCTGTCAAGCAGTTCCTCAAGGTACGCGCCGTCTTCGGCGTTATTGGTGACCAGCAGCAGGTTCAGCGCGCCGGCGTTGGCGATGGAGTCGCCGCCCTCATGGTCTTTGTCCACCAGAAAACGGGCGGTGAACACAAACTCGCTGCCCTTGCCCGGCGTGCTGAACACCGAAACCGTGCCGTTCATGAGGTGGACGATTTTTTGCGAAATGGCCAGGCCGAGGCCCGTGCCGCCGAAACGCCGGGTAACGCTGTTGTCGGCCTGCTGGAACGGCTTGAACAAATTGTTGATTTGCGTTTCGGTCAGGCCGATGCCCTCATCCTTGACGCGGAATTCCAGCGTCACGGCCTCGCCATCGCAGGCGATTTCCTCCACGGCGAAGCCGATCTGGCTGTAATCGTCCGAAAATTTAACCGCGTTGGAAAGCAGGTTGAGGATCACGCGCGTCAGCCGCACGGCGTCGCCCCGCAGGTTGTTGTGCGTGACGCCGTGCAGGCGCACGACAAAGTCCTGCTTCTTTTCCTGCGTTTTGACCGCGATGACGTCGGAAACCAGCGTGATGGTCTTTTCCAGGTCAAACGGCTCGTCAAACAGGCTGAACTTGCCGGATTCGATTTTGGACAGATCCAGAATTTCGTTGATCACGTCCATGAGGTGGTTGGAGGACGTTTCGAGCTTGACGAGGCAGTCGCGGATGCGATCCGGGTTGTGCAGGCTGCCCGAGGCGATCTTGATCATGCCGGTGATCGCGTTCATGGGCGTGCGGATTTCGTGGCTCATGTTGGACAGGAAGAGGCTCTTGGCCTCGTTGGCGGCGTCGGCCTCCTCTTTGGCGGCCTGAAGCTCGCGCTCCATCAGCACGCGGGGCGTGACGTCCATGACCATGCCGATCAGGCGCTCCGGGCGGCCCTCGGCGTCGTACAGCGTTTTGGCGTGGGCGTTCAGGTAGCGCTCCTTGCCGTCGGGCAGCGTCAGGGCGATGTCGCCGTCCGCTGTTTCCGGCATGGCCGGGGCATCGCCCGTTTCGCCCGCTTCGCCCCGAACCAGCCGCCCGATGCGGGCTATATGGCATTCGGCCTTGTCCGCATCCTTCATGCGGGCGCGCAAAGAGGTCTCAAACTCGTCGAGCGGCAGGGGCGAGGGAGCATCAAACTCCCAAAGCCCGGCGGTCGCCTCGTCAAAGACGCATACCCGCTCCGCCAGCAGCAGTTCCCACACGCCCGCCTTGGACGCTTCCAGCGCGACGTCGAGCCGCTTTTTGGCCTCCATGGCTTCGGCGTCCTTGGCCAGCAGTTCTTCCACCGTGTGCAGGTTGCGCTGCATGGCGACCAGCCGCCGGTTCTTGCGCCGCATGACCAGCGTGAAGCCCACCAGCGCGATGATGGCGGCGACCGCCAGGGACAGCAGCGCGATATACAGCCCGAAGGCCTGGGGATTGGTCTCGGACAGCCGGGGCGCGCGGTTGACGAGCCGGGGTTCCGGCGGCAGCTTGGCCGTGCTGAGGCCGCGCGCGCCCAGAACCTTGGCGTCGAACATCCAGATATTGTACGCGTCCGTGTCGTCCAGTTCGGGGATGTCGGCCACGGGCGTCCCGCCCAGCGCGCGCAGCGCGAGTTCCGCGCCCAGGCGGCCCTGGCTTTCGGGGTCGACATAGCGGCCGCCCACCTGGCCTTCGCCGATATCGTCGCCCACCATGCCGAAAACCGGCGCGGTGGAGCGCCTGGCGAGCAGGCGCTGGAATTCCTTGTGGTTGAGGTGGGCGCCGGTTCTGTCGATGTGGTACTCGCCGCACAGCACCGCCGCATCCGGCGGCAGGGCGGCGACCATGGCGAACAGTTCCGCGTTGGAGACATTGCGGGCGTAAGAAATGTTGAGGTCGGACGCAAGGCCGCCCAGCGCCTTCTGGATGTCCCAGCGCCAGGCCAGGCCGCTGTCCGTTTCGTCGGTCACAACCAGCAGATGTTTCGTGCCGGGATAGAGGGCGCGGATCGCCTGCACGGTTTGCGCGGCGGGCGCGCTTTCCCATACGCCGGTGACGTTGGGGCCAAGCTCCCACAAGGGCTCGCGCGGGCCGTTGATGCCGCAGAACACCACCGGCATCCCGCTGAACAAAACGCCGTAGTAGGCGCGCACAAAGGCCAGCGCGGCGTTGTCCGACACCACCACGGCATCCGGCGGGTGGGACAGCATGAGGTTGCGCACCGCGTAGTAGGCGTTTTTCGCGCGCTCGTACTCGGTCTGGAACCTGTCGGAATACAGGGCGATATTGTAATATTCAACATGGTCGCGGGCCTTGAGTCCGGCCTCAAGCCCGGCTTTCAGCCGGCTTTCCCACCACATCTCGGCATTGTACGACGAAATGTGCAGCACCGTCCGGCCCTCGCGCCCGGCGTCCGCGCCGCCCATGATTCTGGCGTACGAACCGTCGTCCTTCATGTCGCGCAGGCTCCGCGCGAGTGTGGGAACCAGGTGGGCGTGGGCTTCGTTCAGGTAGGCGTACGACGGCATGTGATCGATCGACGCGATCTTCACGATGCCGGGGGCGGTGATCAGCGCGGCGTCACCCGTGCTGCTGGTGACAGCGACGTCGCAGTCGCCCCGCAGCAGGGCGGCATTAAGCTCCTGAAACGTCTCGCGCTGCACGTTCGCCGCGATATTTCCGGGCAGATGGCTGATGATGTAGGATTTCTGGAACAAATGGCCGACACGCAGGCCCGCGAAGTCGGCCCAGGAGCGGACGGCGAAATCCGTCCCCTCGCGGGCGAAGACCTGAAACGCCACGCTGGCCAGTTGTTCCGGCACCATGACCAGTTGGGGAAACCTGGCCTCCATGCCGGCAACCTGCGAGGCCAGAGCGTCGCGTTCGCCGCTGGCGGCCATCTGGATGGCGGAGGCCATGGGCGCGACGTCCATGATCATGCTGTAGCCGATGCGCCGCATGGCCTCGTGCAGCAGCCTGTCCACCAGCGTGGATTCGTCCTCGGCCACGACAAAGCGCAGTTCCGCGCCCGGCGCGACGGCATACGCCGGCCCGGCCCAGAAACCCAGAATGGTCAACACCGCCAGCAGACGGAAAAACGCCCGCTTCACAGCACTCCTCGCGGCGCGGCTTATGCGCGCCCGGCGCACCCCAACGCGGAAGCCAACGGGGTGAGCGCCTCGATAGCCAGGGTCAGAAACGCGTCAAGCTCAAGACCCATCCGCTCGCACTGGCGGATGATGTCGCGATTGACGGACGCCGCGAACGCCTTGTCCTTCATTTTCTTTTTCAGGCTGGAGGCCTGCATGCCCTCCATGCCCGTGGGGCGCACCAGCGCGGCCGTGATCACCAGGCCGGTGACGGTTTCGCCGCAACGCAGCGCGGTGTCGAAACGGCCTTCGATTTCGGCGCCGTTGCACTCGGCGTTGTGGGCGCGGATGGCGTGCAGGGCGGCTTCGGGCAAGTCGGCGGCAAAGCGCTCCGCCGTAACCAGGCCGTGCCGCGCGGGGTCGGCGGAGGTTTGGGGATAGTCCCAGTCATGCAGCAGCCCGGTCAGGCCCCACAGGTCGGCGTCTTCGCCAAAATGCCGGGCCAGCGTCCGCATCACGGCTTCGGAAGCCAGGGCGTGCTGGATCAGGTGAGGTTCCGGCGTGGATTGGCAAAGCAGTTCAAAAGCCTCGTCGCGTGCAAGCATCGTGTTCTCCCGCTTACGGCAGTATAACCGCTATCTCTACGCGCTTCTTACGTCTTTTTTGAAAGGAACGCCAGCGCTATCCTTGCCGGAAAGCGGAGAATTGACAGGAGGCGGCTAATTGTTGAAAAGAGGACGAACGCCGGACGCCCGAAGAAAAGCGGCCGGCATCCTTTTTATCCCGCGACGGCGACCCATGAAACAATTGCTCGGCATACGCTTCAGCGAACACGGCCAGACGCTGATCGGCCGCTACGAGGCGGAAGACGGCGCGCCCCTCATCCCCGTGGCGCACGGCGTCATGATGCACTCCGCCCAGGGGCCGAGCTTCGGCCGCGTTGTCTGGCAACGCACGTTTCAGGACGAGGAGTTTGCCGACGCCGCCTCCAAGGACTGGATAGCCCCGCAGGACGCCATGCTGGCGGACGCCAACGGATCGCCGGAGCAACACGCCGACGGCGCGAGGCAGCCCGGGCGCGCGCCCGAAGCCGCTCTGCCCGGCGAAGACGGCGTGGCGCGCGAAACGGAAGGTGACACCCGGCCCGAAAGTCCCAGAGCCCACGGAGGCCAGAACGGCAGGCCCAAAAACGGCCCGAACGGCCGCCCCCTGCCGCCTCTCGTGCGGCCCGCCACGGCCGACGAACTGGCCGCCGCCGCGCAAAACGAGGCGCTGTGCCGCGAGGCCCGCGCCTATTGCCGCGCCCGCATCAGCGAGCGCCGGCTCGACATGAAGCTGGTGGACGTGGAAACGCTCTTTGATCGCGGCAAAATGATCTTTTACTTCACCGCGCCCACGCGCATCGACTTCCGGGATCTGGTCAAGGATCTCGTGCGCCAGTACCGCACGCGCATCGAGCTGCGCCAAATCGGCGTGCGCCACGAAACGCAGATGGTCGGCTCGCTCGGCAACTGCGGCATGGTGTGCTGCTGCCGCCGCTACCTGCGCAAATTCGCGCCCGTGACCATCAAAATGGCCAAGGAACAAAATTTGTTCCTCAATCCTTCCAAAATTTCCGGCATCTGCGGGCGGCTGCTCTGCTGCCTGAGCTACGAGCAGGAAAACTACGACGCCTTCCACCGCAACTGCCCCCGCCTCGGCAAGCGCTACCAGACCGACCTCGGCCCCATGCGCGTGCTGCGGGGCAACATGTTCCGCAACACCGTCAGCGTTTTGCCCGACGGCGGGCCGGAGGCGGAATACACGCTGGACGAATGGCAGGCGCTGAACCCGGCGCGCGCTTCCGAGCCCGCGCCCCCGCCCCCGAAGCCCCGGCCCGAAGACGCCGCCGCCCCCGACCCGAAGCGCCGCAAAAAGCGCAAGCCCGAACCGGCCGACGAGGGCGATTCAGCGCCGAAGTGAACATGCTCCAAGCCGCCCCGATTCTCTCCGCCCAAGGAAACGCCATGCCGTCCTACTACATCACCACGCCCATTTATTACGTCAACGCCCGTCCGCACCTTGGCCACGCCTACACCACCATCGTGGCCGACGCGCTCAAGCGCTTCCATCTGCTGCTGGGCGAAAACGCCCGCATGCTCACCGGCACGGACGAGCACGGCGACAAGATCGTCAAGGCCGCCGCCAAGGCGGGCCAAAGCCCCCAGGCCTTCACCGACGCCATTTCCGGCGAGTTCCGCGCCCTGTGGCCCAAGCTGGGCCTGGAGCCCGACGCCTTCATCCGCACCACCGACCCCGCACACAAAGCCTCGGTGCAGGCGCTTTTGCAGCGCATTTACGACAGCGGCGACATTTATTTCGGCGAGTACGGCGGCCACTACTGCTTTGGCTGCGAGCGCTTCTACACCGAAAAGGAGCTGGAAAACGGCCTGTGTCCCCAGCACCTGACCAAGCCGGAATTCATCAGCGAAAAAAACTACTTTTTCAAGATGTCCAAATACCAGGCCTGGTGGCGGCAGTACCTGGAGGACAACCCCGACGTCATCCGGCCCGAGCGCTACCGCAACGAGGTCATCGCCATGCTCGACGGCGGCGTGCTGGAGGATCTGTGCATCTCGCGCCCCAAAAGCCGCCTCGAATGGGGCATTGAGCTGCCCTTTGACCCCGATTACGTCTGCTATGTGTGGTTCGACGCGCTGGCCAACTATATTTCGGCCCTCGGCTGGCCCGGAGCCGAGCAGCAGGAGGGCGGCCTGTTCCAGACCTTCTGGCCCGGCGAACACCTGGTGGCCAAAGACATCCTCAAGCCGCACGGCGTGTTCTGGCCCACCATGCTCAAGGCCGCTGGGCTGCCGGTGTACCGCCACCTCAACGTCCACGGCTACTGGCTGGCCCGCGACACCAAGATGTCCAAATCGCTCGGCAACGCCGTGGAACCGTTGCAGGCGGCCGAACGCTACGGCCTGGAAGCCTTCCGCTACTTTTTGCTGCGCGAAATGCACTTCGGCTCCGACGCCTCGTATTCCGACGAGTCCATCACCACGCGCATCAACGCCGACCTGGCCAACGACCTCGGCAACCTTTTCAACCGCGTGCTTTCCATGAACGCGCGCTATTTCGACTGCAAAGTCCCGCCCATGGGCGGCCCCGCCGAAGAAGACGACGCCCTGGCCGAGCTGACGCTCAACGCCGCGGCCAACTTCGTCCAGCTTTTCGGCCAGGCGCGTTTCTCGCAGGCGCTGGAAAGCCTGTGGGATCCTATCCGGGCCATGAACAAATACGTGGACGCCCAGGCCCCGTGGGCGCTCTTCAAGCAGGGCGAAACCGAACGCCTGGGCACGGTGATCCGCACGCTGCTGGAATCCATGTACACCGTGGCCTGGATGCTGTGGCCCACCATGCCCCAGGCCTCGCGCACCATGCAGGAGCAGCTCGGCAAAGCCCAGGCCCCGTTCAGCCCGGCCCTGCTGGACGACATGCTGCACAGCCGCGTCCACCTGCGCAGCGGCGCGGACATCGCCCCGGCCTCCAACCTCTTCCCCCGGCTCGAAATGCCGGAGGTTAAGGCGGAGGAGAAGGAGCCGGAACCCAAGGCCAAGGCGCCCAAAACGCCGGCCAAAACGCCGGAAAGCGAGGCCCCGGCCGCGCCCATCGAATTTGCCGACTTCCAGAAGCTCGACCTGCGCGTGGGCACTATTGTGGCCGCCGAGCAGCACCCCAACGCCGACAAGCTGCTGCGCTTCGACGTGGATCTTGGCGAAGGCGGCACGCGCCAGATCATTTCGGGCATCGCCGCGTACTTCAAGCCCCAGGATCTGGTGGGCCGCCAGGTGATCGTGGTCGCCAACCTGCCGCCGCGCAGCCTGCGGGGCCTGGAATCGCACGGCATGATCCTCACCGCGCCCACCCAGGACGGCCTGACCCTGCTCTTTGCCGACGCCCCCAACGGCGCAAAAGTCAGTTAAAAACCACCCGCTTCCGCCCTTCCCGCCCGCGACGCCGCCGTGTCGCGGGCGTTTTTTTGCGCGGGCGCTGTTTTGGCCCGGTTTATTGTGAATACAATCACATGCCGATTTTACCCGCATATTCTGTTGCAGCTTATATTTTGATCGGCTCCTGTTGCGCGCCAGCGCCGCATTTCCCCGGAGCATGCGAAAATTCGCCGCGCCGGGCGTTGATTCTCAGGCTCCGCCATGCTATGTTGGATTGCATAATTGTGCACGTTTTCACATAATGCTCAACTCCAAAGGAGTGCAGGATGAAAAAAACCCAAAAAATCGCTTTGCTCGGCTTTGACTGCGCGCTGACCAACCTTGTGCGCCGGCATATTGAAGAAGGCATTTGCCCGAACTTTAAAAAGGTTTTTGAAAACGGCACGGTGGCCGAGAACTGCCTGGTGCCCTTCCCCACCATCACGCCGCCCAACTGGACGTGCATGGTCACCGGCGCGTGGCCCGGCACCAACAACGTCACCGACTTCTGGCGGCACATTCCCGGCACCACGCCGGAAGGCTCCAACGCGCACAACGCCTTCAACTGGGACTATGTGCAGTCCGAATCCTTCTGGGAAGCGGCGGAAAAAGCGGGCAAAAAGTCCGTGGTGCTGAACTTCCCCATGAGCTACAACGCGCACAAGCGCCTGAAGCACGGCACCGTGGTCGGCGGCGGCGCGCTGACCGTGGGCGTGTTCATGGACAACACCGTCACGGCCAAGATGAAGGGCATCGAGCGCTCGCCGGCCCTGGGCACGCAGTGCGCCTTTTGCGAAGACACGCTGGTCAGCACCGGCACCTTCCCGGGCAACGCCGTGCGCATTAAATTCGCCGAAAAGCCCAAGGGCTGGAGCAACGTGGACGACATGGGCGACGACCCGCTGGAAGCCACCTACCAGATGCCCTTTATCAAAAGCGTGTTCAACAAGGACACAACCTACGCGCCCTGGAACATCCTGGTGCGCGGCCTCGGCGGCGACGGCTACGACACCGTGACTGTCTCGCCCACCAAGGACATGAAGGACGCCTTCTTCACCATCCGCAAGAGCGAGGGCCTCTGGAGCAAGCCCTTCCTGTGCGAGGGCCCCATGGAGCGCGGCGGCGCCAAGGCCGTCAAAATGATGGCCAAGCTGGTGGAACTGGACGACGACGCCGAGAATTTCCGCCTCTACTTCACCGCCGGCCTGAACGTCGACGGCGATTTGTGGTGCTTCCCACAGGAAAAAGCCGCCCTGCTCAACAAGGGCGCCAACGTTTCCACCAACAACACCGGCATGGGCAACCTGGTGCTGGGCTGGTACGACCTCGACACCTGGCTGGAGCAGATCGGCATTCATTACGACTGGATGGGCGACAGCACCGAAGCCCTGCTGGCCAACCCGGCGGACTGGGACATCTTCTTTTCCCACGCCCACCCCACCGACTACATCTACCATGTGCTGATGACCGAGCTTGACCCCGTCACCTGCTCCAGCGAGGCCATGCACAAAAAGGCCTGGGATCTGCACCGCGAGCTGTACCGCCATGCCGACCGCTACCTGGGCCGCCTGCTGAAGCTGTTTGGCGACGACACGCTGGTGGTGCTGATTTCCGACCACGGCGCCACGCCCGACGGCCCCCCGGTGGACATGAACGACGTGCTGACCAAGGCCGGACTGCTGACCATGGCGGAAGTCGAAATGCCGGAATGGCTGAAGGCCGTGCCCGAAAACGTGCGCCACGACTTCTCCAAAATGGCCGACCGCGTCAATACCGCCAAAACCAGGGCCATTCCCCAGCGCATCTGCTACGTGTATGTCAACCTCAAGGGCCGCGACCCCGAGGGCATTGTCGAGCCGGAAGACTACGAAAACGTGCAGCGCGAAATCATCGACGCCCTCATGGCTTACCGCCACCCCAAAACCGGCAAGTGCCCCTTCATTCTGGCCCTGCCCAAGCGCGAAGCCGCGCTGCTCGGCCTGTGGGGCGACCAGGTGGGCGACGTGGTCTACGCCGTGTGGCCCGAATACTCCATGCAACACGGCCCCATCCTGCCCACCTCGGCCTACGGCATCGGCGATCTGCGCACGCTGTGCGTGTACTACGGCCCGGAAATCGGCATCAAAAAGGGCTACAGCATGACGCGGCGCTGCAACCTCGTCGACCTCGTGCCCACGTTCTGCTACCTTACCGGCTGGCCGGTGCCCAAGGACGCCGAAGGCTCGGTGGTCTACCAGATCATGGAAGACACCCGCCCCGCCTGCGAGAAATAAGCCGCGCGGCCTGAAAGCCGCCGCATACAAACAAACGCATCCCCAAGGCCCGTTCCTGCACCGCAGGAGCGGGCCTTGGCTTTTGCTGCCGCGCCCGGCGCGGCGTTAGCGTGTTAAACTCTAACATACATGCGCATTTAATGAGTTCTCCTCTATAAAATCAAAAATCATCCAGGCTAAAGCATAAAGCAGGCGCAACAGTGCTGGCAACACGCTTTAGAATGCTAAATTTTCCGCTTCTCTGATTTTTATTTTGCACTTTCGTACCATGAATTCACTTTTCATAGTACCGTTTCCGTGCCTCCACATGACTCCCAAATTCCTCCAAGGAGCACGGCATGAATATACTCTCCAAACACAGCATGGCCGCCGCCTTTGCCCTCTCGTTGGGCCTGGCTTCCCCCGCCTGGGCGGAAGAGATCGTCTACGGCCAGAACGAGGCCTCCACCGGCGCGATCCTGCAACCCGCCCCGAGCTGGATGGCGGGATTGGTCGCCCCCGCGCTGTTCCCCGGCTCCATGGCCAGCCCTTCCGACTCCGGCAATTCGGTGCGCGTCGACTATGACCCGGACGTCCCCTCGGCCAGTCATCCCCAAACGGTGTTCGGCGGCCTCAGCCAGAACGGCGAAGCCGCTAACAACGCCGCAAGCATCGTCAACGGCTCCATCAGCGGCAGCGCCTACGGCGGCTACAGCTACAACGGCAATGCCACGGGCAACGTCCTGATCATGTCCGGCGGCGCCATCAGCGGTAACGTCCACGGCGGCTACAGCTACAACGGCGAGGTCACGGGCAACTTCCTGAACATTTCCGGCGGCTCCGTCAGCGGCAGCGCCTACAGCGGCTATAGCTACACCAGCAACGTCAGCGGCAATACGGTGCTCATGACCGGCGGCAAAGTCGGCACCCTGGCCGGCGGTTCCAGCTACAGCGGCAACATTACGGGCAATACGATGATCGTGACCGGCGGCGAAGTCAGCACTTTGGTGAGCGGCGGCCACGGCTTCAATATCGGCGCCTCCACGGGCAACACGGTGATCATTGCCGGTGCGCCCAACCTCGGCGGCGCCGTACTGGAAGGCGGCTTCGTCACCCGCGCCAACGGCGCCGACGTCTTCACCGGCAATACGCTCAACGTCAACGGCTTCCGCGGCGCCGTCGTGCGTGTGCGCAACTTTGAATTCTACAATTTTGTCCTGCCCGCCGGGCTGGCCAACGGCGACGCCGTACTGACCATCACGGGCGGCACGCCGGTGGATCTGACCAACACCCACGCGGCCATCGTCGGCATGGAGCCGGGCGTTTCCCTGAACCCCGGCGACAGCGTCGTCCTGATCAGCAGCACCACCGGCACGCCCGCCACAGCTTCCAGCTTCAACACCCAAAGCCCGCTGCTGAGTTACCAGTTCAGCCTTTTTGCGGACAACGCGCTCCGGGCCACGCTCGACAGCGTCCAGGTCACGCCCTCGGCCAAGACCTTGCTTGAAGGCCGGGCCGCCGGGCTGGGCTTCCTCAGCCAGGGCGCGGATCTGGTGGCCGGCGCGGGCATGGACAGCCTGCTGGCCCAGACGCGCCAGGGCGGGCTTGGCGCGTTCGGCGCCATGGCCGGAGGCTGGAGCCGCTACCGGAGCGGTTCGCACGTTGATGTCAGCGGATTTTCCCTGCTGGCCGGCCTCGGCTGGCGGGCGGCTCGGCCCGCCATGGCCGTGGGCGCGTTCTTTGAAGCCGGCTGGGGCAATTACGACTCGTACAACAGCTTCGCCAACCTGCCTTCCGCCAAGGGCAACGGCAATCCCGGCTACTACGGCGGCGGCCTGCTCGGCCGTTTCGACTTTTTGTTCAGCCAGCGCGGCAACGTCTACGCCGAAGCCTCGCTGCGCATGGGCGAATCCGACAACGACTTCAACAGCGCCGACCTCGGCTACGGCTGGGACGTGTCCTACGATTCCTCCGTCACCTACTACGGCGCGCACGCCGGCCTTGGCTATCTCTGGCAGCTGGGCGAAAAGCCCCTGCTCGACACCTACGTCAAGTACCTCTGGACGCGCCAGGACAGCGACAGCGTTACCGTGCTGGGCGAGTCCGTGCGCTTTGACGCGGCCGACTCGCACCGCCTGCGCGTCGGCGCGCGCCTGAGCGTCAAGGCGACCGAAGCCGTCACCCCGTATATGGGCGCGGCGTATGAATACGAGTTCGACGGCAAGGCCGGCGGCAACGTGCGCGGCTATTCCATCGAAGCAGCCGACCTCAGCGGCTCCACCGGCATGGGCGAGCTGGGCCTCAGCGTTCAGCCCGCTTCCGCGCTGCCGCTGTACCTTGACCTGGGCGTTCAGGGCTATGTGGGCCAGCGCCAGGGCGTGAGCGGCAGTTTGCAGATTAAGTGGCGGTTTTAGGATGTTCTGAGTCAGTCCCCAACCTGACAGGGGCGCGGGAGCGATTCCGCGCCCTTTTTTATTGCGGCCGGCACAGCGCCGCCGTGTTAAGTTCTCATACAAACGCACATTTAATGATTTTACATGCACCACTGTAAAAATAATCCGCACTAAGAATCACTATGGGCGCAAAGTCAATACACAAACTCTCTGGAATGCGAAATATGGCGTTCTTCTTATTTTTATTTTTACTTACCGCACTGCGAATAGCCTTTTTATGGTATTGTGGTAACGAGTCTGCACCATTCTTTTAACTCTCTCCAAGGAGTACGGCATGAATTCATTTTCAAAATACGGCATAGCCGCCGCCTTTGCCTTCTCTCTGGGCCTGGCCTCCCCGGCCTGGGCGGAAGACATCGTTTACGACCAGACCGCGGCCGCCGCCGGCGCGGGCCTGCAACCCTCCCCAGCCTGGGTGCCGTGGATCGGGAACTCTCTGTTCCCCGGCACCACGGCCGAGCCTTCCGCCTCCGGCAATTCGGTGAGCGTTGACTATGATCCGCTCTCCGGCACGCCAACAAATCCCGCCAACGTGTTCGGCGGCCTTGTCGAAACCGGCGACGCCGCGAACAACACCGTGGACTTGGTGAACGGCGCCGTCACCGACTATGTGATGGGCGGCTACAGCGCGCGGGGCAACACCACGGGCAACACCGTCGACATCAGCGGCGGGACGATCGGCGACGGCGTATACGGCGGCTACAGCGCGCGGGGCAATACCACGGGCAACGCCGTGACCGTCTCGGGCGGGACGATCGAGTGGAACATTTTCGGCGGCTCTACGAACGAAGGCGACGCCACGGACAACACCGTGACCATCTCGGGCGGGACGATCAACGACCCGGTGTACGGCGGCTACAGCACCAAGGGCGACGCCATCGGCAACACGCTGACCGTCTCCGGCGGAACGTTCAATGATACGCTCAACGGCGGCCGCACCGCCAACGGCGACGCCACCGGCAACACGGTAAACGTCTCCGGCGTCATCGTCACGCATGTATACGGCGGGCAAAGCACTATAAACGGCAGCGTCACGGGCAACACGGTGACCCTCGGCGTCGGGGCGAGTGCCGGCGGCGTCTACGGCGGGGTCAATCTGAGCGGCAACGCCGCTGGCAATACCGCGAGCATCGGCGTCGGAGCGAGCGCCGGCAGCGTCTACGGCGGCCAAAGCTCCCTCGGCGAAGCCACGGGCAACACGGCGAACATCAGCGGAACGGTTTTTGGCGCTACCTTTGGCGGGTTCAGCGCAAACGGAAACGCCACGGGCAACACGGTGAACATTGCCGACGGAACGCTCCAGGGCCCTGTCTACGGCGGGCAGGGCAATTACAACATGGTCAGCGGCAACACGGTGAACATGACGGGCGGAACAATCGGCACGAGTGTAAGTCCCGTTTTGGTCTACGGCGGGATTAACAGCATGGGCAAAAGCGTTGCGAATACCGTGAGCCTTGCCGGCGGCGTCATCAACGCCACGGTGCTCGGCGGCGCCAGCGCAACCAGCGACGCCACGGGCAACAGCGTGATCGTGTCCGGCGGCGAAATCAACGGCACAGGCGGCAATTATGTGGCCGGCGGCGAAAGCGGCGGCAGCGACGCGTTGAACAACAGCGTGAGCATTTCCGGCGGGACAGTCGGCATCGACGTCTACGGCGGCCGCAGCGCCGGCGGCAACGCCACGGGCAACACGGTCACCCTTTCCGGCGCGCCCGACCTCAGCGCCGCCACGCTTTACGGCGGCTTCGCTGTCGTCAATCGCGACCCCTTTACCGGCAATACGCTCAACGTCAACGGTTTCCAGGGCGCCATCGAAGGCGCGAATAATTTTGAATTTTACAACTTCACCCTGCCCGCCGGGCTGGCCAACGGCGGCGTGGTGCTCACCTCGACCAACCCGGTGGATCTGGCCGGCGCCCAGACGGCCATCGTCGGCATGGGGCCGGGCAACGCCCTCAACCCCGGCGACACCATCACCCTGATCGACAACACCGTGAACGAGCCGCTCGCCACCTCCGGGCTCAACGTCCAAAACTACCTACTGACCTATCAGTTCAGCCTGCTGGCGGACAACGGCGCGCTGCTGGCCTCCCTCGGCGGCATTCAGACCACGCCCTCGGCCAAGGCCTTGGTCGAAGGCCGGGCCGCCGGGCTGGGCTTCCTCAGCCAGGGCGCGGATCTGGTGGCCGGCGCGGGCATGGACAGCCTGCTGGCCCAGACGCGCCAGGGCGGGCTTGGCGCGTTCGGCGCCATGGCCGGGGGCTGGAACCGCTACCAGACCGGTTCGCACGTTGATGTCAGCGGATTCTCCCTGCTGGCCGGCCTCGGCTGGAGAGCGGCGCAGCCCGCCATTGCCGTGGGCGCGTTCTTTGAAGCCGGCTGGGGCAATTACGACTCGTACAACAGCTTCGCCAACCTGCCCTCCGTCAAGGGCAACGGCAATCCCAGCTACTACGGCGGCGGCCTGCTCGGCCGTTTCGACTTCCTTCCCAGCCAGCGCGGCAACGCCTACGCTGAAGCCTCGCTGCGCATGGGCCAATCCGACAACGACTTCAGCAGCGCCGACCTCGGCTACGGCTGGGGCGCGTCCTACGACTCCTCCGTCACCTACTACGGCGCGCACGCCGGCCTTGGCTACCTCTGGAAGCTGGGCGAAAAGCCCCTGCTCGACACCTACCTCAAGTACCTCTGGACGCATCAGGACAGCGACAACATGACCGTGCTGGGCGAGCCCGTGCGCTTTGACGCGGCCGACTCGCACCGCCTGCGCGCCGGCGCGCGCCTGAGCTACAAGGTGACCGAAATCGTCACCCCCTATGTCGGCGCGGCGTTTGAGTACGAATTCGACGGCGGGGCCGGCGGCAACGTGCGCGGCTACACCATCGACGAAGCCGACCTCAGCGGCGCCACCGGCATGGGCGAGCTGGGCCTCAGCGTGCAGCCCGCTTCCGCGCTGCCGCTGTACCTTGACCTGGGCGTTCAGGGCTATGTGGGCCAGCGCCAGGGCGTGAACGGCAGTTTGCAGATTAAGTGGCGGTTTTAGGATGTTTTGAGTTAGTCCCCACCATAACAGGGGCGCGGGAGCGATTCCGCGCCCCCTTCTTTTTTGGCCTCCAGCGGGGAGGGCGTAACGCCCTCCCCGCTGGAGGCCAAAAAAACAGGGCGAGCGCTGCCGCGCAGCCCCCGCCCCCCAAAAAAAAATCGCAGCAGCGCCTAAAAATGCGCCTTGCGATGCGATGACGAAGGAATATTCAATGCGGTCCGGTACTTGGCGATGGTGCGCCGGGCAATATTCACCCCCAGCTGCTCCTTCAAAATCTCCCCAAGCCGTTCGTCCGACAGCGGATTTTTAGCGTCTTCCTCGCCAATGCACTTTTTCAGCAGCGCCTTAACGCTCTCCGACCCCACCTGGCTGCCGTCGTCCATACCCAGCGCGCTGTTGAAGAAGAATTTAAGCTCGAACGTGCCGTGCGGCGTGGCCACATATTTGTTGGTGGTGATGCGGCTGACCGTGGACTCGTGCATGCTGATGTCCTCGGCGATGTCCTTGAGGATCAACGGTTTCAGCTTGGTCACGCCTTCTTCAAAGAAGGGGTGCTGAAATTTGACGATGCTCTCCACCACTTTGTACAGCGTGCGCTGGCGCTGTTCCAGGCTGCGGATAAGCCAGGAGGCGGCGCGCAGTTTTTCGTTCATGTACTCGCGGTCTTTGTCCGAACGCAGCGCGTTGTCGCCCTGGTACATGGTGCTGACCTGGAGATTGGGCAGGCCCTCGTCGTTCAGCAGAATGACGAAATCGCCGTCCGAAGGGATCACGTAGGCGTCGGGGCTGACGAACATGGGCTCGTCCTGCCCGAAACTCGCGCCCGGCATGGGATCGAGCGAGCGGATGACGTCGATGTACTCCTTGAGCGTGTCCATATCGATGCGGAACTTGCGCAGGAGTGGCTTGTAGCGGTGGGTTTCCAGATCCTCAAGATGATTCTGCACCAGATCCATCAGGATGGGATCGCGGTCGTAATGCAGCACGCGGATCTGGATCAGCAGACATTCCTGCGGGCTGCGCGCGGCCACGCCCACGGGGTCGAAACGCTGCACCTCGGCCAGCACGTCTTCCACCGCGCCGGGCGTGCTTTCGGCCATGCCGGCGATTTCCTCGGTGGTGGCGCGCAGATAGCCCGCGGAATCCAGATTGCCGATAATATATTCACCGATGTCCTTCTGCGCTTCCGTCAGGGACGAAAGCCGCAACTGCCACATCAGGTGCGATTCCAGCGAGGGCCGCGCCGCGTGGCGAGCCTCCAGGCTGCTGATTTCTTCGGAAAGCTCGTATTCCCGCGCGCCGGGGATTTTGGGCGAACTGGAAAGCTCGCCCAGATAATCCTCCCAGTCGGCGTTGGACACCAGCTCTTTGTCGTACAGGGCGTCCGCGTCGGCCCGGCTTTCTGCGGCGGAGGAAACGGCCGCGTCCAGTTCCGTTTCTTCCAAAAACGGATTTTCCAAAAGCTCGCGCTGCACCGTCTCCACCAACTCCACGCGCGACAATTGCAACAACTTGATGGCCTGCTGCAGCTGAGGCGTCATCAGCAATTGCTGGCTGAGCTTGAGTTGTTGTTTGAGTTCTAATGCCATAACGCGGATCTGCTCCCGGTGGACGGCAACGGCCCGTAATACGGCGCCGGGGAAACTATGCAAAAAATATGCGAATTTTTAAAAAAACAAAGAAAAACAGTCTTTGCACTATGCCACAGAAGCGGGCCTCTGGCAAGCCGGAAAACCCGCGACGCCGGTAAGGCGTGGGTCGGCGCCGCGCCTTTTCCCAAATTTTCGGGCGGATGCGGCGCGCATTAAAACGCCTGCCGGCATAATTTCGGCAGGCGCTCCCTGTTGCCGGGCAAGGGTTTCGCGCTTCCACGCCCGGCCGGAATTTCTCGCGCCCGGCCGGTAGCGCCCCGTTTTAGAGCATCTTCACTTTGAAGATGCTCACGAAACCGAACGGAGCGAGGTTCCACCGCGAAGCCGGCGTAGCCGCGATTCACTCGCGGCGTTAAGCGACGGCGGAGGCGTGAAACTTAAGCGACAGAACATCGTGTCCACGCGTGTATCATTTCAAAGTTAAACTGCCCTCGACACCCCGCTACGCGCTCTGCGACGGATACGCCTTGAGCATGGCGCGCACGCGGGCCAGCAGGTTGGGCTGCAAATGCTCTTCCTGAAGCGCAAAATACAGGTTGGCGGTGAGGTAATCCACCCAGTCGCCCGCGTCAAAGCGCTCGCCCTGAAGCTTGACGGCCAGCATGCCGCGTTCGGCCGCCAGGGTTTTCATAGCGTCGGTCAGCTGGATTTCGCCGCCGTGGCCGGGCTTGATCGCGCGGATATGCCGGAAAATGTCGGGCGTCAGCACATAGCGGCCCATGATGGCCAGGTTGGAAGGCGCCTCGCCGATGGCGGGCTTTTCCACCATGTCGGTGATCTCCACAATGCCGTTGCCCCGATCCACACCGGCGATAATGCCGTATTTGTTCACTTTATCCGGCGCCACTTCCATAACGCCGATCACCGGCTTGTTTTCGGCTTCCGCCACCTTCATGAGCTGGCGCACGCCGGGCACGTCGCCAAACAGCACGTCGTCGCCCACCATGACGGCAAAGGGCTCGTTCGCCACCAGGCTTTCGGCGCAGAGCACCGCGTGGCCGAGGCCGAGCTGCTTTTTCTGGCGCACGGCCATGATGTTGACCATTTCGGCCACAAAGCGCACCTGCTCCAGCAGGTCTTTTTTTCCGGAGCGCTCCAGCACGCTTTCCAGCTGGAGGTTATAGTCGAAGTGATCCTCAATGACGGTTTTGTCGCGGTTGGTGACAAAAATCACGTCGCTGATGCCGGAGACCATGGCCTCTTCCACAACATATTGAATAACCGGCTTATTGTAGATCGGGAGCATTTCCTTGGGGATGTTCTTGCTCGCGGGGAGCGAACGCGTGCCCCAACCTGCCACGGGGATGACGACTTTGCGGATATTCATGGGCGCTCCTTGGCACATGTGGTTACGCCTGTCCGGCGTTACCATCTCTATATCCGGCGCGCCCTGATAACGCAACCGCCCGCCCGTATCTCACCTTTTTTTGACAAAGGGAAAAAAAGCACGTTATACTAAACCCAAACCGCGGGCGGCTCCGGCTCTCCCGCGCCGGGCCTTCCCGCCGGCGGCATCCGCCGCCTCACCCCAACCAGGGAGGTTGTATGAAGTTCCGTTTCTTTTCCATGGTCTGCGGGCTCTGCCTGCTGGCCTGCGCCCCGGCCCTGGCCGGGCCCCAGCTCTGGTTCACCGGCGTTACCAGCTACAATCCCCAGAAAGCCTGGAACGGCTACACCATCATGGCCGGGGACGTTTCCGCCAAGCTGATCGACATGAACGGCAACCTCGTTCACGAATGGGATCTGCGCGGCGGCGACGGCATGCCCAATAAAATCTATCCCGGCGGCCACCTGCTCACCTCACTGTACCCCTCGTACAACCAGGCCGGCCAGGGGCACAACACCATCGCGCTGCTCGATTTTGAAGGCAAGATCGTGCGCTCGTTCAACCACTATTACCAGGTCAAGAAGCCGTCCGAAGGCATGCCCAAGGACGCCGACGGCACCGCCTGGGTCAGCCGCCAGCACCACGACTACCAGATAGAGGGCAGCACCACGGGCTACTATTACCCCGACGCCAAGCCCAACCTCAAGGACGGCAAGATGCTGGTGCTGTCGCACCGCAACGTGGTCAACAACAAGGTTGTGCCCGGCGACGTCAAGCTCCAGGACGACTGGATCTACATCGTGGACGCCAAGGGCGAAATCATCTGGACGTGGTCGGCCGCCGATCATGTGGAAGAGTTTGCGCTGACCTCGCCCGAAAACAAGGCCCTCATGGCCGCCAAGGCCGCCATCGCGCCCAAGAACATGGAAGCCGCGGGCTACGACTGGTTCCACATCAACTGCGCGTCCTGGCTCGGCCCCAACAAGTGGTTCGACGCCGGCGACCAGCGCTTCCACCCCGACAACATCATTGCCGACAGCCGCGAAACCGCCATGTTGTTCATCATCGACCACAAGACCGGCAAGGTCGTGTGGCTGGTGCGCCCGGACGACAAGGAAATCGGCCCGCTCTACGGCGTGCATCACACCCACATGATCCCCAAGGGCCTGCCCGGCGAGGGCAATATCCTGGTCTATGACAACGGCGGCGAAAACGCCGTGTTCAAGAGCCTCGGCGCGCAACTGCGCAGCGAGATCCTCGAAATCGACCCCGTGGCCATGAAGGTTGTCTGGCAGTACCCCAGCAAGGACGCCATCAAGACGCCCGCCTGGCGCAACTTCGGCGACGTGCAGTTCTTCAGCTGGTTCATCAGCAGCGCCCAGCGCATGCCCAACGGCAACACCGTGATCAACGAAGGCAACAAGAACCGCATCTTTGAGGTCACCAAGGACGGCGACATCGTGTGGGACTACGTTTCGCCCTACAACTACAAAGATTACCCGATGACGAACGCCTACATCTACCGCTCGTACCGCGTGCCGTACGACTGGGTTCCGCAGCTGCAAAAGCCGCGCGAAGTGCCCGTCACCCCGCGTATGCCGGTGCAATTCCAGCTTCCGAACGATGAAGGCGTGTACCCCAACATCGCGCCCACCAAGGATGACAAGAGCCTCCAGCGCATCCTGCCGCGCGTGACGCTGAACATGGGCGCGGCCAAGGCCGCCGCCCCGGCCGCTGAAGACGACGACGAACAGCCCGGCATGAAGGCGTATTGAAGCGTATTAAGGAAGAATAAACCCGAGTAACGTGAACAACCCCGGGGAGGCAGCGAAATGGCGGCTTCCCCGGGATTTTTTTGTTATTTAAAAGGGAGCGTCACGCGCGGAGAAGAAAAAAGAACTTTTTGTCTCTGGATTTTGGGGCGGCTGCGCCGATGGGCCTTTTAATCACTCTTTCCCCTGCGCCTCCGGCAGGGAAGGGCGTAACGCCCGGTTTTGCGGCGGCTGCGCCGCTGGGCTTTTTAATAACTCTTTCCCCTGCGCCTCCGGCAGGGAAGGGCGTAACGCCCGGTTTTGCGGCGGCTGCGCCAACAGGCATATTAATGCCTCTATCTCCTGCGCCTCCGGCGGGGGGGGGGGGGGGGGGGGGGGGGGGGGACCGGGCGGTGGGGGCGAGAGGGGCCCCCCCCGCACCCACCCGCCCCCCCCCCCCCCCACCCCCCCCCCCCCCCCCCCCCGCCGGAGGCGCAGGGGAAAGAGTTATTAAAAAGCCCAGCGGCGCAGCCGCCGCAAAACCGGGCGTTACGCCCTTCCCTGCCGGAGGCGCAGGGG
>JAVBMS010000012.1:0-33464 GCA_031552135.1 Mailhella sp.
GTCAGCGTCGTGGTCTTCCAGTCGCCGTCCGCGTCCTTGATCGTATAGGTGAACACGTCGTTCACCGTCACGCCCTTCGCGATGTCGGAAGTCAGTTCATACTTGTACGAGCCGTCGGCCTGCATGGTCAGCTTGCCGTACGTGCCGGTAACAGCCGTGTTCAGCGAACCCGAGCGCTCCACATTGGTCGCGTCATCCGCCGACACGCCGCGAACCGTGATGGCCGGGCCGTCCGCGCCGATCAGGTCGTTCTTGAGAACGCCGTTGGCGGCGTCCACCGTCAGAGTCTTCGCCGCTTCGGCCAGGCTGCCCGTATCCGCCGTCGCAACAGGCACGTCGTCCACGATGGTCACCCGGACTGTGCCGGTCTCGGTGTCGCCCGTCGCATCCTTCACGCTGATGCTGATGTCGTCAAAGACTTCGTTGTTGTCAGCGCCGGTAGCGTGCGCCTGGTTGTCGCTCAACGTGTAGGTGTAGCTCACCTTCACCTGACCGGAGACGGAGTCCAGGCCCACGCCCGTCACCGTCAGAATGCCCTTGCCGGTATTGATGGTCACATCGCTGGGCAGCGTGCAGCTGCCATCGGCATTCACATTCAACACCACGGTATCGGCGCCCACGTTCAGGGTGATCGTACCGGCTTCGTCGTTCAGTTCCACCAAAAACGCGCCGGTGTCGGTCTCACGAGCCGTGGCGGCCTGCGTGCCGTCCGATTCGCCCGTGCCGCGCTCCTTGTTCAGACCGTCTTCGTACACTTTCACGGTGTCGTCACCCGCGGTCGGAACCGTGATCTCCGGTACGCGGGTATCGGCATTCAGGGAGATGGTCAGGGTGGCGGGTGCGGTATCGCCGTCGCCGTCCTTGACGGTATAGGGAATGACCAGCTTGGGCGCAAGCGCGCCATCCGGCAACTTCGGCAAGTCATAATCGCCGTCAAGCGTAAACGTATAGCCGCCGTTGCTGTTCAGGATAATCGTGCCCACAAGCGTGGTGCCGTCCATCACACTGTAGGTGTTGGCCGTGCCGGTAGTTGCCAGCGTAAAGTTCCCGAGGGTGCCGGTGGTTGTCCAGTTGACAGGGTTGGCCGCCAGGCCGTCCGCGCCGGGGTTGTCGGCGCTGTCCGAACCGGTGCCCGCAGGGTAAGCCCCTGCGCCCGTCAACGGCGTCACCACGTTGCCGGCGATAGTCACGTCCGAACCGGTTTCCGTCACACTGCGCGCATCCGCCGTCGCCTTCGGGCCGTCGTCGTCAAACGTGAACGCGCCGGCCGCGCCGAGGTCGAACACGGCCGTGGCTTTGTCGCCGTCGCCGTCCGTCGCCGTCTTGGTCAGGGTCAGCAGGCCCGCGCCAAGCTTCAGGAGCATGCCTTCGTCGTAGCTGCTTGTGTCGTTGTGCCAGATATTGTCCAGCAGGGTCAGAGTCACTTCACCCGTAGCCGCATTGATGGTCAGCGTGAAGTAATCCACGCCGCCCGCGCTGCCAGTGATGACGCCGGTGCTGGAATCCTGGCTCAACAGGATCGGGTCGCCCTGGCCGCCGCCGGCCTTCACAGCGAACAGTTCGCTGTCCACCGTGGTTCCGCTCGTGGGATTCAGTTTCAGAGCGTAGACATCATCCGCGCCCTTGCCGTCCGAGCCGTAGTCGGAGACGGTGAACTGCCCCCGAACGTCAGTACCGTCAAGCGTGGCGATCAGTTTGCCGTCGGTATACGCGCCACCCAAATCCAGATGGCTTTCGTCCACAAAGTCGGACAGCCTGGGAACACTTGTGCCCGTAGCCAAGCCCACCTTCGGCCCGTCGTCATCAAAGCTGATGCCGGAGCCGGCCGCGGTGATCAGATCCGCGGTGTCGGTCTTCGTGATCGTGTCGCCGTCGCCGTCCGTGACGGTGACGGAGTATTGCAGCCGCACAGGCGAGGTCACGCCGTCGGCCAGCTTCAACAGGACGGATTCGTCAAACGAGCCGCTGCCGCCGGTGGGATGCACGATGGCTTCATACTGCGTGGTCTGGAGCTGGTAGACGCCCTCTCCCTTATCCACGATCTCGATCTTGAAGACGGTATGCCCGGAGGTGTCCTTGCCAAGCAGAGCGCCGGAGGAATCCAGAGAAAGCCGAATCAGCCCGCCGTTCGTCGCGGACAACGTGGTGGCGACGCTCGCGCCGGACGCAATGCCGATGAAGGAAAGGCTGCCCGTCAGCGCGTTGCTGGAGGCGGCGCCGTCCGAACCAAAGTCGCGAGTGGCGGTGAACAGGCCAGCCAAGCCGCCCGTGATGTTCGTGGTGGCGCGGGAAAGGTAGTCCGCGCCCGCATCAGCCGGAGTATTTTCGTTGTCGCTCGCGTTATCTTTCAAACCCCGATCGGTGTCGTTGGCGTAGCGATCCGCGCCCACGGTTTCGTCCAGGTGCATCGCGAACGTATCCACGGTGACGCCCTCATTCTTCGTCACTGTCAGCGTCGGGCCGTCGTCGTCAAACGTGAAGACGGACGTTTCTTCGCCCGCCAGCGGGATGGAAACGCTGTCGGTATGGGTGTCGCCGTCGCCGTCGGTGATGGTCACGGTACGGGTAAGCGCCAGTTCCGCGCCTTCGCCAAGCAGCAGCGAAATGGATTCGTCAAACGAACCGCTGCCGTCGGTCGGGTGGTGCAGGGCTTCGTACTGCGTGGTTTGAAGCTGGTCGCCCACCATTTCGATGGTGAGCACGATGCGGGGCTCGCCGTCCGCGGCCTGGGCCATGCCGTAGAGCACGCCGCCGGACAGATACAGCGTCACCGCGTCGCCGGACGTGGTCGTCAGGTTGGTGGCAAGGCCGCCATCGGCGGGGAGAGCGTCCAGATCAAGAAGCCCGTCCGTCGCGGCAAGACCGGTGAACGTGAGCGTGACAGCGTCAGCCTCGCCCTGGCCGTCCGCGCCGTAATTCCGATCCACGGCGAACAAGCCGCTCAGGCCGCCCTCAATATCGGTCGTCGCGCGGGACAGGTAGGTGGCAGGACTGTCTTCATCGGCGGGGCTGTTATCCTTGGCTTCGTTTGCAGCGTAGCGATCCGCGCCCACGGTTTCGTCCAGGTGCATCGCGAGGCCTTCAAGATTGGCGTCTTCCGCAATTTCCACATCCACCTTCGGGCCGTCGTCGTTCACATTGATGTTGACGGTCAAGGAGGCGCTGTCGCCGTCGTCGTCGGTGAGGACAAGCTTGAGTTCGAGCGTGTTGTCCAGCCGTTCGTCATGCTTCCAGCCGCCATCGCCCGGCTCCGGATGCTTCAGGCTCATGAACTGGACAAAGGACACCGTGCCTTCATTACGGCCGCCGGACAGCGTGCCGTCGTTATCCGCAACGACCACGACAAACGCGACAGCGCCTTCGGCGCCGCCCACGCGGCCGACAATCGCGCCGTCCTCAAGGAACATGAGGATGGGATCGCCGGCGGTGGTGGCCCAGCCGGAAGGCGTGCCGTCGGTAAGTTCAAAGCCGAGGGAAAGCTGCGAGGGGGACGCGAGGCCGATATCGTCGCTGCCGTCGCTGTGCAGGTTGTATTTGATTTCCTGCTGGGCAACGGACACGGGCGTTGCTTCGCCCAGCGCCAGGCCTTTCAACACATCGGCAACCACCGCGGCGTTGGTCAGGGCGCTGACGGAGGCCACTTCGTCCTGGCCCTGCACGCCGGGCGTTTCGTCGGAAACGATGCGGACGCTCTCGCGGTTGAAGTCCGGAGTGTCTTCGATCACCGTCACCGCGTAGTTGCCCAGTTCGGTTTCGGCCACGTTGTTATCCACGGAGGATTCCGGGCCCGAAGGATTGACTTCTTCCGCCCGGGCAACCGTGGTGATGGACGCTTCGCCCGTCCAGTCGCCGGGTTCGAAGATCAACTGGCCCACCAAACTGTCGGCGTTGCCCACGTTGAAGTGCCAGTCGCCGGCGTCGTCCACCCAGTAGGTGCCGGGGGTGGACTCCGCCTGGGAAGCAACCGGGGCGTACGAAGACAGGCCCGACTCCGCGCCCTGCAGCGTCCAGCCTTCGGGGATGCCGCGCACCACGATGGTGTGCAGTTCGGAGCCGTCGCCGGTATCGAAGAATGTGGCCGCCACATTGAGGGTGACCGTCTTCAGTTCGCCGGTCTGCGGGATGCCCGAGCCCTCCGTTTCTATCCTTGTTTCCGTTTCCGTATGTTTCTGGTTGTCAAACTCCCAGTTATTGCCCGTTTCATGCATCATCGGCTTGTCAGCCACGGCGTCCACGGCTACCGGGATGACGCCGGACACAACAGTGGACAGAGGGCCGGCGATGAACTGCACGGTAACGTTGAGCGCCAAGTCGGCGTCGCTGTCATTGTCGCCGAGATGAATGAACACGCCGGGAACGCTGAATTGATCGGCCGTCAAGGTATACACGCCGCCAATGGGCGTGAGCAGTTGATCGCCGAGGTACAGGCTCGCATCCCCCGGCAGGCCGGAAATGGTGATCGCGCCCACGGAGGAGCCGTCGTTGGGCACGGGATTGAAGTTCAGACGCCCGAAATACGGCGTGTCATCTCCCGTGTTCAAGAAGGGGCGGTTGTCTTCAAACAGGCCAGAGAACACGCCGAGTTCGCCGCCCACATCGGTGGTGACGCTAAAATCAAACGTTCCGCCGGGCACCAGCATGGCGCCTTCGAGGGAGTCTTCGGGCTCAACGCTTTCGCCCCAGCCGAGGTCGAGGCCGCCCAGGCGGTCGATGCCGTCCATGAGCGCGGCGTTGCCGAATTCGTTGTAGCGGCTGTTGCGCGCGGCGTCGCCTGCGCCGGCGGCCGGGCCGGCGGCGGGCATCAGGTCGGGATCAAGCGCGGCGAAGAAGTCCTGCGCCGACAAATCCTGGCCTTCCACCACAAAGGCGGGGAGATTTTCCGCATTGTACTCAACATAAAAGTTCTCAAGCACCAGCGCGGCGCCGTCGGGGAACGTGAAGACGAGGTTGTCGCCCACGCGCTCCATGACAGGGTCGGCGGTCGGGAAATCAAAGATGAAGCGACCGTCGGCAATGTTGGTAAGGGTAACGGTTTGGCCGGCTTGAGGACGGGCAAGTTGGATATCTGCCATGATTATCTCCTAAAAATGGGTGGTGAGATGCAGCGATGATTGAGGCGCGAAACTTCAAAAAAACAGGGACGCCGTACGCCGATTAAACGACGAAAAGGCGCGGCCCCATGAAGGATTCGCGACCCGGTACTATGCTGGAGAGCGGAAAAAACAGCGCGAAACTGCGTCGCTTAAAAAGACGCACAGCCATTTTTTCGGGGCCGTTGGCGGGCCCAAGAGACTGAAGAAGGGGAGGCAGAAGCCTCCGAGCGGGTTATTCCCGTCGCGCTTAGAATAAAACAACCAGATATTTTGTCAAGAACGGGGGGAAATTTTTTATGGAATATAACCTCCAGACAGCGCATATTCTATATAAAAAATAATCGAACGTTCTATCACGGGCTTTTCCGACTGTTCCGCCCCCCGAAACGCGCCGGCCGCCACGCGGCAACACGCCTGAAGACGATCACCGCAGAGCGAGCAACAGCGGGATCAGCAGCGGCACGGCCAATGTAAGCGCCATGCCGGAGAACACCGCGATGATGGCGGCGCGCTCGCCGCTGTACTTGGCGATCACGGGCAGGCAGGTGTCCATGGCGGCCGCTCCGCCGCTCATCACCGGGCCGAGCTTGCCGCCAAGCAGCGCCAGCAGCGGGGCAAGCGTCAGCGTGGCTATTTCGCGGATCATGTTGGACAGCAGCGAAACCGAGCCCAGCGCCGGATCGCCGGCCTGGGTGATGATCACGGTGGCCAGGCTGTAGTAGCCAAAGCCGCCGCCCACAGCCAGGCTTTCGGGCAGGGTAACGCCCGGCAATATCAGCCAGGCCGCCGTGCTGCCCAGCAGCGTGCCCGCCGCCACGCCCAGCGGCACCAGCAGGATGCGGGCCTTGAGATCGCGCAGGATGGCCAGGGCCTTGAGATCGAAGCCCACGCTCATGCCCGCGCAAAGCAGCAGCACATAGAGCATCCAGAGCGAGGCGCCGCTTTCGGCCACGGCGCGGGGCAGCCATTCCAGATGCCCGGCCAGCAGCCCGGCGAAAAAAAAGGCCAGGACAAGCAGCGTGCTTTTCATGCCGTGGGGCTCCGCTTGCCGTCGTCCAGCGGGAGCCACGCGCCGAGCAGCCGGGCCGCCAGCAGGCTGCCCGCCACGGAAAGCAGGCTGATGGTCACGGCGCGCACGCCGAGGCTGTCGAGCTGGGCCAGAAGCCGCTCATCCCCGCCCAGGGCAAAACCCAGCAAAAACAGCAAAATCCACACCGACCAGGTCAGCGCGCGTCCCGTCAGGGCCTGCGCCTTGCGGTTGCGCCGCAAAAGCCAGCCAACCGGGATGCCCGCGGCGATGATTCCTATTTCCAGCAGCATACTATTCCTTAAAGACTTCAATGGCCGGAACGCATGGCGTCCACGTCGTGCCGGTAGCGGAGGTAAAGCCAGAGGCCGAGGCCGGAGGAAACGGCGAACAGCAGCGCGCTCAGCACAACGCGCCAGAAGGCGTCAACGTGGACGCCGCTGCCCAGCAGGGCGAACACCAGATGCTGGGGCACATAGCCCAGGGCGGAACCCGCCACAAAGGGCAGAAACGGGATGCGCGTAACCCCGGCCAGGATGTTGGTGATCAGGTTGTTGCCCACGGGCAGGAAGCGGATGAGCAGCGTCATGGTCAGCGGTGAACGCATGAGAAAGCCTTCCAGCCGGACGATGCGGCGGCCGAAGCGCTTCTGCACAAAGCCCTGGCCGAGAAAGCGCGCGTAGCCGAACGAAAGCGCGCAGCCCAGCGTGACGCCCACGGTCGCCCACAGCACGCCGTACAGCGCGCCGAAGGCGTAGCCCCCGGCAAAGGCGATCAGCTGCCGGGGAATGGCCAGGCAGGACAGCACGGCGGCCAGACTGAGGTAGATCGCGATGCCGACAAAGCCGCGCGGCCGGATTTCGGTATCCACAAAGCCGGAGAAAAAGGCCGTGTCCGGCTTTACCACATGGATCAGCAGCAGGATCAGCGCGAGCAGGATGAAGAGGGATGCGCCCTTGAGCAGGCGGCGGGCGGCGTCCTTGGCGGTCATGACGTTGTGCGGCGCAGGCCGAAAGGCAGCAGGAGCAGTTGGCCGCACAGCAGGGTGTAATCGGCGTCGCGCACGGCACAGGCGCACACCGCGAGCGCGCCCGCGGCGAGCAGGGCTGGCGCGGCCCTGCGGTTCCGGCTCAGGAGCGCGCCCGCCTGAAGCAAAAGACCCACAACAAAAAGCAACGCCATCTCAGGCCCTGGGGGCGCGCTGCTCGCGCACTTCGCCCGGCTTGTTGCGGCGCAGCATCCAGTTGACGGCCAGCAGATCCTGCGACGCCGCGAAACCCCGGCGGAACGTGCCGTATTTGGAAACGCCGGAATGGCGCGGCCGGTGGTTGACCGGGATTTCGGCCACGCGCGCCCCCTGCATTTTCATCAGCGTGGGCAAAAAGCGGTGCATGCCCTTGAACATGGGCAGGCGGCGGGCCATGGAGGCGCGCATGGCCTTGAGCGAGCAGCCGGTGTCGTGCACGGTTTCGCGCGTCAGGAAGTTGCGCACGGCGTTGCCCACGCGCGAGGCCAGGCGGCGCGACTGGGAGTCCATGCGGTTGACGCGCCAGCCGATCGCCATGTCGAAGCCCTGGCGGTACAGCTCGAGCAGCGCGGGGATGTCGGCCGGGTCGTTTTGCAAGTCCGCGTCCAGGGTGACGACAACGTCGCCCGCGGCGGCCTCGAAGCCCGCGCCAAACGCCGCCGACTGCCCGCGGTTGCGCTGGAAGGACAAAAAGCCGACTTCGGGGTGCGCGTCGCACGCGGCGCGGATGCGGGCCAGGCTGGCGTCGGTGCTGCCGTCGTCCACCAGCAGCAGTTCCCACGGCAGGCCAAGCGGGGCCATGGCCGCGACGATTTCCGCCACCAGCGGCTCGACGTTGCCTTCCTCATTAAATACCGGAACGATGACGCTGACTTTATTGATGTCGTTCATACCGCCGCCGGGGTGTTGCCCCGCTGTTTGGCGCCGTCCGTCTCCCTGGCCTGCCGGATCAGCGCGTAGGCGCGCTTGGCAAGCTGGGTGACCTCGGGCTTGGAAATCTGGTCGTCCGCGCCCACGGAAGCGCCCTTGTGGCGCAGCCTTTCCGTGATCAGCGACGAGAACAGGATCACGGGCAGGTTTTTCAGCACCGGATCGTCCTTGACGCGCTTGCACAGGTTGTGCCCGTCCATGCTGGGCATTTCGATGTCCGAAACCAGAACCTGCACATAATCGGTGATGGGCCGGTTTTCGGCCGCCGCGCGTTCGCGCAGGGCGCTCAGCCGCTCCCAGGCTTCGCGGCCGTTGGTGACGACCTCCACCTCAAAATTGGCTTTTTCCATCAAATCTTTAAGCATTTCGCGGATCAGGGAGGAATCGTCCGCCACCAGGGCGCGGTAGCGCTCCTCGCTGCCCCAGTCGATGGCCGTGTCCAGGCGCAGGCCCAGGCTGGGGTTGAGTTCGGCCACGATCTTTTCCAGATCCAGCAGGAAGATGATGCGATCCTCCAGCTTGACCACGCCGGTGACCGAGCCCTTGGACATCAGCGACATGTAGCGGTTGGGCGGCTCCACGGCCTCCCAGCTGATGCGGTGGATGCGGTTGACGCCGCTGACCATGAAGGCCGTGGTCACGCTGTTGAACTCCGTAACCACCACCTTGGAATGCGCGGCCGAGGCCGTATGGCTCTTGCCCAGCCACTGGCTCAGATCCACCAGCGGGATGATGTGCGAGCGCAGGTTGAAAGCCCCCAGCACCGAAGGGTGCTGCACCTCGGGCAGGGCCGTGACCTTGGGCATCTGGATGATTTCCAGCACCTTGGCCACGTTGACGCCGTAATAGCCGGTATAATCCGCGTCCCCGCCGCCGGGCTCCTCGATGAAAAATTCCACGATTTCCAGCTCGTTGGTGCCGGCTTCCAGCAAAATATTGGTTTGCGACATGGCTCCTCCCTGCTCAGGGGGCCGTTCCGTTCAGGAAGGTTGCGGGCTTGCGGCGCCCGGCTGCCGCTTCAGCCACAGCTCCACGGCGTCGATCAGATCCTTGGGGGTGGACGCGCCGCCCGTCAGGCCCACAACGCCCGCTCCGGCAAAAAACGCGGGCTCCAGCTCTTCCACGGTTTCCACATGCAGGGCGGGCACGCCCCGGCTGGCCGCTATGTCGGCCAGGCGCCGGGTATTGCCGCTTTCGCGGCCGCCCACCACCACCATCACGTCCACCTGCCCGGCCAGGCGCAGCGTTTCTTCCTGGCGCTGGCGCGTGGCGTCGCAAATGGTGTCCAAAACCCGCAGACGCTCCTTCATATCGGCATCCAGGGCTTTCCGCAAGACGTCGAAAAGCGGCCTGTCCTGCGTGGTCTGGGCGGCAAGCACAAAGCGCCGGGCGTCGTCCGGGCCTACCCGCCGCGCGTCGTCCAGCGAGCTGATGATGCGGCACGGCCCCGCCGCATACGACACCAGGCCCCGCACCTCCGGGTGGCTGGCGTCGCCGTACAGCAGCAGTTCCGCGCCCCTGGCCGTGGCGCGGGCTATGGCAAGCTGCGCCTTTTTCACGCGCGGACAGGTGGCGTCCACCACCGTCACCCCGCTGCCGCGCAAAAGCTCCTCGTCCTCGCGCGGGACGCCGTGCGCGCGGATCAGCACCGTCATGCCCGGCCCGGCCTCCTCCACAGACTGAAGCCGGCGCACGCCCTTGCGGGCGTATTCCTCCAGCACCTGCGGATTATGGATAATGGCCCCCAGCGTGGCCACGCTGCCGTAGGGCGCGGACGCCACCGCCGCGTCCAGCTTGCGCAGCGCCAGCGCCACGCCCATGCAAAATCCCGCTTCACGCGCCCGGATCACGTTCATTCCGCTTTTTCTCCCCCGTCCCGCCCGCGGCCGCGCCCCATGCGCCGCGAAACAGGCCCCAGAATCACTTCCAGCGAGCGCGGCAGAAAAAGGCGCGCCAGCACGATATACAGCGCGGCAAAGGCCGTGCCGCTCAGGGCCAGTTCGGCAAACTGGCGGGCCAGCGGCGGCCAGGCGGGCAGCGGGGCGTATTCGGCCAGCCAGAGGGCCAGAGCGAAGCCCGGCGCGCAGATCAGCGTGTTGGCCAGCGCGGCGCGGCCCAGCCCGGCCAGGGGAGCGCCGCCCCAGCGGACGCGGGCCACCGTTGCCAGCGCCGTTGCGTACACGCCGAGTGAAACGCTGGTCACCAGCGCCACGCCGGGCGCGCCCCAGCGCGGAACCAGCGCAAAATAGGCCGGAACGGCCAGCAGCGTGGCCAGCGTGCCGACCACGGCCGGGGTCAGCGTGTCCTGATGCGCGTAAAACGCGCGGCCCGTCACCTGCTGGAGCACCCAGAACGGCACGGCCAGCAGCATCAGGCGCAGCAGCGGCGTGGTCAGCGCGGTGTCGGCCGCGTCGAAGCCGCCGCCCTCAAAAATGAAGCCGAGCAGCGGGCGCGCGGCGGCGATCAGCCACAGCGTCACCGGCAGCACCACGATCAGGCTGTTGCAAAGCGCGCGGTTCAGCGTGGAGTCAAACTCGGCGCGCCGGCCCTGGGCCGCCAGCGCGGCCAGAAAGGGGAAGGACGCCACGCCCGCCGCCTGGGCCACCACGCCCACCGGCACCATCATCAGCCGCCGCGCGTAGTTGAGCAGGCTCACCGCGCCCTCCCCGGCCATGCTGCCGAAGATGCGCACAAACTGCTCGTCCAGCACCACCACCGACTGCCCCAGCATCAGCGGCAGGGCCAACAGCAAAAAGCGCGGCAGCAGGGGGTGCGAAAAAGCTGGAAAAAGGCGCAGGCCCCCGGCGCGCACCGCGCGCAGCGGCAGCCAGAACGCGCCCACGGCCGCGCCCGCCGTCACGCCCCAGCAAAAGCCCTCCATGCCCCGGGTCAGGCCGAGCCACGGCAGGGCCACCCCGCCGAGCAGAATGCAGCCGTTGTAAATGAGCGGCATGAGCGCGGGCACCGTAAACTGCCGCCGGATATACAGCACGGCCGAAAAGCAGGCCCCCGGCAAAAAGAAAATCTGGGCGGGCAGCACGATGCGCAAAAACGTGGCCAGCCGGGCCTGCTGCGCGGCGTCAAAGCCCGGCGCGATCAGGGGCGCCAGCCAGGGCGCGGCGAGCCAGGCGGCCAGGGTCAGCACGCCGATGGCCAGCGAGGCCCAGCAGAAAATAACGCTGAAAAAGCGCCAGGCCTCGTTTTCGTCCTCAACAAACAGGCGCGAAAGCAGCGGAATGAGCGTGATCGAAACGTAGCCGCCCGCCAGGAGATAATTGAGGAAATCCGGCACCACAAAGGCGGCGAAATAGATGTCCGCCTCGCCCCCGGCCCCGAACTGCCACGAGATGACCTTGTCGCGCACGAGGCCCATCAGGCGCGACAGCAGGATGCTGAACGCCATGATAAGCGCCGCCGCGCCCATTTTTTGCCGTGAAGTCAGTATCGGCATAGCCCTCCCGCGCCGTCAGCGCCGGAGAGAGTTTGTACGGCGCAAAGCCGCGCCCCGTCAAGCGCAAGCGCTACCCGCGCGACAAAAGCCGCACATGCTCGGGCGGGATCACCACATATTCGCGGTTGACCACCCCGGCCCGGACGGCCACGCCCTCCCTGTGCAGGGCGTACAGGCCGCTGGGCTCCAGGCTGGAGTCAAAAAGACGCAGCGTGTCGCCCTCCATGCGCAGGGCCGTTGTCCAGTGATCGGTCAGCGGCGCCAGGGTAAGCGGCACATGGCGGCAAAAGCGGAACACCGCCGTGCGCCGCGCTTCGGGCTCGGCATACGACGCCAGCGCGTTCCAGAGTTCGGGCTTGGAAGCGCCCTGCGGCAAGGACTCCACCCGCAGGCCATACTCTGTTTGCAAGCGGGCCAACATGCGATCCACCAGCGCCATGTAGTCCGTCTTGTGGTTGAGCACGTCCAGAAAATACAACGCGTCGCGCGAGGCGTCCACGAGCGCCGCGTTCAACAGTTCCCGCGCCTTGCCGGGGCGGATGTCGTAGAGCAGAAGCATGGCGTTCAACACCGCGTAAATGGCGCAAAACGCATCGACTTTGCCTTGATAAAACGGTTGCATAGTGTACATCGGTGTAGCCCGCGCCGGGCGGCGCGTCAAGCGGCCCTTCCGCGAAGGCTGGACAGACCTTTCCAAAATGTGTATAGCTGAAACCGTTTATATGCCCATAACTTGATATGCGGATATTCCGCCGGGCAGCAACCGCGATTCCGCCTCAACCGGCCCGGCCCAGCCGACGCCAAGGAGCCAGCATGATACCCCCCAAAGGCAAGTATTTCTTTACGTCTGAATCCGTTACGGAAGGCCATCCCGACAAGGTGGCGGATCAAATCTCCGACGCCGTGCTCGACACGCTGCTGGCCCAGGATCCCGACGCCCATGTGGCCTGCGAAACGCTGGTCACCACCGGCCTGGCCGTCATCGCGGGTGAAATCACCACCTGCGGCTACGCCGATCTGCCCCAGGTCGTGCGCGAGACGATCAAGAACATCGGCTACAACAGCTCCGAAATGGGCTTTGACTGGCAGACCTGCGCCGTGCTTTCCTCCATCGACAAGCAGTCGCCCGACATCGCCCAGGGCGTGAACCGCGATCATCCGGAAGACCAGGGCGCCGGCGACCAGGGCATGATGTTCGGCTTCGCCTCCAACGAGAGCGAGCCGCTGATGCCCGCGCCCATTTACTGGGCGCACCAGCTTTCGCTCCAGCTTTCCCGCGTGCGCAAAAACGGCATTGTGGACTTTTTCCGCCCCGACGGCAAAACCCAGGTGTCCTTCGAGTACGTGGACGGCAAGCCCGTGCGCATCAACAACGTGGTTGTGTCCACCCAGCACGCCCCCAGCGCCAGCCAGAGCGACATCATCGAAGCCGTCAAGGCCGAGGTGATCCGCCCCGTGCTGGAGCAGTCCGGCTACTTTGACGAAAAGGACTGCCAGATCTTCATCAACACCACCGGACGCTTCGTGATCGGCGGCCCCATGGGCGACTGCGGCCTGACCGGCCGCAAGATCATCCAGGACACCTACGGCGGCATGGGCAACCACGGCGGCGGCGCTTTTTCGGGCAAAGACCCCTCCAAGGTCGATCGCTCCGCCGCCTACATGGCGCGCTACATCGCCAAGAACGTCGTGGCCGCCGGCCTGGCCCCGCGCTGCGAAGTGCAGATCGCCTACTGCATCGGCGTGGCCGAACCCGTGTCCGTCCTCGTCTCCTCGCTCGGCTCCGGCGAAGTGCCCGACAGCATCCTCACCAAGGCCGTGCTGGACGTGTTCGATCTGCGCCCCTACCACATCATCAAGCGCCTTGACCTCAAGCGCCCGATCTACCTCAAGTCGTCCTGCTACGGCCACTTTGGCCGCGAACTGCCGGAATTCGCCTGGGAAAAGACCGACGCCGCCAAGGATCTGCTGACCGCCGCCAAGGTGTAAGATTTGGGGAGGCAGGGGCCTCGGGCCCCTGCACCCGCAATATCGGAAACCCCGCGCTTTCGCGCGGGGTTTCCGGCATGAGGGGCTTGGGGGGATCATCCCCCCAACGGGGCACGGGGCGGAGCCCCGGTGCATCCTGCACTCCGCCTTCATCTATAAAAAAGCCCCCGGCGAGCGGGGGCTTTTTGTTGGCGCTTTGAGTGGAGAGAAGGCTTTTCCGGACGTATGGCCCTGAGGTTGAAGGTTATTGGGTTTCGGGGAAGGGCTGGAGCATTTTCATTTTGAAAATGCTCCCGGAACTGAGCGTAGCGAGGTTCCGCCGCGAAGCCGGAGTAGCCGCAATTCACTTGCGGCGTTAAACGACGGCGGAGGCGTGAAACTTAAGCGACAGAACATCGTGTCCATCTCAGGTTATTTCAAAGTTAAACTGTCCTAGAGCAGGGTCAAAGCCAACTGGGGCAGGGTGTTGGCCTGGGAAAGCATGGCCACGGCGGCCTGGGTCAGGATCTGGTTGCGCACGAAATTGGTCATTTCGGTGGCGACGTCCACGTCAGAAATCCGCGATTCCGCCGATTGCAGGTTCTCGGCCTGGATTTGCAGGTTGCTGATCGTGTTTTCCAGACGGTTCTGGATCGAGCCCAGCGTGGCGCGGATGTTATCCTTGGACACGATGGCGTTGTTCAGCGCGGTCAGCGCCTTTTGCGCGTTTGCCTGCGTCGAGATGTTGTGGCCGTTGTTCGCGGTGGCGGTCTGGTTGCCGATGCCCAGCGCCGAAGCCGTGGCGTTGCCGATCTTGACGTAGTAGTAGTCTTCCGCGCTGTCGTTGGACGTGCCGAAGTGGATCTTGAGCTTTCCTGTGGCCTTCATTTGCGCTCCGCTATGGGTATCGGAAGACAACGTGCCGTCAAGCAGCTTGATGCCGTTGAAATCCGTGGCGTTGGCGATTCGGGTGATTTCCGAGGCCATCTGCTGGTACTCGGAATCGATGATCAGGCGCTGGGTCGAGTCGTACGAGCCCGTGGCCGCCTGCTCCGCCAATTCCTTCATGCGGATCAACTTTTCGTCGATAACGCCGAGCGCGCCGTCCGCCGTCTGGATCAGCGAAATCGCGTCGTTGGCGTTACGCACGCCCTGGTTCAGGGAAGCGATGTCCGCGCGCATCAGCTCGCGGATCGCCAGTCCCGCCGCGTCGTCCGCGGCGGTGCCCACGCGCAGGCCCGACGAGAGCTTGCGGGTGGAAACCGCAAGATTGCCGTACGATGTCAGCAAGTTGCGGGTGGCGTTCAACGCCATAAGGTTGTTGTTGATAGTGAGAGACATACTGTATTCCTCCTTGAATACGTGGTGGCATCCTTGCCAAAACAGGGGGGCCGTCGTGCTCTCATCCGGCGGGCCTTGCTCCCTTCCCCACTCGTTTTTCTTATCGGCCGGAACACGCGGCGCTTAAGGGGGAAAAACACGGACGCCCGGAGCTTGCGCGGCCCCACGTTTCGGGCGTATAAGGCCCGGGAGAAGGATTCCGTATGACCTCCCCACTGCCGTTTTCCGGCGCAAGCCGCCCCCCCCTCGTTGACAGCCACGGCCGCGCCGTGCGCTATGTGCGCCTTTCGGTGACCGACCGCTGCAACCTGCGCTGCCGCTACTGCCGGGTGGAAAGCACGTTCATCCCCCACGAGCGCGTGCTGCGCTATGAAGACATGGAGCGCTTTGTCGATCTGGCCGCCAGCACGGGCGTGGGCAAAGTGCGGCTGACCGGCGGCGAACCCTTTGTGCGCAAAGGCTTTATGGATTTTCTCGGCCGCCTGCGCGCGCGCCACCCGGCCGCGGATCTGCGCGTCACCACCAACGGCCTGCTTATAGGGCGCTACGCGCGGGACATCCGCAATCTCGGCGTCCACGTCAATCTTTCGCTCGACACCATGCGGCCCGAGCGCTTTGCCGCCGTGACCGGGCGCGACATGCTGCCCCGCGTGCTGGAAAGCCTGGACGCGCTGCTGGAGGCCGGGGTTTCGCTCAAAATCAACGCGGTGGCCATGCGCGGCGTCAACGACGACGAGCTGCCCGACTTTTTGCGCTTTGCCGCCCAACATCCCGTGGACGTGCGCTTTATCGAATTCATGCCCATGGGCGACGGCACGCTCTGGAACAACGCGCGCTACTGGCCCGCCACCGACATCCTGGCCCGTGCCGGCGAACTTGCCGGGCTTGTCCCCCTGCCGCCCCGCGCCGACACCGACGGCCCGGCCCGCATGTACGCCCTGGAAGGCGGCCTGGGCCGCTTCGGGTTGATCACGCCGCTTTCCAACCACTACTGCGCCGCCTGCAACCGGCTGCGCCTCACGTCCGACGGCCGCCTGCGCACCTGCCTGTATGACGACCGGGAATACGACCTCGCCCCCCTGCTGCGCGACCCCGCGCGTAGTGACGACGAGCTGATCGCCGTGCTGCGCGACGCCGTGCTCGACAAGCCCTTCGGCTGCCAAATTCTGGACGCCCGCCGGGGGGCCGTGGCGCAACGCTCCATGACCGCCATCGGGGGATAGCCGCCACCGTACGTCCGAGGGGCGTTTTCCACGCAAAAAAATCCCCCTCGCCTTGCGGCGAAGGGGCACAGCCGGATGGCAACCCCTGCGGGGCTTGCGAAAGGCACGAAAACCGCTCGCTGTTCGCCATGGCAAAGCCATGGCGGCTCGCGTTTTTCGGGCATGCCGACAAGTCGGCACGCAAAAAAAGCCCCCCGCCTGGCGGCGAAGGGCCTTTTTTTTTATCCGCCCGGCTCCCTTGCGGGAACCGCTCTCCTCCGCGGATTCCTCGTTAGCCGAGGAGGCGCAGAGCCATCTGCGGCAGGGAGTTGGCCTGACTCAGCATGGACACGGCTGCCTGGGTCAGGATCTGGTTACGCACGAACTCGGTCATTTCCGTGGCCACGTCCACGTCCGAAATGCGCGATTCGGCGGCCTGCAGGTTTTCGGCCTGGATGGAGAGGTTGCTGATGGTGTTCTCCAGGCGGTTCTGCAGCGCGCCCAGGTGGGCGCGGATATTATCCTTGGACACAATGGCGTTCTGAATGGCCACCAGCGACTTCTGGGCGTTCGCCTGCGTGGAGATGTTATGCCCGTCGTCCAGGGCGGAACTGTTGCCGATGCCCAGGGCGGACGCGGTGGCGTTGCCGATGTTGATGTAGTAGTAGTCTTCCGCGCTGTCGTTGGCCGTGCCGAAGTGGATCTTCAGCTCGCCCGTGGACTTCATCTGCGTGCCGTTGTGGGTGCCGGAGAGGCTGCCGTCAAGCAGCTTGACGCCGTTGAAGTCCGTGGCGTTGGCGATTCGCGTGATTTCCGAAGCCATCTGCTGGTATTCGGAGTCGATGATCAGGCGCTGGGTCGAGTCGTAGGTGCCGGTGGCAGCCTGTTCGGCCAGTTCCTTCATGCGGATCAGCTTTTCGTCGATGACGCCGAGGGCGCCGTCCGCCGTCTGGATCAGCGAAATCGCATCGTTGGCGTTACGCACGCCCTGGTTCAAAGCCGCAATGTCAGCCCGCATCAGTTCGCGGATGGCGAGGCCGGCCGCGTCGTCGGCGGCGGTGCCCACACGCAGGCCCGAAGACAGTTTACGGGTCGAAGTCGCCAATTGGCTGTAACTTGTGGAAAGGTTACGAGCCGCGTTCATTGCCATAAGGTTGTGATTGATAACGAGAGACATGCCATTCCTCCATGAATTGATGTCTTATCCGGGCGGAGCGAAAATTCGCGGCTGCGTCCTTGCAGCCATGCCGCCGTTGTTACCCCTCTTATCGGTTCGAGGGTGGGCCACTATAGGGGAGAAAAGATTTTTTTTCGCATTTCCTCCTGTTGCCGTTGGATGCCGGCCGCGCCCCGCGCCGTGTCCCGCGCCGGGCCGCCGGTAAAAACCGCAGCGCAAACCGATTTGCAAAAAACGTGCAACAAGTGCAATCCCGTGTAAAATAATGCTTTTTAACGCTGCCAGGCAAAATTTTCCGCCGGCGCAGGCCGCGCGCGCGGCAAAAACGCCCCGGAAGCGCGGGCGCAAAAAAAACGTCCGCAAACCGGCCCCTCCCGGTTTGCGGACGCGGCGCGCCAGAGGCGCGTCGTGCGGATGCGGTTAAAACGCCTGGCCCATCGTGAACTCAAAGCGGCCGCTGGTGCGGCGCTGGCCGTCCACGTTGTCGGTCAGCGGGAAGCCGTAGGCAAAGCGCAGATCGCCCATGGGCGAGCGCCAGCGCAATTCGACGCCCGCCGAGTAGTACAGCGCGTCGAAAAGGTTCTGCCGGGCGGAATCGATGCTGGAGCCGATGTCGAAGAACGGCACGAGGGACAGGCCCAGATCGGGCTCGAAGGCCCAGATGTATTCCAGGTTGGCGAAGGCCATGCGGTCGCCGCCGATTCGTTCGCCGGTGACCGGGTCGCGCGGGGAGATGTCCTCGATAGAGTAGCCGCGGATGCTCCGCATGCCGCCGAGGTAGAAACGCTCGAACGCGGGCACGGGCTTGCCGGTGTTGCGGAACACCGCGCCCGCCGAGGCGCGCAGGTGCAGGATGTTGGTGTCGTTGAGGCCGTAGAAAACGCCCCAGTCCACTATCGGCTTGACAAAGTTGTCGTCCCCGCCGATGCCGCCGCCGCCGTATTCGACCACAAGGTTGGTCTTGGTGCCGCGCGTGGGCAACAGGGGCTTGTTGGTGGTGTCGCGGCGCACGCCCGCGCTGACCACGCTGGCCCAGTTTTCGCCGATATATTCGCGAATCGAGGGCGCCGCCCAGGGCGAGACGTTGCGGATATCATAGAAGTCCAGGCGGTAGCCGAGGAAGACCGAGGTGTATTCCCCGATCGGGTACGACAGCACGAAGCCGCCGCCAATGGTCTTTTTGTCGAAGTCCGTCCATTCCTCGTCCAGAATGTAGGCGCTGAGGGCGAGGCCGAGGTTGGTGTCGTACAGGCGGGGGTTGTAGAACGTGGCGTTCAGGTTGTTGTCGCGGCCGGAAAGGTAGCCCTGAAGGCCGATCTGATAGCCCCGGCCGAAGAGGTTGGACTCCTGAATGCCGCCCGACACGCCGAATTTGTCGTATGTGGAATAGCCGAAGCCGACATTGAGCATGCCGGTGTTGTCTTCCTTGACGCCCATCTTGAGATCCACCTCGCCGGGGGTTCCGGTGGGCACAAGCTGCGGATCGACTTCGGAGAAATAGCGCAGCTTTTCAAGCCGTTCGGTGGAGCGGCGCAGCAAATCGCCGCTGAACTGCTGGCCGTCGGCCAGGCGCATTTCGCGCAGGATCACGTTGTCGCGCGTTTTGGTGTTGCCCTCCAGCTCCACACGGCGGATGTGCACGCGCTCCTTGGGATCGAGCATGAAGGTGATGTCGATGATGGCGTTGTCTTTGTCTTCCCTGGTGTCCAGGTTGACGACGGCGAAGGCGTAGCCCTGATCGTTGTAAAACTCGGTCAGCTTCTTGATGTCGCCCTGCACAACGTCCAGCGAAAAATATTCCTTGTCCTCGCGCTGTTCGTCCAGCTTGATCAGGTCGAACAGGTGGGCTTCGGTATCGATCAGTTCGCCGCCGAAGCCGATTTCGCCCAGCTTGAAGCGCGCGCCTTCGCGCACGCGGTAGATGACGCGGATGCCGTCCGGCTCGTAAATGACTTCGGGCGCGGACACCTGGGCGGTGATGTAGCCGAGGTTGACGGCGTAGGCCTGGATGGCCTGGGTGTCGCGCTCCAGCAGGTCTTCCTTCAGCACGCCCGACCCCGTGAACCACGAAAGCAGCGTGCGTTTTTTCAGCGCGAGGTAGTCGTCCAGATCCTTGCGGCGGATATTCTCGAGGCCCTCAATGGCCACTTCCTTAATATAGAGGCGGTTGCCCTCTTCCACGTGCAGCACGAGCGCGGCCGAGGTTCCGTCCGCGCGCACCAGGGTTTCGTAGTTGACCTTGGCGAGGTAGTAGCCCTTTTTGCGGTACAGATCCGTCACTTTTTGCAGATCCTGGGCCAGCACGTTTTCGTTGAGCACCGTGCCGGTGCGCGAGGTCATGGCCTCGAGGATGTCGGCCTTTTTGACCGCGTCGGAGCCTTCCACGCGCACGTCGTCAATGCGGGGCTTTTCGGCCACGGTGAAGACCAGCACATCGCCCTGGCCGGTCTGCTCCACGTCGGCCTTCACGTCGCTGAAGTAGCCCATGTCCCAGATGCGGCGCACGTCTTCGTCCACGGCGTCCACGTTGATAGCGTCGCCGGGCCGCGTCTTGAGGCGCACGAGGATGCGATCCGGATCCAGCACGCGCAGGCCGCGCACCTGGACATCGGCCAGCGTATTCTGGCCGGTAGCGCCGGCGTAGGCCTGCACCGCCAGGGACTCGACGGCGCCGGGCAGCTCAAGCAGGCTTTTGCGTTCCGCGTAATAGGGGCGCAGGCGCTTGCTGGCCACGTCCACCAGCCGCACGTCCAGGCTGATGCTCTGGCCAACCTGGCTGAAGGTGCCGTAGGCCACAAAGTCGGCCTTGGCGGTTTTGCCGAGGGCCGCGGCCTTGCCGGGATCCTGGGTGGCGGCCGTTGCGCCCGCGCGTTTGGCCTCTTCCGCCGAAAGCACGCGGAAGCCCTGCTTGGCAAGCGATTGCCGCAAGAGGGAGGACATGTCTTTTTCCAGTTGGGAAGCGCTTTCCGGGGCGGCATTAACAGCAAAAGGCAGCACCAGGACGCTGGGCTGCGCCGCCGCCGCGCTGGCCGTGGACAGGCAGGCGATCGCCAGGGCGGCCACGAAAGAGACAAGGCTACGCATACAGTTCTCCCGACCTCAGTTCAAGGCGGCGGCTCATGCGGGCCGCCATCTCGCGGTTGTGCGTCACCACGACGAGCGTCATGCCCAGTTCGCGGTTCAGTTCCATCAATAAATCCATAACCAGGGAACCTGTTTTTTCGTCCAGGTTCCCTGTGGGTTCATCCGCCAGCAGCACGTTCGGCGCGGTCAGCGTGGCGCGGGCTATGGCCGCGCGCTGGCGCTCCCCCCCCGAAAGGGTGGTCACGTTATAGTCGCGCCGCCCCGCAAGGCCCACCCGTTCCAGGGCCGCCTCGGCCAGTTTGAGCGCCCCGGCCCGCGGCATGCCGCCCACCAGGGCCTGCATGGCCACGTTTTCCACCGTGGTGAATTCCGGCAGCAAGTGGTGGAACTGGAACACAAAACCCAGCTCCTTGTTGCGGAACGCGGCACGGGCCTCCGGGCTCAGGCCCGAAAGGTTGGAACCGTTATAGTATACAGCCCCGCCCGTGGGTGTGTCTAGTGCTCCGAGAATATGCAGCAACGTTGATTTGCCGGAACCCGACGCCCCCACCACGGCCACGCTTTCGCCCGCTTCCAGCGTCAGGTTGACGCCGCGCAGGATGGTCAGCGCGCCGCCCGGCGCGGGCACGGTTTTTTCCACGTTGTCCAGACGGTATTGGGGGCTACTCATAGCGCAGCGCCTCGGCCGGGGTCAGGCGGGAAGCCTGGCGCGCCGGATAGATGGTGGCCGCGAAGCAGAGCAGGAGCGAAACCACGCCGATCAGCACGGTATCGCCCGGGTCGATCATCATGGGCAGCCTGTCCATGGGGTAGACGCCGGGGGGCAGTTCGATGATGTTGTACGTTTTCAGCACCCAGGCCAGACTGAGGCCCAGCACATAGCCCAGCGCCGTGCCCACCACGCCGATAATCGCGCCCTGGAGCGTGAAAATGCGGCGGATAACGCGGCTGGTGGCGCCCATGGACATCAAAATGGCGATGTCGCGCGTTTTTTCCATCACCAGCATGACCAGCGAGGTGATGATCGAAAACGAGCCCACCAGCACGATCATGGCCAGCACAATGAACATGCCGATGCGCTCAAGCTGGAGCGCGGCGAACAGGCTGGCGTTGAGATCCATCCAGTTGCGCGCGTAAAAAGGCGGGCCGAGCTCGGCGTCGATGCGGGCGGCCACGTCGCGCGCGGCGTAGGGATTGTCCAGAAAAATCTCGATGCCCGAAATGCGCCCCGCCGGCAGGCCCAGCAGATCCTGGGCGGCCGTGAGCGAAATGTAGGCCAGGCGGCTGTCGTAATCGGTCATGCCCGACTTGAAGACGCCCTGCACGCGGAACGGCCGGATTTTGGGCGCAAAACCCACCGTGGTGCGCTGCCCCGCGGGAGACATCAGGTTAACCCGGTCGCCCACCTTGAGGCCAAAGCGCACGGCCAGATCCTTGCCCAGCAGGATGCCGGGCGGGCCCGCGGTTTCAACCCCTTCGCCGGTTTCGCCGGCTTCAGAATGTTGCGGCGGCAGCAGATTGTCCACCTTGCCGGAGTCGAGCGTATGCAGCATGGGCAGCGCTTCCACGGCCTGGACGGGGTCGATGCCCCGCAGCACCAGGCCCGTGGCCCCGCGCGGGGTGGAAAGCAGCACTTCGGTATACACGTAGGGCGTTGCGGCCTTGACGCCCGGCATGGCCTGCACGCGCGCCAGCACCGGCGTGGCCGCGCCCGTGCGCTCGGCCCGGGCCAGCCCTTCGGCGTCGTCCAGGGGCGGATCGAACGCGGTAAAGTCGCTCGACATCAACAACACATGCGCGTTGGAGCCGAGGATCTTGTCGCGTATGCTGGTGGTGAAGCCGTTGTACACGCCCATGACCACCACAAGGGCGGCCACCCCAATCGCGACGCCCAGCACCGACACCAGCGAGATGACGGAAATGAACGTCTGCTTACGCCGCGACATCAGATAGCGCGAGGCGACAAACAGCTCCAGCGACATCGGGCTACGCTTCGGGCCGGAGCAGCGGGAAGAAAATGACTTCACGGATCGAGGGCGAATCCGTCAGCAGCATGACCAGGCGGTCGATGCCCACGCCCTGTCCCGCCGTGGGCGGCATGGCGTATTCGAGCGCGCGCAGGTAGTCCTCGTCCATGGCGCTGGCTTCCGCGTCGCCCGCCTCTTTGGCCTTGGCCTGCGCCTCAAAGCGGCCGCGCTGATCCATGGGGTCGTTCAGCTCGGAATACGCGTTGCCCAGTTCGCCGCCCACAATGAACAGCTCAAAGCGGTCGGTCAGTTCCGGGTTTTGCTCGTTGCGGCGCGCCAGGGGCGAAATTTCCGCCGGGTAGTGATAAATGAAGGTGGGCTGGATAAGCTTGGGCTCCACGTCCATGTCAAAAAGCTTGGCCTGGAGCTTGCCAAGGCTTTCCTTGTCCACCTCTTTTTCGCCGCGCGACTTGAGGTAGCCGCGCACGGCCTCAACGTCGTTGTAAAATTCGGGCTGGTGACCGCCAAATTCGGTCAGCGCCTGATGGAACGGAAAGCGGCCCCAGCGGCCCGGCGTGAGATCCACTTCCTGGCCCTGATAGGTGATCACCGTGCCGCCGCACACTTCCAGGGCGATGTGGGCGAAAAGCTGCTCGGTGTAGTCCATGAGATCGCGGAACGTGGCGTACGCCCAGTAGAATTCGCACATGGTGAATTCGGGGTTGTGCCGGGTGGACGTGCCTTCGTTGCGGAAGGAGCGGTTGATTTCAAACACCTTTTCCAGCCCGCCCACAATCAGGCGCTTCAAATACAGTTCCGGCGCGATGCGCAGGAACAAGTCCAGATCGAGCGCGTTGTGGTGGGTCACAAAGGGCAGGGCCGCCGCGCCGCCCGCAATGGGGTGCATCATCGGCGTTTCCACTTCGGTAAAGCCGTGCTGCTCCATAAAGCGGCGGAACTCGCGGATGATGCGCGAACGCTTGCGGAACACCTCGCGCGCGCGGGAGTTGACCACCAGATCAAGGTAGCGCTGGCGGTAGCGCAGCTCAATGTTGGTCAGGCCGTAGTGCTTGTCGGGCAGCGGGCGGAACGATTTGGACAAAAGCCGGGCGGTCTCGCACTTGAGCGTCAGTTCGCCGGTCTTGGTGCGGAACAGCGTGCCCACAACGCCCAGAATGTCGCCCACGTCGAGCTTTTTAAACACGCGGAACGCGTCGTCGCCAAGCATGGCGCGCTCCACATAGCACTGGATGCGGCCGGAACGATCCTGCAAATGGAAAAAGATCACCTTGCCGAACGAGCGCGACGACACCATGCGCCCCGCCAGCGCGAAGCGGGTGTCGATCTCTTCCAGCTCCTCGGCGCTCAGGGCTTCAAATTCCGCGCGCACGGAGCCGGCGTCGTGCGTGCGCTCAAAGTCGTTGGGGAACAGGGGCACGCCCGCGTCGAGCAACTCGCAGGATTTGACCACGCAGTTTTTCACCACCTCGTTGAGATCGCCGTGATCCGCGAAACTTTCCAACATAGGCATGAAATACGCCGCATGGGCCGATTCGGTGGCAAGCTTGATGGGCTTGCGGTCTTCTCTCTGGGTGCTCAACGCTCTTCTCCGTAAGCCGCGCGAATTATGGAACGGCGCGGGCGTAAGGAAATCCGTAAATTAATTGCCCCTTTCCGTCAAGTAGAGCGGGCGCGGCCTTCCAGCCCGCGCCCGCTCAAGATCGACGGCCCGTTCGCCCCCGGCGGTCTCACGCCCCGCGCGGGACGCGGCCGCCCCAGGAAGCGGCGGGAACAAAAGAAAAACCGCTCAGCGCCCCACTTCGGCGGCAATGCGCAGGCACAGCTCCGCCCGGTTGAGCGTGTACAAATGGATGCCCGGCGCGCCGCCGTCCAGAAGCTGGCGGATCTGCCTGACGGCGTAAGCCACGCCCGCTTCGCGCAGCGCTTCCGGCCCGCCGCTGGCGTGGGCTTCTTCCATTTCCAGGTAAAAACGGCCCGGAATATTGGCCCCGCACATGGAAAGCGTGCGCTTGAACGAGGCCAGGCTCTGGATCGGCAGCACGCCGGGGATCACGGGCGCGTCGATGCCGTGGCGGCGCAAATTGTCCACCAGCGCAAAGTATTCGCGCACGTCAAAAAACAGTTGCGTCACCACCAGGTCGGCCCCGGCCTCCAGCTTTTGCCGCAAAAATTTGCGATCCTCGGCAAACGTGGGCGAATCCGGGTGCGGCGCGGGATAACCCGCCACGCCAATGCCAAAGCCGGGCAGGCGGCCGCGCACAAAACGCACCAGATCCTCGGCGTGGACGAATGCGCCGGGCTGCCAGTCCGGCCCGGCATCACGGGGCTTGTCGCCGCGCAGGGCCAGCACGTTGTCTATGCCCGCCGCCGTAAAACCCTCCAGCGCGGAAGCGATGCCTTCGCGGGTCGCGCCCACGCAGGTCAGGTGCGGCATGGGCTCCATGCCGTGGTCGCGCTTCAGCCGGGTGGCGATTTCCAGCGTGTAGGACTGCGTGGAGCCGCCCGCGCCGCACGTCACGGACGTGAACAGCGGCTGGAGCGGCTTGAGCTTGTCCACCGTTTCAAAAAACGCGGGCCACTCCGCCGGATCCTTGGGCGGGAAAAATTCGAGCGAATAAAACCAGCCCGGACGGGCGTTCATATGATCACGGATTTTCATGAGGTCTCCAGCGGTGCGGGCATTCCGGAAAACAGCTATCTGATTCAGTATATCTAAATAACCTGATACGTCAAGCGGCTTGCTCCGCCGCGCGCGCTGGGGTAAAATAAGATAATGCGACTGCGCCCGCTTTTTGCCGCCTGCGTTGTCTGCGCGCTGGCCTTTTTTGCTCCGGCGGCCCCGGCCGCGAGGGCGGAGGATGCCGCGCCCCTGGCCTGGCAGCCGCTGGCGCCCGGCATGGACATGGCCGTGCTGGAACACCGCGACCCCGACCTCGTCCGGGTGGCCGTGCTGCGCATCGACCCGGATCAGTACGAATTTTGCCTGTTCAGCAGCGCCTGGAGCGGCACATCCCCACGCACGCTGCGCGACTGGGCCGAAAGCGAAGGCCTGGTGGCCGCCATCAACGCGGGCATGTACCTGACCGACGGCCGCACCCACACGGCCTACATGCGCCAGGGCGACCAGTACAACAACAGCCGCCTGGCCAAGCGCTACGGCGCGTTTTTTGTGGCCGGGCCCCGCCGCCCCGCGCTGCCGCCCGCCGCCGTGCTGGATCGCTCCGAGGACGGCTGGCAGGAACTGCTGTCCGACTACGCCACCGTGGTGCAGAATTTCCGCCTGATCGGCCCCGGAGGAACGCAGGTCTGGCCGCAGGATGGCCCGACCCACGCCGTGGCCGCCGTGGGCGAAGACGCGGACGGCCATATCCTTTTCCTGCACTCCCGCGCCCCGGTTTCGGTGCACCGCTTCGCGCGCGCCCTGCTCGCCTGCCCCGCGCTTGGCCTCACGTCGGCCATGTACGTGGAAGGAGGGGCGCAGGCCGCCATGATGCTGCGTTTGCCCGATTTGCAGATCATCTGGACAGGATTGCCCGACCTGCCGCTGGTGCAGGCCGAGCCGCTTTTGCCGAATATTCTGGGAGTGAAAGCGCGAGGGAAGTGAGGGGATGCCTCCGGCGGGAAGAGATAAGAGGGGTTTTCTCTGGATTTTTTGGCGGCTGCGCCGACAGGCTTTTTAATAACTCTTGCCCCTGCGCCTCCGGCGGGGAGTGAGGGGGCCTGTTGGGGCGAAACCTGCGGTTTCTCCCCCCGAGCCCCCCTCCTCCACCTCCCCCCGGACTCCCCTCTTCCCTCAGCCCCTCTCGTTGAGAAGGCCCCATCTTCCGGCCGCATGCCCGCCGAAGACGGCGGGGCATGCGACGCCATTAACCGCTTGCGCGTTGTCCACCGCTGGACACAAGGGCCGCGTGGGCTGTTGCTAAACAGGCGTTTGGCCCTCCACCCCACATGGGTATGATACATCCTTTTATCATTTCAATATATTACCCACATTTTTTGTCATCGGGGTGACAGGCGGGGGCAAAGGGGATAGTCTGGCCGCACACAGGAGGGAACCATGCAGTCTCTGACCGTGGACACCCGCATCGACGTCGTGGGGCAGCCCAAGGTGCCGAGCCCCCTGGCCGGGCCCTACATGGGCGACACGCCCGTCCCGCTTTACATCGATCACGATTACGGCCTCGGCGACCTCGGCGGCGGCGAAGCGCTCTGCTTCGAGCTGGCCGGGCCGCGCGCCGCACTGTATTTTGATCCCGGCAAGGTCAAGTGCGCCATCGTCACCTGCGGCGGCCTGTGCCCCGGCATCAACGACGTGATCCGCTCCATCGTCATGGAAGCGCACCACGCCTACAAAGTGGCCTCGGTGCTCGGCATACGCTACGGGCTGGAAGGCTTCATCCCCAAATACCGGCACAGCGTGGAAGAACTGACCCCCGAACGCGTGACCGACATCCAGACGTTCGGCGGCACCATACTCGGCACCTCGCGCGGGCCGCAGCCGCCGGAAGAAATCGTGGACGCCCTCGAACGCCTGAACATCAGCGCGCTGTTCGTGATCGGCGGCGACGGCTCCATGAAGGCGGCGGCCTCGATCACCGCCGAAGTGACGCGCCGCAACCTGCGCATCGCGGTGATCGGCATCCCCAAAACCATCGACAACGACATCAATTTCGTGCCGCAGTCCTTCGGCTTCGACACCGCCGTGGACACGGCCGCCCTGGCCCTGAACTGCGCGCACACCGAGGCGCTCGGCGCGCACAACGGCATCGGCATCGTCAAGCTGATGGGGCGCGAGTCGGGCTTTATCGCGGCCCACGCCACGCTGGCCCAGGGCATCGTCAATTATGTGCTTGTACCCGAGGCCCCCTTCCTCCTCGAGGGCGAAGGCGGCCTGCTGCCCGACCTGGAAGAGCGGCTCAAGCGCCGCTCCCACGCCGTCATCGTGGCGGCCGAGGGCGCGGGCCAGGATCTGATGAGCCAGAGCGGGCAGGTGGACGCCTCGGGCAACCCCATACTCGGCGACATCGGCCCCTTCCTCCAGGGCGCGATCAAGGACTATTTCAAACGGCGCAACATGCCCGTCACCATCAAATACATCGACCCCAGCTACATCATCCGCTCCGTGCCCGCCAACGCCAACGACAGGGTCTACTGCGGATTTTTGGGCCGCCACGCCGTGCACGCCGCCATGGCCGGCAAAACCAACATGGTGGTGGCCAAGTTTCTCGACCGCTTCGTCCATGTGCCCCTGCCGCTGGTCACGCTGCGCCGCCGCAAGATGGACACCCGCTCCACTTACTGGCGCTCCGTGCTCTCGGCCACGGGGCAACAGCTTGCGGGCATGCTGCCCGGCGATCCCGCCTGATCATGCCGGACGCCCCCTTCCGGCAGATCAAGGCTTCCGCGGGCTCCGGCAAAACCCACGCCCTGACCGACGCCTTTTTGCGGCTTCTGGCCGGGGCCTCGGGCACGGCCCGCTCCGGCTGCCGCGCGCCCACGGGTTCGCGGGGCCGCGCGCCTTACGGCCGGCCCGAAATCCTGGCCGCCACCTTCACAAACCTCGCCGCCGGCGAAATGAAAAGCCGCGTCCTCGATCGCCTCAAGGACATGGCCCTGGCCGTCCGCCCGCCCGACCCCGGCTGGAGCGCCGCCCGCGCCGCCGACGCGCTGGAAACCCTGCTGCGCGACTTCAATTCGCTCAATATCCGCACCATCGACAGCCTGCTCCACCTGCTCGTGCGGCTGGCCGCCCTGGACATGGATCTTTCGCCGGAATTCACGCCCGACTTCAACGACGAGGCCGTGTTCAACGCCCTGCTCGACGACATGCTGGAGCGCGCCCGCGAAAATGATCCCCCGCTGCGCGCCGATCTGGCCAAAGCCTGCCGCCAGATTCTCGAACACACGCCGCACCGGGGTTTTCTGGCCGGAGGGGCGGTGCGCGCCAAAATTGTCGAACTGGCCGGAGTCCTGCTCAAAAACCAGGACGACCCGGACGCGGAGCCGCTCGACGATCTGGCCCCGCCCGAAGCCATTGCCGCGCGGATCGACGATTTGTTCGCCAGCCTGCGCGCGGCCGCCGGCGCGCTGGCCCAAGAACTGGACAACGCCCGGCTCGGCGCGCACGCCAATCTGCTCAAGGCCCTGGCCGCCTGCCGGGCGGCCGACCCCGGCGAGCCCAAGCTGCCCGGCGGTTCCGTCTTTTTGCGCAAGGAAAACCTCGACGCCTGCCTGAACAAGGCCTCCAGGGGCCAGGCTTCCGACCGGGCCGAAAGCCTCTACGCCCGCCTGCGCGATGCCGCCGACGCCGTGGAGGACACCGTGCCCATCCTGCGCGGGGCCCTGCGCCTGATGCCCTTTGTGGACGCGGCGCTGCGCCTGCTGGACGAATTGCCAGCGTTCCAGCGCCGCCGGGGCCTGTTGCCCGCCTCGCGCGTGCCCGCCCTGGCCGCCCGCGCGCTCGACGGGCAGTACGGCGTCAACGAGGCCTTCTGCCGCATGGGCTCGCGCCTGACGCACCTTTTGGTGGACGAATTTCAGGATACCAGCGTGGAGCAGTGGCTGGCCCTGAAGCCGCTGGCCGTCGAGGCTCTGGCCCGGGGCGGCACCCTGACCGTGGTGGGCGACGTCAAGCAGGCCATTTACGGCTGGCGCGGGGGCGAGGCCGCGCTGTTCGACGCGCTGCCCGGCGACCCCGACCTTCTGGCCCTGGCCCCCGAACCCAGCGTGGAAACGCTGGGCCGCAACTGGCGCAGCCGCGAGCGCATCATCGCCTGGAACAACGCCGTCTTCGCCCCGCTGGGCGACGAAGAACACGCCGAACACGCGCTCAAACGGCTTTTGCCCGGCCTGAACGACGACCCCGCCGGCCGGGCCGTTCTGGCCGACGCCGCGCGCCTGGTGGCCGCCTCCTTTGCCGACGCCGCGCAGGAAGCCCCGCACAAGCCCGGCGGGCTGGTGCGCTTTTACGACGCGCCGGACAATGACGACGATCTGCCCGAACTGCTGGCCGATACCGTGCATCAGCTCCACGCCCGCCACCCCTGGGGCGAAATCTGCATCCTCACCCGCACCAACCGGCAAACGGCCGAAGCCGCCGCCGCGCTGCTCGGCCGGGGCATCCCCGTGGTCACGCAGGGCAGCCTGCTCCTCGGCGAGCAGCCCGTCATCGCCGCCATTCTGGCGCTGCTGGCCTTTTTGAACGAGCCGGACAACGACGTCGCCTTCTGGAACGTCCTGGCCGGGCAACCCGCGCTTTTCCCCCTGCCGGACGGCCTGCACGACTGGCTGGCCGGGCGCGCCGCAAGCCGCGCGCCGCTTGCCGTTGATTTCGCCGCCCGCTTTCCCGCAGTCTGGAACGCCGTGTTCGCCCCCCTGCTCGACGCCGCCGCGCTGCTCACGCCGTACGACGCCGTGTGCGAGCTGTACCGCCGCTGGGACATCCCCGGCCGCCACCCGCGGGCCGAGGGCTTTCTGCTGCGCCTGCTCGAAATCCTGCACGCGGCCGAAACGCGCGGCGTCAGCGGCCTGGCCGCCTTCCTCGACTACTGGGACGCGCACGGCAAGGACGAAAAAGCCCCCCTGCCCGAAAACATGGACGCCGTCAGCGTCATGACCATCCACAAGGCCAAAGGCCTGCAATTCGGCGTTGTGGTGGTGCCTTGGCACGATTTCGACCTCAAAATCCAGAGCCCGCCCCCCGTGCTCTGGGAGGCCGCCGGGCTGCGCGTCATCGCGCCGCTGCGCGCCTCCATGAAGCCGCGCTGGCAGCAGGTTCTGGCCGACAACGCCCGCGAGGCCCTGCACCTGCTGTATGTGGCCTGGACGCGCCCGGTGGCCGAGCTGCACTGCTTTGTGCCCGATCCGCCGCCGCCCCTGCTCCGGGCCGTGCTGGGCGAGGATTTTGACTATCCGTTCGACGGGCTGGAGGACGGGCCCGAAGCCGGAATCGCCCCGCGCGAAGCCGCGCCAGACCCTGAATCTGGTGTGTCTGGCGGGTCTGACGCCTTCGGCGCCTGGCCGGCCGAAAACGGCTGGCGGCCCATGGTCTGGCTGCCCCGCCTCAAAATACGCCAGAGTCCGCTGGACGACTGGCGCATGACCGCCAAACGGCGCGGCATTCTGGCGCACGCCGCGCTGGAGCGCCTGACGATCACCGGCCAGCCGGGGCACGACGCGGCCGCGGCGGTGGCGGCGGCGCTGGCGGCCTTTGCCCTGACCGGGGCCGAGCGCGAAGCCGTGCAAGGCGGCCTGCGCGACGCCCTGGCCTGGTACGCGGCCCTGCCCGAAGCGCGGGAATGGCTGGCGCGCGGCGCGCCCGAACGCGCGCTGACCGATGCCGAAGGCAACCTGCGCCGCGTGGATCTGCTGGTGGACGAAGGCGATCGCCTCACCGCCGTGGAGTACAAGACCGGCCTGCCCGAGCGCGTTCCCCTGCCCGAGCACGAAGCCCAGCTTGCGGCCTACCGCGCCCTGCTGCGCGAGGCCACGGGCCTGCCGGTGCGCGGCGCGCTGGTCTACCTGGACAGGCGCGAACTGTTTTTGCTGGAGGACGAGGCGTGACCCCTTTCCGCATCGTGCCGTGGAGCGCGGATTTTTTGCCCGCGATCAAGGATCTGGCCGACGAGCTGACCGGCGGCCGCCCCGGCCGGGCCGTGGTGGTCTTTCCGCACAGCCGCCCGCGCCGCTACCTGACGGATTTGTACCGCCAGAGCGCCGGAGCGCCCGCCCTGCTGCCGCGCATGCTGACCGGCGAGGAACTGCGCGACTGGCTGCGCCGCGCCTGGGATGCGGGCAACGTGCCGCCGCGCCGGGCGGGCAGGCTTGATCAGGCGGCCCTGCTGCGGCGCGCCGTGAGCAACGTGGCCCGCGCCCTGCCCGGCGGCAGCCCCCTGGCCCGGCTGGCAACGGGCCGGCATGGTTTGGACGGGCCGGACGGCATGGCGCTTTTCTTCCCCTGGGGCCTGCGCCTGGCGGATTTGATGGAAGACTGCCTGATCCGCATGGTGGACGCGCGCGATCTGCTGCACGCCGAGGGCGAGGTGGAGCCCTTTGCCGCCGCCCTGCTCGGCGAGTTGCGCCGCATCCGCGAGGAGTACCTCAACCTGCTGAGCGCCTCGGGCTTCAGCACGCCCGGCCTCGACGCGCACATGGTGGCCCGCTGGGCCGATCACGCGCTGGATCCGCCGCCGGGACTCGACCCGCAAACGCTGATCCTGGCCGGTTTTGTGGGCCTGACCCCTTCCGAGGAAAAACTGTACCGCCATCTCTGGCGGCTGGGGGCCACGGTCTGCCTGCACACCGACCCCGGCGCGGCACAGGGGCGCGGGCACTGGTCGTGCGCGGATCACGCCGCCTGGATCAAGCGCTGGAAGGCCGAATGCCTTGTGCTGCCCGCCGTGGAGCGCCGGCCGGATCTGCGCTTTTTCGCGGGCTACGATCTGCACTCCCAACTGCGCGAAATGCAAAACATCCTGACGCCCGGCGCCGACGCCGAAACGCCCGATTCCCCCTTTCAGGGCGGTGGCCGGGCCGTGGCCCTGCCCTCGGCCGATCTGCTCATGCCCGTCCTGCACCACATGCCGCGCAAGGACATCAATATTTCGCTCGGCTACCCGCTGGAGCGCACGCCGCTGGCCCGCCTGCTCGACGCGATCCTGCTCGCGCGTGAAAGCCTGCGCCCCGACGGCCGCCTGCGCCGCCAGGCCGTGCTGGACGTGCTCCGCCACCCCTGCACGCGCATGCTGCGGGCCGCGCCGGCAGGGGAAAGCGACGAGAACGCGGCGCCGCTGGCTCCGCTCCTGCGCCGTCTGGAACGCCGCCTGCGCGCAGCCGGGCCGCTTGTCGATCCCGCCGGGGAGGCCGAAGCCGTGCTGGCCGCCGCCGCTCCGGGCGAAGCGGAGGCGGGCGATCTGCTGCGCGCCTTCCTCGACGCCGCGTTCCACGCCTGGGCCGACGTGCGCACCCTGCGCGACGCGGCGGATCGCCTCGGCCGGGTCTGCGCCCTGCTGCTGGAGCACGGCGGGAGCGCGTGGAAGCGCTTTCCCATCGACGCCGAATGCCTCTACCGCCTGCTGAGCCACGTCGCGCCCGAGCTGGCGGACAACGCCATGGCCGACGACGCCCTGCCCTTCCCGCTGCTGGCCTCGCTGATCCGCGACTACCTGGCCGAAGAGCGCGTGCCCTTTGAGGCGGATCCGCTCACCGGCCTTCAGGTGCTCGGCATGCTTGAAACCCGCCTGTTGCGCTTTGACAGCGTGATCATCCTCGACGCCACCGAAGACCGCCTGCCCGGCGCGCCCGCCCAGGATCCCCTGCTGCCCGACAGCCTGCGCGGCCTCCTTGGCCTGGCCGACACCGGCCGGCGCGACGCCCTGGCCGCGCACACCTTCTACCGCCTGCTGGCCGGGGCCGACCGCATCCACCTGCTCTGGCAGGAGGGCATCGAAAACTCCCAGCTTTTTGACAGCAAAAAATCGCCTTCGCGCTTTGTGCAGGATTTGCTCTGGCGGCATGAAAAAACGCAGGGCAAGCGCCTGCGCCCCGGCACGCCGCCCCTGGCGGCCGCCGCGTTTCCGCTCGCCCCGCCGCCCGCGCCCGGCGCGCGGCCCATAGCCAAAAGCCCGGCCATCCGCGCCCGGCTGGACGCGCTTTTGGCCGAGCCGATCTCGCCCTCCCGGCTGGACGCCTACCTGGCCTGCCCGGCACGCTTTTTTCACGAGCAGGTGTGCCGCGTCCGCCCGCCCGAAATCCTGGCCGAAGGCGACGATCCCCCGGCCGTGGGCGAGCTGATGCACCGCGTGCTCAAGCGGGCCTACGAGCCGCTGCTCGGCACGCTTGTCCACCCGGACGACATAGCGCCCGAAGCGCTGAACGCCCTTTTTGCCGAGGAACTGGCCCAGTCCGGCCTTGGCGAGCGCCTCCCGGCCGAAAGCCTGCTGATGCTCGAAAACGCGGGCCCGCTCCGCCTGCGGCGCTTTGCGCGCTCCCAGCCCGCCGAAACCATGCCCCTGGCCGTGGAGGCGCGGCACAGCGCCCGTATGGAAGCGGCCGGGCGCGACCACGAACTGATCGGCGTGTTCGACCGCGTGGACAGGCGCATGGACGGCGACGTTGTGCTCGACTACAAAACCGGCCGCCTGCCCAGAATCGCGGCCGGACTGTGGAACGACGACGC
>JAVBMS010000034.1:0-14127 GCA_031552135.1 Mailhella sp.
TGCGCGCGCTTTCCGGCAACAGCAGCATCAAGCGGGACGACATCAGCCAGTTGGCGCAGCAGGTCGCGCAACTGGAGTCGGATTTGCGGACGTCCGAAATGGAGTTTCGCGATAAGGTGGGTGTGGAATACGGCGTTACGCCCTGGACCGGCCCCCGGTATCACGAACCGCAAATGGGCGGGCTGCACCGCTGAAAATGCTCACATAACCATGTATCATTTTGAAGTTAATCCGCGCTGAACGAAAAAGAAGCTTTGCGCCGCCGCGCGAAGCTTTCCGTAGCCACCAACGTTGGAATGATTAAATAATATGCCGGCCGCCCCTCACGGGAGCGGCCGGCATATTGGTTTAAAACTCATCAGTTCTAGAAGTTTTCAGGCGGGACGCAGTCCAGGCTGAGATCGTTCGGGATAACCATCACCGGGACGCGCGTTTTGCCCACCACCGTATCCGACGGGCGGCTCAGCAGGAAGCTGAGGGGGCCCTTGGTGGACATGCTGCCCATAACGACGAGATCGGCGCACTGCCTGTCCACCAGATCCAGCAACGAACGGGCGGGGTCGCCTTCCGTCAGCACGCCTTCGGCGTTCATGCCCTGGAAGTGGTCGGCAACGAATTTTTCCAGATAGTTTCTGGCGCGCTCCTTGCTGGTGGCGACCACGTTGGCGACCACCTGGGATTCCACATAGTTCGCCAAATGGGACATGGACGGCACGTTATGCGTCACCAGAATTCTGGAGCCATGGGCCTGGGCAATGTCTTTGGTGTAGCGGACGATGTCTTCGCTGTTTTCCGTCAGATTGATGCAGCAAATGATCGTAGGGAAGAGATCCATGGAAACCTCCAGGTTTCGGTTGTGCTAAATGCAAAGATAGCTCCGGCCGGCGCTATCCGCAAGTCATGTTCCGAAAAAAACTAAAAAGCGGGCATGATTCCTTTGGGTTCCAGTTCCTTGACAATATATTGCTTCACTTCGTCCGACTGCACGGCCTTGACGAGGGCCTGCACGGCGGGGGAATCCTTGTCGGCCGCGCGCACCACAACGATGTTGGCGTAGGGGGAATCCTTGGACTCGATGACGATGGCGTCGCGCGAGGGGATGAGGCCGGCTTCGCCCGCAAAGTTGGTATTGATCACGGCGGCGGTCACGTCTTCCAGCGTGCGGGGCAGAAGCGGGGCTTCCATTTCCATAATCTTGAGGTTGCGGGGGTTGGCGGTGATGTCCTTCACGGTGACCAGATCGCCGGCCTTGAGAGTGATCAGCTTGTGCGCTTCAAGCAGGCGCAGGGCGCGGGCTTCGTTGGTGGGGTCGTTGGGCACGGCGAGGGTGCTGCCGTTTTTGATTTCGTCGAGGCTCTTGATTTGCTTGGAATAGAGGCCCATGGGCTCAATGTGCACCTTGGCCACCCACACGAGTCCGAGATTCTTTTCGGCGTTCATGTTATCAAGGTACGGCACATGCTGGAAAAAGTTCGCGTCCAGCTGCTTGTCGGCCAGGGCGAGGTTGGGCTGCACGTAGTCGGTGAATTCTTTGATCACCAGGTCATAGCCCTGGGCGGCCAGAAGCTTTTTGGCGATCTGCATGATGTCCTTGTGCGGGAACGGGGTGACGCCAACCACGATTTTCTGGGCTTCCGCGGCGTTCGCGGTGGAAGCCGCGGCGGGGACAAGGAGGCTGAGGGCCAGGGCCAGAACAAGCAGCGTTCTTTTCATGATGTATCCTTGCAAAAAAGGTTATCGAAGCCGCCGGTACAAGTAATTGCCCAGCGATTGCACGCATTGCACGATAAGCACCAGCACCAGCACGGCGTAGATCATCATGTCGGTCTGAAAGCGCTGGTAGCCGTAAACAATGGCCAGGTTGCCAAGTCCGCCGCCGCCCACGGTGCCCGCCATGGCGGAGTAGCCGAGCAGGGTGATGATCAGCACGGCCACGTTCAGCACGATGCCGGGCAGCGCCTCCTTGATCATGACGCGGAACAAAATTTGCGCGTCGCTGGCGCCGAACGAGCGCGCGGCTTCCACCACGTCGCGGCTGACTTCCAGCAGGCAGCCTTCCATGATGCGCGCCACAAACGGCGCCGCGCCGACGGTCAGCGGCATGATCACCGCGTTGGTGCCGATGCGGATGTTGAACAAAAGTTTGCTGAGCGGCAGCACCAGGATCATCAGGATAATAAAGGGGAACGAGCGCAGCAGGTTGACCGCGAGATCAATGACGGCGTACACGCGGGGTTTGGGCCGCAAGCCCTGGGGGCCGGTCATGATCAGCACGATGGCCACGGCAAAGCCCAGCGCCAGCGCCAGCACGGTGGAAAGCAGGGTCATGTACAGCGTTTCGCCAAGGGCGGGGCCGACGTATTCGACGCTCAGCTCCCAAAAGCGCGCCCACCAGGCGCCGAATCCGGCTTGAAGCATGTCAGGCATCGTCCAACACCTCCCAGAACAGCTTTTTTTCCTGGAGGTAGTCCAGCACGGCGTCCAGATCGCGTTCCTGCACGTTGATGATCAAATAGCCAAGGATGTCGTCGCGGTAGCGTTCCAGCCTGCCGCCCACGATGCTGAAATCGGTGTTGAGCGCGCGCGCCATGGCGGTGATCATGCTCTGCTCGGAGAGCGCGCGCGGGAATTGCAGCCGGATATTGGTGCCGGAGGGGATGACGGTGTACTCGTCATCCATGAATTTTTTGACGTTTTCGGTGGGGAAGAGAAAAAGCTGCTCCGTTTCGCCCAGCGCCTGCGTTACGCCGTGTTCCAGCAGCAGCAGGCGGTGGCAGACGCGCTTGACCACTTCCATCTGGTGCGTCACCAGCACGATGGTCAGGTTGAGGCGCTTGTTGATGTCTTGCAGCAAATCGAGAATGGAGATCGTCGTGGTGGGGTCAAGGGCGGAGGTGGCTTCGTCGCACAGCAGAATTTTGGGATTCAGGGCCAGGGCGCGGGCTATGCCCACGCGTTGCTTCTGTCCGCCGCTCAAATTGCTGATGCGCACGCCGCGCTTGTCCGTGAGGCCAACCAGATCCAGCAGTTCTTCCACGCGCCGGGCAATTTCGGCCTTGGGCGTTTGCCAGATTTCCAGCGGAAAAGCCACGTTTTCAAATACGTTTTTGCGCGACATCAAATTGAAGTTTTGGAAAATCATGCCCATATCGCGGCGCAGGAGTTTAAGGCCCTGCGTGTCCAGCGCGCCGACCTCCCGGCCCATGACGCGCACGCTGCCGCCCTGGTAGTTTTCCAGCCCGTTCAGGCAGCGCAGCAGCGTGGATTTGCCCGCGCCGGAATGCCCGACGATGCCGAAGACCTCGCCCGGCGTGATACGGAAGCTGATGTCCCGCAACACGGGAACATCGCCGTAGCTTTTGCTCAGTCCTTCAATCTCGATCACAACGGGGCATCCTGGCAAAACATCCGCGCAAAAATCCGCGCAAAAAATCCGCTCAAAAATAATGCGGCGGCGTATGTTAAGGGTAAGATATAGAACCGCGCTTCCGCCCGGTCAAGGCTTTTTGCCTGTGGCCGGGGGGAAGCGCGGCGGGCGTCGCGCTGGCGATCAGGCCAGTTTTTTGAGCAGGCGGGCGATGTTTTCGCCCAGGGTCTGCATGGTGAGCATACCTTCGGCATCGCCGGCCACTTCGCCGATTTCGCGGCCGACGCCCATATTCCAGTAAATGCTCATGGGCACAACCATGTTGCGGATGCCAAAAAACGCCATCAGGGCGTTGTACGTCTGGATGGAGCCGCCCCGGCGGTGCACCACCACGGGCGCGCCGATTTTGCCGGCCAGCGAGCCGTCCGAGCCGGTCACGTTGCCCGCGCGGTCGATCAGGGCCTTCATGTTGGACGTGACGTTGGCGTAGTAGGTGGGCGAAGCCAGCACCACGGCGTCCGCCTCGCGCATTTTGTCTACCCAGCCGTTCAGCGGGTCTTTGTCGATGATGCAGCGCTTCAGCTCGCGACAGGCCCAACAGCCCTTGCAGCCGTAAACCAGTTCCGAGCCGATGTTGATTTCCTCGCACTCGATGCCCTGCGCGCAGATGGGCTCAAAGAGCTTGCGGATCATGAGGCTGGTATTGCCGTTTTTGCGCGGACTGCCGTTAAAGGCGACGACTTTCATGGCCGTTTCTCCTCTCGTTTCAGGATGTCCAGCGATTGTAACGCACCTTGGCCGGATCGTAACGATCTTCCCGCGTGAAAGGCTGATCGGGGTGCCCCAGAATGACCAGGCCCAGCGGGCGGATGTGCGCGGGCAGGGCAAAAGCCTTTTGGAACAGCTTTTCCCGTTCTTCCACGGGATGCAGGCCGCACCACACCGAGCCCAGTTCGAGCGCGCGGGCGGCAAGCATCAGGTTCTGGATGGCCGCGGCGGCGTCCTGCGGCCAGAAATCGGGGCAGGCCGTGGTGTCGCCGCAGACCAGAATCGCCAGCGGAGCGCTTTTGGCCGCGCCGGTATAGGGGCTCAGGGTGGGCATGGCGTCCAGCAGGGCGCGATCGTCAATGACCACAAAGCGCCAGCATTGGGAATTGCGGGCCGTGGGCGCGATCATGGCCGCGCGGAGCATGGTTTCCACATCTTCCGGGCTGACGGGTTCGGGGGTGAATTTACGGATGCTGCGGCGCGTGTGGATGGCTTCCAGGATATCCATGTCGCTTCCTCATAGTAAAAACGCGGCGGCAGGGAGCCTGCCGCCGCGAACGTTTACGCCTTCGCCCGCTGGGCGGCGAGGGCCTTCGCCTGTTCCTCGAACGATGCGAAGCCCGCCTGGCGCAGGGCGTCGTTGACGGTTTCGCTCCACGGCCACGCGGCGTAAATGGCCGGCTTGTGGAACGTGGCGCGGAACTGGGCCAGTTCCTTGCGGGCTTCGGCCTCCTTGGGCGTGCCCAGGCTCTTGCGCAGGTTTTCGTGCATGCGGACGGATTCGCCCTCATACCATTCGCGCAGTTCCTGCCCGTTGGTGTACTTTTTGAGGTAGTGCCCAAAGCCGTGCTTTTCCATGAGCGCGCGCAAATGGTTGGTATGCTGCGTGTTCAGCCATTCGCCAAGCTTGGAGGCGGGGATGTTTTCCGCCTCCACGGCGGCCACGTCCAGTTTGGTCTGGTAGTAGGTATCGGGCACCACCGAGGCGGACATGATGCCGGCAATGGCCACCAGGCCGCGCAGGATGACGCTGTTGGATACGCCCTGGCCGCAGAAGCCCACCTTCTTGCCGTACTTCTGGCCGGTGAAGATGGTGGTGAGCAGGGCCCAGACCACGGCGGGGTCTTCCTCGTCGTAGATGTGGCCAAGGCTGGCGTTGTCGCGGTCGGTGGCCAGCACCATCTGGGTCATGTCGTTGGAGCCGATGGAGAAGCCGTCGAATTCCTCGATGAACTGGCGGGCCAGGATGGCGTTGGAGGGGATTTCGGACATCTGGATCATCTTGAGTCCGTCTTCGCCGCTCTTGAGCTTGTGCACGGTTTCGAGGTAGCGGCGCATGGAGCGCGCTTCTTCCAGCGTGCGCACAAAGGGCAGCATAAGCTGGAGGTTGGCCCCGCCGTAAACGCCGCGCGCCAGCTTGAACGCCTCGATTTCCCAATCGTGGATCTGGCGCGAAACGCCGCGGTAGCCGAGCATGGGGTTGTCTTCATGCTGCTCGAAGAGGCTGCCGCCGAGGAGGTTGCGGTACTCGTTCGACTTGAAGTCCGTCGTGCGGTAGACGATGGGCTTGCCGTAGAAGGCCATGGCAAAGAGCGCGAGGCCCTGGGCCAGGGTTTGGATATAATGTTCCTTGCCCGAACGGTAGCCGCGCGCGCGGATAATCTCCGCGATTTTGCCGGGCACGGCGCGCAGGGCGTCCATTTCCACGGTCAGGCCGCACTTGAGGCCCACTTCGCGGCGCAGTTCGCGGATGCGGCGGAAAAAGTCCTGCAACGCGGGTTCGTCCTTGACCTTGGCGACGTGCTCGGCCACTTCGCGCTGGATGGCGGCGCGGCGGGCTTCAACGGCTTCGCTGTCGCCCGTGAGCAGGCTCAGTTCGTCGTCCAGGCCCAGGATGATGCGGATATGATCTTCCAGGTTGACGGAAGTGCGCAGGGCGTCCTGATGGCGGACGGCGTTTTCCATGTATTCGTCGAGCTTGTGCTCCAGTTCGCGCAGTTTGCGCTGCTGGGCCAGCACTTCCTCGGTGCCGTGCGGATCTTCGGCGGCCGCGCGCTCAATGGCTTTGGACAGGCCGGTCAGCACGCCCACATAGTCGCGCAGCTTGAAGTCGAACACGAGCAGGCCCGCGGCCAGTTGCTCGCGCACGGTTTTGGTGAGCTGGTTTTCCAGTTCCGCCAGCTTGACCTGCACCTCCTGCTGGAGCGTGCCGTTGTCAAGGGCTTCCAGGGCCTGCGGGTGAACGCCCACGTTGCCCAGCATGAATTCGGCGCGCAGGAGGCCCACTTCAAAGTCCGGCACATGGCGCAGGCGCGAGAGGAAGAGCGCCTGGTTCACGTCGGCCAGCACAAGGCCCACGTGCGTTTTGGTGGGGGGCAGCTTGGAGAGATCCATTTCGCCGCCCACGTCCAGCAGCGGCAGCAGGCCCCGGTACACGCGGCCGGCCGTGCCGTCCACGGTCACTTCCTGCCCGTCGAGCGCGCGCAGGGTTTCCAGGCGCTGGATGCCGATGACGGCGGGGATGCCCAGTTCGCGCGACGTGATGGCCGCGTGGCTGGTGTCGCCGCCCACGTCGGCCATGATGGCGGCCGCCACGCGCATGCCCGGCACCATGTCGGGGTCGGTGCGTTCGGCGGCGAGGATGTCGCCCTTGTTGATCTTGTTCAGCTCCAGCGCGGAGCGCAAAAAGCGCACCGTGCCCTGGCCCGCGCCGCGCGAGGCGCCGTTGCCTTCCAGCAGCACTTCGGCCCGGGCGGCGGCTTTTTCGTCCACTTCGAGGCGGCGCATGAAGATGGTGTCGGGGTGCAGCTCAAACTCTTCGTTCCAGCGGGTCTCGGGACGGGCCTGCACGAACCAGAGCTGATCCTTGCCGTCGATGCAGAATTCCGTATCCATGATCATGCCGCCGTAAGCCTTGCTGATCAGACGCACGGATTTGGCGATCAGTTCGGCCTGCGGGATGGAAAGCGCCCAGCGGTAAACGTCGTTTTCGGGCACGGAAACCCGTTTGGTGCCGCCCTTTTCGTCGTACACGATCTTTTTGTCTTTGCTGCCCAGGTTGCGGATGACCACTTCCGCGCCGTCGTCGCGCTGGAACACGTAGAACTTGTCGGGCGTAACCATGCCGCCCACGATGGATTCGCCAAGGCCGTAGCTGGCGTCGATGCTGACGAGATCGTGGCGTTTGGTGCCCCGGCAGCCGGAGGCGGTGTCCGCGCTGAAGGCGGTGCCCGCGACCACCGGATTGATCATGCGCATGATGCAGACGGAAAGCGACGTGTGCTCAATGGCCCACTCTTTCTTGGCCAGGAGCGCGAGCTCTTCATTGCCCGTGGCCTCGGCCCGGGTGATGCCGTCGCGGATGGCCTCGCGGCGGTAGGTCATGGAGCGCAGGTTGTAGGCGGAGGAGCAGTCCCAATGGTAGGCCTGCACCACGCGGTCTTCGCCCACCATGTTGAGGTAGGTGTCCTGCAGGCCGGCAAAGGCCTTTTTGCGCGAGTCTTCGCCGGCGGCGGAAGAACGCACGGCCACAGGCACGTCTTTTTCTCCGGCTTCCTTGCAGATGTCGCGGTAGGCCTGGCGCACGGCTTCGTCCACGGCCTTGGGCACCGGCACGGACAAAATGGAAGCCTGCACCAGCACCGAGCGTTTGCGGAGCTGGTCGATTTCTTCCTGCGAGGTGGCAAAGCCTTCCACCACGTTGTTCACGAAGGTGCGCAGCTTGATCTTGGTCAGCTCGGGCTGGGCTTCGTGGGCCTTGCGGATTTCCTTGCCGAGGTTGCGCACGAGTTTTTGTAGGAATTCCCCGTCACGGTTGATTTCCGGGTCGTTCCAGTCGATGCGGGCGTATTCCTTGTCCACCAGCGAGCGCACCAGCGCCGCGTTGACGGAGGTTTCGTCCAGCACCATGTGGAAGCACAGCGCCGAGATCGCGCGGAACTGGGGCGTGCTGACGCCGGGCACTTCGTGGATGTGCGCGGTGTTGTAGTTTTTGCCGCCCACGATGGTTTCGGCTATTTCGCCGATCGCCATGATGTCGGCGCCGGTCAGCACCAGCTTCTTTTGCAGATCGTCGGTGGTATGGGTCGTCTTGGCCATGTCAGACCTCCGGATAGCGTGTGACGGCAAGGTTATATGTCGGCAGGGTCGACGGCCGGCTGGGCGGCCACTTCTTCCAGTTTCTGTCCGCACCAGGGGCAATAGTGCAGCGTCATGGACGGCAGGGGCTTGGCGCACACGGGGTTGGAACATGTGCGCGGCATCTGCGTCAATTCCACGATCAACTCGCCCTCGCGTACGGGTATCATCTTTCGCGTCGCTTTGTAATCCGCTGATTTCAAAACGCGCTTCACCATGCCGTCGATGGGCGTGAGGACGGCTTTTTCCTGCTTCATGATGGAGATATTGAACAGTTCCTGGCCGGCCTTGACAATATCGCCGGGGCGCACGTGCACAACCCACAAGTCGCCGTTGGACGGCGCGGCCACATGCAGGGGATTGCCCTGGTCGGCCATGGAGATGTCCTGCCCGTTCGAACCGGTGGGGTTGGCCACCTTGACCTCGTACGACATGAACTCCGAGTCGTAGCTGTAACGCACCTGCACCGTGCCCTGGTCGGAAACGCCGCTGACGCTGAACATGGTCATTTTGTGCGGCTTGCCTTCCGAGTCGGTGAACTGGAATTCCTGGCCGTGCTTCAGTCCCTCAAACCAGACGTGCAGGGGCAGGTTGTTCGGGTCGCCGAACTGGTTGACGAACTGTATGGTCTTGATCGCGTCGCCGGGGTGATTGAGGTAGAGGATAAGCTCTTCCTTCGTGGGCATGCGCTTGAGGATTTCGGCGCAGGCGGCGGCTTCGGCGTCGATGTCGATCGGCGCCAGGCGATCGAGCGGCGAAACTTCCGTCCGGTCGCGCAGCGCGTTGTGGTACGAGGGGCCGAAAGCGCTTTCGTACACCCAGTCCGGCGGAAAACCGAGCGGCAGCTTGCCGAATTTGCCGAGCAGGAGGTTGCGGAACGCGTCGTTGCAGTCCTGGTACAGCGTCAGGCGGTTTTTGCGCAGTTCGGCGCCCGTTTTGTCCTCGGGCGTGTTCACCACGTCTTCCAGAATGCGCAGAAGCTGGCGCACGGCTTCTTCGCCGCCGCGCTTCCAGGCGCCGGTTACGGCCAGAAAAGCCGTATTCCAGGTGATCTGCGAGCCGGGCGTCACGTCATGGTAGCGGGTGATCTGGCGGGTGCCCGCCAAAAAGCGCAGCATGTAGGGCAGAAGGTGGATGTAGCCCTGCTTCATGGCGCCTTCCTGCGAGGAAGACGTCGCTCCGCCGGGCATGCCGTGGCGCACAACGTCGTGGTCGATGCCCTGGAAATACGGCGCGCAGTAGCGGTCGTAGAACGGCATGATCTGCTTGATCACAAAGTTGGCTTCGCGGATCATGTCTTTGTTGACCAGCGTTTTCAGGCCCAGTTCTTCTTCCAGATAGGCCGCCGTGGCCAGCGCGTCGCCCTGGCCGTACGAGCGCACGGCCGCGCCGAGGCCCACGTCCACAATCTGCGCGCCGGCCCTGGCGGCCGCGCCCACGCTGGGCACAAAGAGGCCGTCGGTGTAGTGGCGGTGGTAATGGATGACCAGGTTGGGCCAGCGCTTGCGCAGCGTCTGGACAAGATCCGTCATGAAGCGCGGCGGGCAGACGCCGGCCATGTCCTTGAGGCAGAGAATGATGTTGTCCGCCGCTTCTTTCTGCGAACCACCGAGAATTGAGGCCACCATGTTCAGCGTTTCTTCCGCCACGCCCACATAGTGGTTCACGTCAAAGCCCTTGGCCCACGAAAGCGAGAGCGAGGGCTCGAAGATCACGTTGCGGCGCGAGAGCACCACTTCCGCAAACGGCTTCATGTTGCGGATGTCGTTGAGGAAGTCGAAGCAGCGGATGATATGATAATGATCGCAGATCATTTCGCCGGTCAGCTGCATCAGGTTGCGCGGCTGGGGCGAGTAGCCCAGCACGTTGGTGGAGCGCACCAGGATCTGCTTCATGGTTTTGGGCGCGAAGCGGTTCCAGGCTTCCGCCTCCTTGAAGGGATAGGTCATGTTGGCCATCATGGCCACATGGAAGTGCGCGCCGCCGCCGTTTTCAATGGAAAAGTAGTTGCACGAGTCCATGTAGGGGCCCACCAGCGCGTCCTCCGCCAGGCGGAAGCGGTTGCCGCTGTTGGACTGGGTGAAGTCGCGCGGCGTGGTGTCGGTTAAGTGCACGATGTTGGAATCGCGCAGATAATCGATCAGCGCCTTGCGGTCGTCGCGGGGGTAAGGGCTCGCGGCATGGCGGATTTTGGAGGGAATGGGCGGCAGCACCGGTTCGAAGGCGGGCAGGCGCGGCGTGTCCGTGGTACGGTATTCGCCAAGCTGGACGTACGGATTGTAGCCCTTGGCCGAAATTTCGGCGGCCAGGCGGGCCAGGCGTTCGCCTTCCGGCGGCAGATCCTGGTAGCGCAAAAGTTCCGGCGTGCGGGCGATGAAGTTGGTATCGAACTCGCCCATGCGGAATTTGTAATTGCGCAGCACATGCCGGTAGAAGGGAATGGTGGTTTTGACGCCGGACACGGTGTATTCGGCCAGGGCGCGCTCCATGGTGCCGCGCACCTTGCGCCAGTCCGGGCCGTAGGCGATCAGAAGCGCGCCCGCCGAGTCGTAGTTGGAGGGGAAGTCGTAGCCCGCCGACATGTTGGAGTCGAGCCTCACGCCGGGGCCGCCGGGCGAAACGTAGCGGGTGATGCGCCCGGCGTTGGGCGCAAAGTCGCGCTGCGGATCTTCGCAGTTGATGCGCACCTGCATGGCGTGGTGCGAGGGGCGGGTGTTCTCTTCCGTAAACGGCAGGGGCACGCCGAAGGCGATGGCGATTTGCGTTTCCACCAGGTCGACGCCGTAGCGGCATTCGGTGATGCCGTGCTCCACCTGAAGGCGGGTGTTAACCTCAATCAGGTAGGGCGTACCGTCTTCCTCCACCAGAAATTCCACGGTGGCCAGGGAGTGGTAGTTGACGGCCTTGACCAGGGTACAGGCGTATTCCTTGAGCCTGGCGCGCAGTTCGGGCGTGAGGCCGGCCCAGGGCGAGGGCGTGATTTCGATCAGCTTCTGGTGGTTGCGCTGGACGGAGCAGTCACGCTCGTCAAACGCGAAAACGTTGCCGTGCTGGTCGGCCACCACCTGGATTTCGATATGCCGCACATGTTCCAGGTATTTTTCCACAAAAAGGCGCGGATTGCCAAACGAGGCTTCGGCCAGGGTCGAGGCCTTGAGGAAGGCGTCTTCCAGGCTCTCTTCGTCGCGGATGACAAAGATGCCGCGCCCGCCGCCGCCGCCTTCGGCCTTGAGCATGGCGGGCATGCCGATGCGCTGGATGATCTCGCGCGCTTCGCGCACGTCCACCGCGCCTTCCGAGCCGGGCACCACGGGAATGCCAAGCTTCATGGCCAGCTGGCGCGCCTGCACCTTGTTGCCCAGGCGGTTCATGGACTCCGCCGTTGAGCCGATGAAAATGATGCCCGCCTCTTCGCATTTGCGGGGGAAGGTATCGTCTTCCGAAGCAAAGCCCCATCCTGGATGGATGGCGGCGATGCCGCGCTTTTTGGCCATGCTGATGATGAGATCGAGGTCGAGGTAGGCGGTGGGATCGGAACCCAGCAACATGAGTTCCTGGGCGGAAGAGGCCGCGGGCGAAGTTTTGTCCACGTCCGTCGCGGTCATGACGGCGATGGCGCGGAAGCGTTCCCGGATGGCGCGGCAGATACGCCGGGCGGGGATGCCTCTGTTGGCTACAAGAATAGGTTTATCCCTAAGTTCGTCCCAAACTTCTTCCATTGTCTTAAAGGCCATAGTTACCCCACCCGGGGAGGAGCGAGCCTCCCAAAAAAGTCATGACACCGGACGTGGTACGCAAGCGCAACGCTCCCGACAAGCACAGTCCGTCCACAATGCCTTCCTGGCAGGACTCTCCGTCCTCCAGGCGAACCATGCACCCTCGAAAGGCAAGATGCTTTTCGGCCAAGGCGAGCCACGGCGTTGCCGCGGTTTGCGCGCTCCACGAAAAATAACAAGAAATCGCCTCGCTCGCAAGCCGCGCCCAGCATAAGGCGGGGGAAAGTTCCCCGGCGGCGTCGGGCGGCGTCAGGCGGCCCGCCGCAAACGCGGCCTCCGGCCGCAGGCGATCCGCTTCCGGCGCCGCGGCCAGATTAAGCCCTATGCCCGCAACCAGCGCGCCGCCGCGCTCTTCCAGCAAAATGCCGCCCACCTTGCGCCAGCGGGGCGAAGGGCAGGATTCGCCATGCGGCGCCCGCAAAATGTCGTTGGGCCATTTGAGCGCCACCCGGCAGCCCATGCGCGTCAGCGCCTCGGCAACCAGCGCGCCCACGGCGGGGGCGGCGGCTTCGGCGGCGAACGGGCCCGTCATGGGCAGGCGCCACGCGGCGTAGACGTTGCCCGGCGGAGAAACCCACTCCCGCCGCAACTGGCCGCGCCCCGAACTTTGCCGTTCCACCAGCACGCTGCCCCATTCGGGCAGAAGCCCGCGGCGGATCAGTTCATGCGCCACGTCCAGGCTTGAAGTGGCTTCTCCGGCAAGATATACGGGAGGAAGCGGCGTGTCAGCCCATACCGGCGATACCGGCGACGGCGGCGCGCGATCAGGCGGATTGTCGGGCGGCCGGGCCAGAAGGCGGCCGTTGGCGTCAAGGACAGGATCCAGCACGCGAAAAAGAGGCGTCATGTTGTACCTGGTGGGCGGAAGCGTCCGCGATTTGTTGCTGGGCAGGCCGGTTCGCGATTTGGACTTCGCGTTTTCCGGCGGCCCTGCGGAACTTGTACAAGCCCTGCCCTCGGCGCGCAAGGTGGGAAAAACCGTGAACGTCTGGCTGCAGGGCGGGCTGGAGATTTCGCCGCTGCGCGGCGGCACGCTGGCCAGCGACCTCGCCGCGCGCGATCTGACCATCAACGCGCTGGCCGTGGATGAAAACGGCCGCCTGCACGCGCATCCGCAAGCCCTGGCCGATTTGCGCTCCGGGTTGCTGCGGGCGGCCGCGCCTGGCGCGTTTGAGGCCGATCCCGCCCGGGTGTTCCGTGTGGCGCGCCTGGCGGCGGAACTGCCCGATTTTACCGTGGAAGAAGGCACGCTGGCTCTTATGCGCGACATGAGCGGCACGCCCGCCCTGGCGCATGTCCCGGCCGAGCGGGTTTGCCGCGAAGCGCTCCTCGCCCTGGCCGCGCCCCGGCCTTCGCGCCTGCTTTCCGTTCTGGAGGCGGGCGGCTGCCTCGCCCCCTGGCTGGAGGAACTGGACGCGACCAGCCGCATCCCGGCAGGGCCCGCGCGCTGGCATGATAATTCCGTGCTGGAGCATACCGGCGAGGTCATGGATCGCTGCGCCGGAAATCCGGTGGCCGCCTGGATGGCCCTGTGCCACGATTTGGGCAAAAAAGAGACGGATCCGGCCCTGCTGCCGCACCATTACGGGCACGAGCTGCGCAGCGAGGCCGCCGCGCGCCGCCTTGGCGCACGCCTGGGCATGCCGTCGCGCTTTATCGCCGCCGGGGCGCTGGGCGCGGCCCTGCACATGAAGGCCGGAAAATACGCCTCGCTCCGGGCCGGGACGCGCCGCGATCTGCTCTGGCGCGTCCATACGGCGGGCCTGCACGATCCGTTTTGGAAAATGGCCGAGAGTGACAGTGGAAAGCCGCTGCGGCGCATGGCGGACGCCGATCTGGCACGGATACTGGCCGTCCGCCTGCCTGAGTCCTGGCGCGACCGCGGCCGGGATTCCGGCAGCCACTTGCGCGATTTGCAGTGCCAGGCCCTCGGCGGGCCTTAGAGCATTTCAACTTTGAAATGCTCGCGGAACTGAGCGGAGCGAGGTTCCGCCGCGAAGCCGGCGTAGCCGCGATTCACTCGCGGCGTAAAGCGCCGGCGGAGGCGTGAAACTTAAGCGGCAGAACGCGGTAGCCGTA
>JAVBMS010000033.1:0-22703 GCA_031552135.1 Mailhella sp.
CAGGCCAACTCCACCAGCGCTCTGGGTTTTGATCAAGAAAGCATCAAATCCAACCTGTACACCGCGTTTTACAACCCCTCCAGCTTAAAAGACGCCTTGCTGCCAACGGCCACACCGTTTCTTTCGCTGCTGCCCTCCACATCGGATCTGGTGGGTGTGGAGCTGGAACTGGTCGATAAAATGGCGCGGGAATACTATTTGTCCGAGCTGCTGCACCCTGTTCAGGGCAATTACGAGTACATTATTCTGGATTGCCCACCCTCGCTGGGCCTGATCACGCTCAATGCGCTGTGCGCGGCGCGCGAGCTGCTGATACCTCTGCAATGCGAATTTTTTGCGCTCGAAGGCATTGTTAAGCTGCTCTACACATATGAGCAGGTGCGCAAACGCCTGAATCCCGAGCTGGATTTGCTGGGCGTCATCCTCACCATGTACGATGCCCGCAACAAGCTGGCCCGGCAGGTCAAAAGCGAAGCCGAGCGCTGCTTTCCCCAGCATATTTTCAAGACGCTGATTCCGCGCAACGTGCGCCTTTCGGAAGCGCCCAGCCACGGCAAATCCATCCTGCATTACGACATCAAGTCCAAGGGCGCGGAAGCGTATTTGCAGCTTGCGCGGGAAGTGGTGCAAACCAAGCCTTCCCGCGCGGCTTCCGGATCCTGATTGTGTGACACATCCATCGGCGGGCGCTCGCGCCCGGCAGCGAGGTTGATATGGCGACACCGGAACGAGGACTTGGGCGCGGCCTGGATTCTTTGCTTCGATCCACGCGCGAGGCGGAGGCTCCCGCGCGTGATACCCGCAAACTGGCCCTGACCCAGCTTGTGCCCGCGGAAAACCAGCCCCGTAAGTGGTTTGACGATGCCGCGCTGGGCGAGCTTTCGGCCTCCATCAAGAGCCAGGGCGTGGTGCAGCCGCTGATTGTGCGGCCCAAGGCGGGCAGCGTCCCGCAGGTGTACGAGATCGTGGCGGGCGAACGCCGCTGGCGGGCGGCCAGACTGGCGGGCCTGACCGAAGTGCCGGTGGTCATCACGGCCTATTCGGACGTGGAAGCCATGACCGTGGCCCTGGTGGAAAACCTGCAACGCGAAAACCTGAATCCCCTGGAAGAGGCGGACGCCCTGCAGATGCTGCGGGTTACCTACGCGCTCAGCCAGGAGGAGTTGGCCGTCAAGCTTGGCAAAAGCCGCCCTGCCATTGCGAACGCATTGCGGTTACTGGCGCTTCCGCAAGATATGCAACAGGCTCTGGCGGAAGGAAAAATAAGCGCCGGCCATGCGCGCGCCCTCTTGAGCATTGCGGACGACGAAGCCCGCTCCGCCCTCTTTGCGCGCGTTGTGGAGCGCGAATTGTCCGTGCGCGAGGCCGAGGCCGCTGCCGACTGCTGGAAGCGCACCGGAGCGCTGCCTCATGTTGAGGGCAGGAACAAGGGCGAGGGCGAAAGCGCAGACGCCCCCCTGCCGGCTTCGGCCGGCCGGGCTCGCGGCCCGCGCAACACGCCGGGATTGAAGGAAATGCAAAAGGCGCTCCGCCAGGCCGGGCATCACGGCGCCAATATCAGCGGCACCGAGGACAAGGGCCGCATAGCCATTCCTTACACGTCCAAGGGCGAGCTGGCCTATGTGCTGCACCTTCTGGGCGTGGGCGGCCAGGAGCCGGATTCCGGCCAGCCCCTCTCTTCCTCCGCGCCCCTGGAGCCCGCCCAACATTTGGATGATGATACGGCAGCCGAAGTGGCGGCCGAAGCGGCGGCCTCAGGCTTGGGCGGGATGGGCGAACCGGACGCGTCCGCTGACGCCTTTGCCGCTGACGCCCTTTCCGCTGCCGCCGCGTTGATGGACGAAGCTTGCGACGCCGCGCCCGCCTCCGTTTCCGCATCAGACGCCGCATCAGACGCCGAGCCTGACCCCGCCTTTGACCCCGCGGCTGACGGGGAACTCGACGCCACGCTCGACGCGCTGCTGGACGCCATTGTGCCTCCGGCCCAGGCGTCGCCCCGCCCGGCCGCGCAACCCGTGCAACCCGCCCGGCAGGGAGGGCAGGAGTCCGGCCATGAATGAGTCGCTGATCCGCCATCTGGATACGCTGGCCGGCGCGCGCGTGCTGGTTGTCGGCGATGTCATGCTCGACACCTACCTGATCGGCGATGCCGACCGCATTTCGCCCGAGGCCCCGGTGCCCGTGGTGCGGGTGGAGGAAACGCGGCATACGCTGGGCGGCGCGGGCAACGTGGCCCGCAACATCGCCGCGCTGGGCGGCCGCCCCGTTCTGGTGGGCATGATCGGCAGCGACCCGGCCGGCGACCGCGTGGACGCCATGCTGCGCGAGGCGCTGGTGGATTCGCGCCTCATCCGCATCCCCGGCCGCCCCACCATCAGCAAGACGCGTGTGCTGGCCCGCCGTCAGCAGATGCTGCGCCTCGATCATGAGAACAATGCGGAACTCACGCCCCAGGAATACGCGCGGATGCTCGACGCCCTCGCGCCGCTCCTGCCCGGCTGCGACGTGATCATTGTGTCCGACTACGGCAAGGGCATGGTCAACGGCCGCCTCCTGCCGCATCTTATGGCCTCCAGCCCGCGCCAGCCCAAGGTTCTGGTCGATCCCAAGCCGCAGAACAAGGCCTTCTACAAAGGGGCCTACCTGCTGACGCCCAACGCCAAGGAAACCAGCGAGGCCGTGGGCCTGCCCGTGGCCACCCGCGCCGACATCCTGCGCGCGGGCCAGACCCTGCGCCGCGAGCTGGCCGCGCGCCACGTCCTGACCACGCTGGGCCCCGACGGCATGGCTCTTTTCAGCGCAGGCGAGAGCCCGGATGGCGAAGGCGAGAGCGTCCTGCACCTGGCCACCGCCGCCCGGCAGGTCTTTGACGTGACCGGCGCGGGCGACACCGTCATCGCCACCATCGGCCTGGCCCTCGCCGCGGGCGTGCCGCTGGCCGAAGCCTGCCTGCTTGCCAACTACGCGGCGGGCATCGTGGTGGGCAAAATAGGCGCGTCCACCGCGTCCGTCGAGGAATTGCGCGCTGCCGTCAAAAGCGCGCCGCCCGATATGGCGGCCTGGTAAGCGCAAGCGCATTGCGGAACCGGAGGAAGCGCGGCCCTGCCCTCTTTGCCGCCTTCAGGCATGATTCGCCGCGCCGTCCCGGCCGCTCAGGGCATTTGGCGCAACATGATATAGTCGCGCGCCCTGGCCGGGGTGTGGCAACGCATGCACCCTTCCAGCGCGCCCTCGCGGAGAACCCGGCCGTCCGGATCCGCCGTCATCCAGAAATAGCCGTTGATGTTGGGCGGGGCGGCCGTTTTGTACATGATGGCCAGGCCGGAGAACTCGCGGGCCCCGCTGAAGATTTCCTTGACGATCATGCTTCCGTCGGGCAGCGGGCCCTGCGTTTGCAGGCCGCGCAGCGCGATATCGTTAACGTAGACGTTCTGCAGCGCGCCGTGGGGCTGTTTGCCCTGCCGGAACGGCTGCGTGCCGGGCAAAAGCGCCCATTGCCGGAAATCGGCCCGGTTCAGGTAGTCCATGACGGCTTTGCCTTCCGCCTGGGGCGGCGCGATGCTGTCGGCAAGGGTTTTGTTCGCGGGGCTGATGGTCACAATCGCGGCCGCGGCCACAGTCAGGAAAAGAAGCGCGTAGCGTTTCATGGCACCTCCATTCGCTGCATGTTAAGTTTTTCAGCGATAAAGGATTGTGAAGCGCCTGGTGCAGGAAAACAATGATCGCGTTGTTATTTATCTCGTAATATATATTGGATGCATTTTACGATTCTATGCAGTCTGGTTATAGACAGCACATGCCAGTCTATCATTGTTGCGCTGTCTCCTTTGTGGATAATGGAGAAAACATCCACAAAGGAGAGCGATATGTCCGAAATGAATACGGAACAGATGCAGCCCGGCGAGAGCGCCCCCCTGGCGGGCGTGTACGCCTGCGGCGTATGCGGCGGCGAGATAACCTGCGCGGAAGGCGATGCCCTGCCCCATTGCTGCGAGGGCGCGCACTTCCGGCTGGAACGCACTGTCGAGGAATGACAACGGCGCAAAAAGATGGGGGTGGGGGCGGTGCGCTGCGGCGGTTTTTGCCGGATGTCGCGTGCTCCCGCCCTGTGATGCCCGCCCGATCATCCGCGCCAAAACAAAACCCGCGCTGGGCGCGGGTTTTGTCGTTGCGGGGCGGGCGGCCTTACGCGGGCAGGTAGTCGCCCCGGTTGAACTTGAACTTCTCGGTGGCTGTGAGCACTTCCAGTTCGTTGACCATGGATTCCAGGCCGGGATCAGGCCGGGGCAGGCGCCCCAGATCCTGGCGCAGGGCCGCGACGGAGCCGTCCAGCGCTTGCAGGGCGCTCCAGGCGTCTTTGAGCGAGGACGAATCGAGGCTGGCGGCGTAGCTGTCGAAGCCGAGCAGGGCGTTTTCTATGCCGCCGCCCAGAGAAGCGAACGGATCGCCGTCCGTTTCCTCCGCGCCGCTCAACCCGGCCAGGTTCATGACGTCCAGATTGGCCAGACGCAACGGATCGGCCAGCGCCCGCAGCGCCTGCGGGTCGGCCGCCTGGGCCGTGCCGGGCCGCGCGAGCCCGCGCGCCAGCAGATCCTCAAAGCCCTCTCCCTCGGGAATGCCCGCTTTTTGCGTCTGCGGCCGGTTTTGCTCCGTGCGCAGCAGACGCTCCAGTTCGGTGTTGATCTTCATGGGGCCTCCAACATGTTTGGCTGTTGCAAGCAAAAAGCTTGCCACAGGAAGGGCTCGTTTCAACGTGCTGAAATCACATAACCGATAGGCCGTCCAGGCAAAGAATGCCGCATTTTTCTCTGAGAATTCAAGGTACTCTTTGCCCGGCCGCTTGTCTATGCGGCAAAAAAATCCTATGCTGAAGTTGTCGCGAAGTCCGCGATGCCGTATTCCGCATCTCTTATCTCAGGAGGCTTTATGACTAAGCTCGAAAAAATCATATGCGCCCTGGATTTGTCCGAACACAGCAAGGTCGTGGCGGAATACGCCTCCATGCTGGCGAAGATGTCAGGGGCGAGCATCGTGGCGGTGTACGCCGCGCCCACGCTGACGCAGTATACCGGCTTCCATGTGCCCCCCAACACCATCGACAGCTTTGTGGGTGAAATTGTCACCGGGGCCGAAAAAGCCATGAGCACCTTTGTGGCCGAGCATTTCAGCGGTGTTCCCGTCCGCGCCGAAGTGGTTGTGGGCTACGCCGCCGAAGAAATCCTGGCCATGGCGGAAAATGAAGGCGCCGATCTGATCATCATGGGCACGCACGGCCGCAAGGGTATCGACCGCATCCTCTTCGGCTCCGTGGCGGAAAAGGTGGTGAAAAACTCCCCCTTCCCCGTGCTGACCATCCGGCCCGCCGCCGCTCCGGAAACCCTGGCCTAGCCTTTTTTGCGTAAGAACATTATACCATTCCGGCGGAGCCTCGCGCTTCGCCGGAATGTTCTTTTAACCAGCAGGTTGCGCCATGTCTCTACCCTTCACCTCTCCCGACGACGTCCGCCCTGAAGTCGCGGCCTTCGACCCCTACGAACCCGGCCTGGCCATTGAGGACATCCGCCGCCGCTACGGCCTGGAGCGCGTGGTCAAAATGGCCAGCAACGAAAATCCGCTTGGCGTGCCGCCCAAGGCGCTGGCCGTGCTGCGCGAAAAAAGCCACCTGGCCTTCCGCTACCCGCAGGCGGGCAATCCGCGCCTGGTTGCGGCGCTGGCCGCCCATACCGGCGTGGACGCCTCGCGCATTTTTATCGGCAACGGCTCGGACGAGCTGATCGACCTGATTTTCCGCGTGCGCGCCGTGCCCGGCCTGCACAACGCCGTGGCCTTCCGGCCCTGCTTCGGCCTTTACGTCACCCAGGCGCGGCTCGCGGGCGTGGATTTGCGCCGCGTCCACCTGAAGGACGATTTCAGCTTTGATTTCGACGCCCTGCTGGAGCGCGTGGACAACAACACCAGCCTGGTCTTTCTCACCTCGCCGGACAACCCTTCCGGCCGGCTGGCCCCGTCCCGCGAAATCGCGCGCGTGGCCCGCGCCCTGCCGCCCTCCTGCCTGCTGGTGGTGGATGAAGCCTATATTGAGTTCGCGGGCGAGCAGGAGTCCATGCTGCGCTGCAACCTGCCCAACGTGGCCGTGCTGCGCACGTTTTCCAAGCTTTACGGGCTGGCGGGCCTGCGCATAGGCTACGGCATTTTGCCGCCCCGCCTGGCCGACGCGCTGTGGCGCGTGCGCCTGCCCTTCTCGCTCAACACCCTGGCCGAAGAAGCCGCCCTGGCCGCCCTGGAGGACGTGGAGCACCGCGAAGCCACCCTGCGCCTGGTGCGCGAGGGCCGCGAGACGCTCTCCGCCGGTTTTGCCGGCATGGGCTTTCGCGTGGCGCCCAGCAGCGCCAACTTCATCATGGTGTCGCCCCCGGCGGGCGGCCCGACGGCCAAGGCGATCAGCGCCGCCCTGCTGGAGCGCGGACTGATCATCCGCACGCTGGGCGGCTACCAGCTGCCCGACTGGCTGCGCATCAGCGTGGGCACGGAGGAAGAAAACGCATGGCTGCTGCGCGAATGCGCCGCCCTGCTGCAAGGAGCCCGGACATGAACGCGGAGCCCCTTATTGTGGCTATCGACGGCCCGGCCGGCGTGGGCAAAAGCACCGCCGCCCGCCGCCTGGCCGACGCCCTCGGCATCGCTTACCTCGACACCGGAGCCATGTACCGCACGCTGGGCCTGTGCCTGGGGGCGGAGGCCGCCGATATGACGGAGGACGAACTGCGCCGCCGCGCCTCGGCCTGCCGGTTTGCGCTGGAATGCCCGCCCGGCGGCCCCGCGCTGCTGCGCTGCAACGACGAGCCTGTGGGCGATGAAATCCGCAGCGAAAAGGCCGGCCGCCTGGCCTCGCTGATGGGCCGCCTGCCCGCGCTGCGCCTGGTGTTGCAGGAAGCCCAGCGCGCCATGGGCCGCGATTGTTCGCTGGTGGCCGAAGGGCGCGACATGGGCACCACGGTCTTCCCGCGCGCCCGGCGCAAGTTTTTTCTGGACGCCCGGCCCGAAGTGCGCGCCGAACGCCGTTTTCTCGAACTCACGGCCAAGGGCGAAGCCGTGGACAAGGACGCCATTCTGGCCGACATCATCGCCCGCGACGAGCAGGACAGGAACCGCGCCGTGGATCCCCTGCGGCCCGCGCCCGACGCCGTCATTGTCGATACGTCCGACCTCGGCCCCGACGAGGTGCTGGCCGTGCTGCTGGCTGCCGTGCGCGAGGAAGCCCCCGCGCTTTCGCACATTGCGCCCGACGGCTCGGCCCGCATGGTGGACGTGGGGCCCAAGCCCGAAACCGCCCGCGTGGCCAGAGCCCGCGCCGTGCTGGAAATGAACGCGCACACCCTGGCGCTTTTGCGCCAGAACGCGCTGCCCAAGGGCGACGCGCTGGCCGTGGCCAAAACCGCGGGCATTCTGGCCGCCAAGCGCGCGTCCGGCCTCATTCCGCTCTGCCACCCGCTGGCCCTGACCTTCGCGGACGTGACGTTCGCCATTCAGGAGCAGCCGCCCGCCGTGCTGATCGAGTCGGAAGTGCGCACGTTCGGCCGCACCGGCGCGGAAATGGAAGCCATCGTGGCCGTGCAGATTGCCGCCGCCACCGTGTACGACATGGCCAAGGCCGTCCAGAAGGACATGATCATCCGCGATGTGCGCCTGGTGTACAAATCCGGGGGCAAGAGCGGCGAATTCTCGCGGGAATGAACCGGCAGGCGCAAAACGCCAGACAAAAAGGCGGGCGATGATGATCGCCCGCCTTCATTTTTGGCCGGGAATGCGGAAGCCGGAGTTTACGGCATGAGCGGCGCGGCGTTCAGGCCCGCGTCCACGGGCAGGCCGCAGAGCAGGTTGGCGTTGGCCACAGCCTGGCCGGACGCGCCCCGGCAGAGATTGTCGATGGCCGAGGTGATGATCAGCCGCCCCACGCGCTTGTCCACGGTGACGGCGATGTCGCAGAACATGGAGCCGCGCACGTTGCGGGTTTCGGGCAGCTGCCCGGCGGGCAGCACGCGCACCCAGGGCTTGCTTTCGTAGGCTTTTTCGTAGGCGGCCTGCGCTTCTTCCTGCGTCAGCGGCTGCTTCAGGCGGGTGTAGATGGTGGCCAGGATGCCCCGGTTCATGGGCACCAGATGCGGATTGAACGACACGGTGAGGCTTTCATTCGCAAAGGCCGAAAGCTCCTGCTCTATTTCGGGCGTATGGCGGTGCTTGGCCAGGCTGTAGGGGCGGAAGGAGTCCGCCACTTCGCAGAACAGCATGTTGACCGCGGCTTTGCGGCCCGCGCCGGTTGCGCCGGATTTGGCGTCGATGACGATGCCGTCGGCCTGCACTAGCCCCTGGCTGAGGGCGGGGTACAACCCCAGAATGGACGCCGTGGGGTAGCAGCCGGGGTTGGCCACCAGGCGCGTTTTGCGGATGGCCTCGGCGTGGATTTCGGGCAGGCCGTAGACGGCGTGCGCCAGATGGCCGGGGCGGGAATGCGGCGTGTGGTACCATTCCTCAAACGTGGCGGCGCTGTGCAGGCGGAAGTCGGCCGAGAGATCGACCACTCTGGCTCCGGCGTCATACAGGGCCGCGCCCATTTCCATGGCCACACCGTGCGGCACGGCCAGAAAGACGACGTCGCACGCGGCGGCGAGGGCGGCCGGATCGGGGTTGGAGAGCACAACGTCCGCGCCGGGCAGCTGGTTGAGGAAGGGATACAGTTCGCCCAGGCGGCGGCCGGCCTCCTGGCGGGAGGTGGCCGCCGTGAGGCGGATATGGGGATGCCCGGCCAGTATCCTGGCCAGTTCCATGCCGGTGTAGCCCGTTACGCCCACCAGTCCGGCGCGTATAGCCATGTCGCTTCTCCGCGTTTTACTTGTGTACGACGAACTTCATGCGCAGTTCGTACAGCACGTCCTTGAGCAGGCGGGCTTCGTCCGGGCTCAGGCCGTGGGAGGTTTTGTCCTCCAGCATGGCGAGGATGTCGATGGTGCTCTTGGCCAGCGCGGGGCTGGCCTCGGTGCGCCCGGTGTCGGGGTTGGGCACCTCGCCCATGTGCATCAGGGCCGAGGAGGCCAGCGACATCACCAGCGTGGAAAAGGTCGCCTCGGGCATGGCGTCGGCGCTTTGGCCGTTTTCAGGCGTCATGGGCCGTTAGTCCTCGTCGTCGCCGGGGTTGGGCGTGGAGCTGAGGCGCGCGCCGTCCAGCGGGTACAGGATGACCAGCGTGCGCACCTTGGCCGTGCCCAGCGCGCCCGGATAGGAATTGACGTTGACCACGAGGTCGGGCACGCCGTCGTTGTTGGGGTCGGCCAGGGTCAGATCCACCACGGTGCCCTTGATGCGGCGGGTTTTCCAGAGCAGATCGAGGCCCACGCCGTCCCATTGCAGGGCGTGGATTTCGCCCTGGGGGTAGGTGCGGAAGTTCTGGAAAATGGCGCCCGCCGTGGTGATGGGCTTGTTGACCAGCACTTCGTAGCGGCCGTCGTTGTCGGCGTCGGCCACGACCATGCGCATGGGGATGTAGTAGTTCTGGGTGAGGCCGGGGTCGCTGGTGGAGCTGGAGCCCATGCCGGGCATGGCGTTGTCGCGCGGGATGAAGACGCTGCCGCCGGAGAAGCGGTCGTCGCTCTTGGCGAGGCGGTTGCCCTTGGGGCTGAACGTGAGGAGGTTTTCCATATCGTTCAGCACCACCACATAGTCGCCGCCGGAGCGCTCGGAGCCCGGCACCCAGGCGAAGTTCATCACGTTCGCTTCCCTGGGCAGGCTCTGCACGTTGGCGCCGCGGATCACCTGGTCGCCCTGGAGCATCACTTCAAACACGTCGCCGCGGGTGACGCGCGTGGAAGAGTCTCCGCTCTGCCCCACCAGGGTGGGCATGTTGAGCGGCGGCAGCTTGACCACGTTGAGATAGTGCTGGATGCGCTGGGCCACCACCTTGAACACGCCGCCCTCAAAGGACAGGATCACGCTGTTGGGGCCCTTGTTGACGGTGTCGTAGCACGAAAGCACGATCAGGTTCTGGCGGCCCAGCGGGTAGGCGCGCACGGCCAGCGGCGTGATCATGGTGGGCAGGGTGTAGGTGGCCAGCTCGTTCAGGCGGCCGTCTGCCCAGCGGAAGGCCGTGATGCCGCGCGCGTCGATCAGCAGCACTTCGTTCTTGCCGTCGCCGTCCACGTCGGCCACTTCCATGCCCGTGGAGTGGATGTCGAGCATCTGGCTGCGCAGGCGTTCGCTGTCGGTTGCGCCCTGGTAGCGGATTTGCGGGTTGAGGTACACGGTGCCGGCCTGGGTTTCGTTAACCATGAACTCGGGGTTCAGGGCGGGCGCGGCGCGGCCGGCCGGGGCTTGCGGGGCGGCCACGGGGCGGCCGAACACGTCGCGGTTGATCGAATCCGCCACCGACTCCAGCGCGCCGATCAAATTGTTGACCGGGCTTTTGCCGGCGTGCTGCCAGGTTTTGCCCGCGGCGTCCAGCACGTTGACGTCCATGCTGGCGTCCTGGCCAAGAATGGTCACGCTGCCCCAGATCACATAGTCGGCCTTCTGGTTCTGGCGCAGTTTTTCCACCGCTTCGCGGCCCTTGGGCGCGTTGCCCTGGGCAATGGCGTCCTGCGTGGGCACGGGCTCAAACTTGCCCTGCCAGAACAGGCGCGAAGCCAGCATGGGAGGAACGGCCTTTTCCAGATATTGAAAACCGTCCGGCCCGTTGACCTGGAACGGGGCGACAACGTACGTCGCGCCGACGGCCGGGGCCGCTTGCATCGTCATCAACAGAAGAGTACATGCCCAAAGGACGGGCCAAATGCGTCGCTGCATGGAAGACTCCTTAAAAGCTTTGGCGGCATCGTATCCTTTCTCGTGCAAGCCCGCAACAATCCCGGCCGTCCTTTTCGGCGGCCGCCCGCGTGAGGATGCATGTCGCAAAACCGGCGCTCGTTCCGCCTTGCCGCCCCTTGCGGGCAATGGGAGGCCGTGGAGGATCTGCTCCGCGTCCAGGGCTATGATCTGGAGCCAGACAGCTTTTTTGGCCCGGCCCGCCGCCTGCTCCGCGAGCCGAAGCCGCTGGGCAACAGTCTGGCCGCGTTTTTTGGGCGCATCTATATCCAGGATCGCGCCTCCATGCTGCCGCCGTTGGCGCTCAACCCGCCCGAAGGCGTGGCCGTGCTGGACATGTGCGCCAGCCCCGGCAGCAAAACCGGCCAGCTTGCGGCTCTGGTGGGCCCCACGGGCCTGGTGCTGGGCAACGAGCCCAACCCCTCCCGCCTGGCCACGCTGCGGCGCAACATGCAACTGCTCGATCTGGCCCGCGTGGTCACCTGCTGCCACAAGGGCGAGCGTCTGCCCCTGCCCGCCGCCTCCTGGGATTTCATCCAGCTCGACCCGCCCTGCTCCGGCTGGGGCACCGAAGATCGCCACCCCGGCGTGCGCTCCATCTGGAAGGACGACAAAATCGATCCGCTCGTCCGCATCCAGCGCGGCCTGCTGCGCGAGGCGGCGCGGCTGCTGCGGCCGGGCGGCGTCCTGGTCTACTCCACCTGCACGACCAACCCGCGGGAAAACGAGGAGCAGATCCTTTTTGCGCGCGAGGAGCTTGGCCTTGCGTCCGAAGCCCTGCCCGCCCTGCCCGGCTTCCGTTTCCAGGCCGGAGCGCCCGGCGGCGAGGGCGCGTGGCTGCTGGAGCCGGACGCCGACGCCCAGGGCTTTTTTGTGGCCCGGCTGCGCAAGGCGGAGGGCCCCTTGCCGGGCGACGCCTCCGCCGTTCCCGAGCCCCTGCGCGTGGCCTGGGCCCCCGAGGCCGCGCTGCGCGAGGCCGGGGTGGATTCCGCGCTTTTACCCGCGCCGATCGGTATGTTTGGCGAGAGCCTGCACATGGCCCCGCCGCAGGCGCTGGGCCTGCCCGCCGCGCTGCGCTGGCAGGGGCTGTATTGCGGCAAGTCGGGCCGGGGCGGCCCGCGCCTCTCGCCCCGCCTGCGCCATGCCTCGTGCCTGCCGCCGCTCGATCTGGAAGGAGCGGAAGGCGCGGCGCTGCTTGAAGCGCTGGTGCAGGGGCGCAGCGTGCCCGCTCCGGGCGGCGCGGAGCAGGCCGTCATGCTGCGCTGGAAGGGTCTGGCGCTGGGCCGCGCGGCGGTTAAGGGCGGCAGGCTGGTGTGGTCGGAGCGCTGACCGGCCTTGCTAAAAGACGTTCGCTCGCTTAGAACGGAGGCTGCAAAACCGCCTGAAAGGCCGGCCCCGGCCGGCCCGCTCCTTCGGAGGACGCATGACCCGGAGCTTTGCCGCCCTGCTCATACCCCTGGCCTTTTTGGCCGCATCCTGCTCCGGCAAGCGCGAGCCCAGCGCGCTGGAAGGCCGCGTGACCTTTCTGGAGCGCGAGTTGCAGGCCACGCGCGCCGAAACCCTGCCGCTGAAGGAAGAAGTCCACGACCTCAATTTGCGCGTGGAGTATCTGGAACGCGAAGCCAGGGAGCGCGGCGTGCCCGTGCCCCCGCACAGCCCGGCGGCCCCCGTGACCGCACCGGAAGGCGCGATATCCGCGGCCTTGCCAGAAGGCGCGATACCCGCGACATCGCCAAAAGGCGCGATACCCGCGACCTTGCCGGAAGGCGCGCTACTCGCGCCCGTGCCAGAAGGCGCGATACCCGCGCTTATGCCAGAAGTCGCGGCCTCCGCCCCGCCGGATATTCCGCCGCCCGCGTCTTCTCCGGCGGGATCGCCCTCCCCGGCCGCCCCTTCCCCCGCACCCGTTGCGGAGCCGCCCGCGTTTGAAGGCCGGATGATCGATCCCCTGGCCCCGCCCACGCCGCTGACCTCGTCGCCCCGCCCCGCTCCCAAAGCCGCCCCGCAAAAGCCCGCGACGCCGCCCGCTGCGCCGGTGGCGGTTCCGCCCGTGGCGGTTCCGCCCGTGGCGGCTCCGGCAATGCCGGCTCCGGGGGCGCTGCCGTCCGTTCCGCCGGTTGCTGAAGAACAGGCCCCCGCGTCAACGCCTTCTCCCGCTCCGCGCGTTTCCTCCCCCGCTCCGCAAACGTCCGCCGAGCCCGCCGCGCCGGCGCAGTCGGAGCGCCGCGCATACGAAATGTCGCTCCAACTTTACCGTTCCGGCCGTTTTGCGGAGTCCGACGCCGCGTTTCAGGCTTTTCTGGAAACGTACCCGGGCAGCCGCCTTGTGCCCAACGCCCTGTACTGGAAGGGCGAAACGCTGTATTCGCGCGGGCGCTACGCCGACGCGATCTTTGCGTTCAAGGACGTGCAGTCGCGCTTTCCCAAAGATCCCAAAACGCCGGACTCCCTGCTGAAAACCGCCCTGGCCTACCAGAAGCTGGGCGACGCTGCCAACGCCGCCCTGCACATCGCCGTGCTGTATGAAGACTGGCCGTCGTCCGAGGCCTCCGCCCGCGCCCGGCGCATGGGCCTGAACCCCTGATGGACGCTCCCGGCGCCAGACCATCCGGGCCGGACGTTCCGGCCGAACCGGTCGCACCGGACGTTCCGGTCGCACCGGACGTTCCGGCCGAACTGGCCGCGCCGGCCCAACTGGCCGCGCCGGCCGGCCTGTCCGGCCTGGCTGATCTGGACGAGGCGGGCCGCGCCGAATTCTGGGCCGCCCTTGCGCTGCGCTCCCTGCCGGGCCTTGGCACGCGCAGCATTTGCCGCCTGCTCCGCCATTTCGGTTCGGCCTACGCGGCCGTGCGGGCTCCCGCGCGCTGGGCCGGCGCGGGCCTGCCCCGCCGCGCCCTGGAAAGCGCCCGCGAACTGGCGGGCGACGCCTGGCGCGATCGGGCCCGGCCGGAATGGGAAGCCGCCCGAGGCCTGGACGGCCGGGTCATCGTCTGGACGGATCCCCTCTACCCCGCCCTGCTCAAAGAACTGCCCGACGCCCCGGCGTTTCTGTACGTCCGGGGCGACGTCTCGCTGCTGAACAACCCCTGCGTGGCCGTGGTGGGCTCGCGTTCCTGCGCGCCCAAAAACCTGTGGCTGGCCCGCGAAATCGCGCGCGAACTCTCGCTGTGCGGGGTGACGGTGGTGTCGGGCATGGCGCTTGGCATCGACGGCGCGGCCCACGAGGCCGCCCTGGCGGAACAGGGGCGCTCCATCGCGGTGCTGGGCTCGGGGCTCGACAAAATTTACCCTTCCGCGCACGCCGCGCTGTACGAGGCCCTGGGCCGGGACGGCCTGCTGGTCAGCGAGTTTGCGCCCGGCACGCCGCCGGAAGCCAGGTATTTTCCCATCCGCAACCGCATCATCAGCGGGCTGTCGCTCGGCGTGCTGGTGGTGGAAGCCGCGTCCAGAAGCGGCAGTCTGATCACGGCCCGCATGGCGCTGGAGCAGAACCGCGCCGTGTACGCCGTGCCGCCCAGCGCCCGGCCTCTCACGGCGAGCGGCTCATCCGGCGCGTCGGGCGGCTGCGCGGATCTGCTGGCGCAGGGCGCGCGCCGGGCGTTGTGCGCCGCCGATATTCTGGCCGATCTGTTTCCGCAGCTTGCGGCCGTGCTGTCGCGCATGGCCCGGCCCGGCCCGGAAACTCCCGTGGCGGCCTCGCCGCTTGCTCCGCCCCCCTCCCCTCCGGCTCCGCCGCCCGACCTCTCCACGCGGGAAGGGCGGGTGGTCGCGCTGCTGCGCGAGCACGGCCCCCTGCCGGTGGATGATCTGCTTGCCCTGCTGCCCGGCGACGACCCCGGCGGCCTGAGCGCGCTTTTGCTGATGCTGGAAGTGGGCGGCACGGTGCGCCGCCTGCCCGGCATGATCTACGAGGCCCGGCCGTGACCCGCGCGCGCTCCGCAAAACCCGGCCCCCCCGCGCCTCCCGTTCTGCCGGATCTGCCGGATAAGGCGCTGGCTTTTCTGGCGTTTCTGGAATTCCAGAAGGGCGCGTCCCCGGCCACCGTGGAGGCCTACGCCCGCGATTTGACGGAGTTTGAGCGCTTTTTGCGCGAGGAAGGCCTCAGCCTGGCCCGCCCGGCCGAGGTGGAAAAACGCCACATCCGCCGCTTTTCTTCCCTGCTGATCCAGCAGGGCAAGGCGCGCTCCTCGGTGGCGCGGCAGCTCTCCGCGTTGCGCTCGCTGTTCCGCCATCTGTACCGCATGCGGGCCGTGCCGGAGGATCCCTGCCGGGGCGTGCGCAATCCGCGCCAGGAGCAGCGCCATCCCGCCATGCTCAACGTGGATCAGGTTTTTGATCTGCTGGACGACGCGCCGCCCGCGCAGGCCGCCACGCCCGAGGACGCCGTGCGCGCGCGCGACCTCGCCCTGCTCGAACTGCTGTACGGATCGGGCCTGCGCATTTCCGAAGCGCTGGGCCTGCGCGTGCGCGACTACAAGCCGGGATCGCGCCATATCCGAGTGCTGGGCAAGGGCTCCAAGGAGCGCCTCGCGCCGCTCAGCGACACCAGCCGCCCCGCGCTGGACGCCTGGCTCGCGGCCCGGCCCCTGCTGAACCCGGCCCCCGGCGAGGAGGCGTTTTTTCTCGGCCGGCGCGGCGGGCCGCTGCAACGGCGCCAGGCCGCGCGCCTGCTGGACGAGGCCGCCGTGCTGGCGGGCATTCCGCAGCACGTTTCGCCCCACGCCCTGCGCCATTCCTTTGCCACACACCTGCTGGAAAACGGCGCGGATCTGCGCGCCGTGCAGGAACTGCTGGGCCACAGCCGCATTTCCACCACGCAGCGCTACACCCACCTCAATATGGACGCCCTGACCCGCGTGTACGATCAGGCGCATCCGCTTGCCGAAAACGGCGGCGCGCCCCCGCCGCTTCCGGAGCCCGGCCGGGCTGACAAGGACGACGATGGAAAGCCCGACGCCTGATCTGGTTTTTGACGCGGCCGGCCGCTCCTGGCGCTTGCGCCGGGCCGACATGGAAGCCCTGTGGGAAAACATGGCCGCCGCGCCTTCCGCGTCTGGCGATGACGAGCGCCTGCCCTACTGGGCGGAACTGTGGCCGTCGTCCCTGGCGCTGGCCGAATGGCTGGCGGCGCGGCGCGAGCGCATCGCGGGGCGGGACTGCCTCGACCTCGGCTGCGGCCTGGGCCTGACCGCGCTGGTGGGGCAATGGCTGGGCGGCCGCGTCACCGGCCTGGATTACGAGGAGGAAGCCCTGCGCCACGCCCGCCAGAATGCCGAAATCAACAACGTGCCCGGCGTGGCCTGGCTGAAGGCGGACTGGCGCGAAGCCCCGCCCCGGCCGGGCGGCGCGCAGGTGATCTGGGCCGGGGACATCATGTACGAGCGCGTTTTCGCCGTGCCCGTGGCGGCTTTTCTGGCCGCCGCGCTGGCTCCGGAGGGCGTGGCCTGGATAGCCGAGCCGGGCCGCGCCGTGTTCCGCGCCCTGCTGGACGAGTTGCCGCGTCACGGCCTGCGCGCCCGCGAGGTTCAGTCCGTGGCCGTGCGCCCGCTCACCCCGCAGGAAGCGCCCGTGCCGGTGACGATATGGGAAATTGCGAAATAGCCGCGTCCGGAACGGGCCACCCGTTTTGTCCGCCGCGCGCCTGCGGTGCGACTGTTTCACCGCAACGCCAGCCATGGCATGTGCGCGTTGATCCCGCACAGAAGGCGTTGTATTGCCGTATCCTGACTGCGTGGCGCAACGCGGGCGTTTTGGCCGGATTTTGAGCGTCTGGTTCACGTTTGATGGGGTATTCGGCTATTTTCATCCTTCCCTTGCCAATAAAAAGGAATTTTTTTATAATACGCCATTAATACTATTGAGGAATATGGCGGGACTATGCTGGGAAAACACGGCCATCTGCTGATTGGCATCGCATTAAGCCTGCTGTTGGCCGACAGATCGGCATTCGCGGCCTCCGTGGACAAAAACTGGTGGATTTCCGGCTCTCCAACGGTTATCGCCGCCGCAGTGCAGTCCGGAGTTGAACTCAATACGCGTGACGAATCCGGCAATACGCCTCTTATTTATGCCGCGCGGCACAATACCGCCGATGCGGTGAACGTGCTGCTCGCCGGCGGAGCCAAGCCGGATTTTCGCAATATTCGCGGCTTTACTCCGCTTATGTTTGCCGCGCTGTACAGCCGGGATACCGCCGTTCTGGACGCCCTGCTCCTGTACCGCGCGGATATTGATGCGGCGGATGATCAGGGCAGGACGGCCCTTATGCACGCGGCCGCTTTTCGCGATGTTTCGCGTAGCGAAGCTATTGTTTTTCTTTTGGAAAAAGGCGCGAATCCGTTCCTTGCGGATGGGGCCGGGCGTACAGCGCTGGATCATGCGCAAAATAATACGGTATTGGCTCATTCCGCCGGTCTGGCGCAACTGCGCCGCTATTCGGATCACGCCCGCAGCCCCTATGTGGAGCGGGCCGCGCCCGCGCCCGCGCCCAAGCCGGAAAAGCGGGAACCGGCGTTTGACGCGGTGAGCGCGCCCCCCGCGGTGCTGACAACGGCCGTTTCCGGTTCGGTTCCGGAGCCGCAAGGAGCCGCGCCGGGCAAGACGGATGCGGAGCCGCCCCGGCCTCCCCGGCACGACCCTCCAGCGCCGCCCGTGCCGCAAGGGGCTGATGCCGTTTCCGCGTCTTCCGCCGCGCTGCTTCCTCCGGCAAATCCGGGCGCGGCGGGGGCTGCTCCATCCCCGGTTGTGGTGAATATTGTCCCGTCGGAAAAAAACTGGCTGGACTATGCGGAGCAAACGTTTCAGGTGGTTGCCAGCATTGCGGCCGTGGCCGTCGCGCTTGGTTTTCCCGCATTCTACCGAAAGCGTAAAGGCAAAAAAGATAATAACATACACACCTGAGGGGGGATCATGCGTTTTATTTCCGCTTTTTTAATGGTGGGCGCCTTGTTGTTGGCCGCGCCTGCCGTAGTATTTGCTGAAGAATGGCATTCTGTGACCGATGAAATTGAAATCGATTACGAGACAGCTACTGTTCGTGTTTTTGCGTTATCAAAAGGTAACAGCGGCCCGGAGCTAAAAGATGCGGCTCGTAAACCATTGTTAGCCTATATTGGCACGCTGACGTCGGGTGAGAAGGAAACCCCGCTGGTTCAGGTATTTAAGACTCGGCCCGTGCTCCAGGCCAAGGTGCAAGAAATCGTTGTGCAGAACCTGGATAGCAAGTACGCAACGTTCCTGCCGGAATTGCAGCAATATTCTTGCTATCATTTCTTCGACCTGAAGAGATTAAAGCAGGCTGTTCCCGATCTCAACATGCCGCGCCCCAGCGGCGCTGTGCAGTAAGCATTAACGCACGGGCGCGGTTTTCCGGCGAACCTCCCGTCATGGCCCGGCAGGGTGATGGCGGGAGGTTTTGTTGTTACCGTATGCCCCAGCGGCCGGCCTTGTCCTTGTCCAGCTTCCAGACGGCGCGGTGGAGCGCGCGCAGGGTTTCGGGGTCGCTGAGAATGGCGATTTTGTCCTTGGGGCCGAGCGCGTCCGGCCCGTTGTCCAGGGCCTTGTCGCGCAGGGCGGCCAGGTGTTCGCGCTTGCGCTGGCTGTTGCGGCGCTCGTTGGCGGTCAGGGCCGCATGCAGGGCGAACACGCGGGGAATGACCACGGCGCGCACAAAGCCCTTGCCGCGCGGCAGGTGGAAGGGATCATACGGCTCGGGCCGCGCCAGGTTGGCTTCGAGCTGGCGCAGCTCGGGCGCGGGCTCCACGTCCGACGGCGTGAGGAAAAGCCCGGCGCGGCGCGAGGCCTGGCCCAGGCTGACCCGGCTTGTCCACACGGAGAGCGGCACGGAAAGGATGAGGCCCGTCACAATGGGCGAAAGCCAGAGGAAGAAGCCGGGACTGACCAGGTACATCAGCCAGCCCCAGCCCAGGCCGAGCGCGGTGCCCCACCAGTGGAAGCTCAGGGCGTCGCGCCAGGCCGTGCCCCGGTCGTCGCGGTTTTGGGCGTTCCAGCTGACGCTGCGGCCGAGCAGCGTGGTCACCACAAAATAGCTGTGGAACAACATGCGCACCGGCGCGAGGAACGTGGAAACCACCACCTCGCCAAGCGCGCTCAGCATCATGCGCCACAGGCCGCCAAAGTAGCGCGCGCCGCCGCGCCAGGCCACCAGCAGCACGGCCATGATCTTGGGCAGGAACAGAAGGCCCGCCGTGCTGCCGAAGAGCGACAGCGCCCAGATCGGGAAATACTTGGGCCAGTCGGGAAACAGCGTGGGCCCGGCCGGAAAGTATTCCGGCAGGATGAACAGCTCGGCCACGGCCTGGAACGAACTGGCCAGCAGGAAGAAAAACCACAGCAGCGCCGACCCGTACGACATGATGCCGTTGATGAACAGCGCGCGGTGCGTGGGAAAAAAGCCGTGCGTGAAGATCAGGCGGCTGTGCTGGAGGTTGCCCTGGCACCAGCGGCGGTCACGCGTCAGTTCGTCGATCAGCGAGGGCGGCGTTTTTTCGTACGAGCCCGCAAGGTTGTAGGCCAGCCACACGCCGTAGCCCGCGCGGCGCATCAGGGCTGATTCCACAAAGTCGTGGCTGAGGATTTCGCCGCCGAGCGGCCCGCGCCCCGGCAGGGTGGGCAGCTGGCAGTGCTTCATGAAGGGCTCGATGCGGATGATGGCGTTGTGGCCCCAGTACTGGGCGTCGCCAAGCTGCCAGTAGTGGAAGCCCGCCGCGAAGATGGGCCCGTACAGATGGTTGGCGAACTGCTGCACCCTGGCGATGAGCGAGCGGCTGTCAATGGCCTTGGGCGGCGTTTGCAGGATGCCTATTTCCGGGTGCGCCTCCATGGATTGCACCATGCGCGCCAGCGTGGCTCCGGCCATGAGGCTGTCGGCGTCGAACACGATCATGTAGCGGTAATTGGCGCCCCAGCGGCGGCAAAAGTCCGCGATGTTGCCGCTTTTGCGCTTGAGGTTCTTTTTGCGGCGGCGGTAGAAAATGCGGCCGAAGGCGTTTTCCTCGCGGCACAGGGCGTGCCAGGCTTCCTCTTCCTGCACCCAGACTTCGGGATTGGTGGAATCGCTGAGGATGAACACGTCAAAATGCCCGCCGGTGTCCACGTCGCGCAGGTTTTGCCAGATGGTGCGCACGCCTTCGGCCACGTCGCGCGCGTCTTCGTTGTAGACGGGGAAGAGCAGGGCGGTGCGGCAGTCGGCGGGCAGGTCGAGTCCGCCGGGGCAGCCCAGCGTCACGTCAAAGCGATCGTAGCGGCGCAGCATGATCATCACGCCCGCCGCCGAACTCCAGAAGCCCACCGAAATCCAGGCGAAGAGCAGGGCGAACAGCGCGGTGACGATGCCGTTGAGCAGCGCCCCGCCCCGCGGGGGCAGCAGGGAATGCATGACGTCCGCCGCGAACAGCGAGGGGAAAATGATCAGCGCCAGCAGCAGCAGGCGGCGGCGCGCGCCGCGCCGTTCCCAGACCGCGGCCTGGATGGCGTCGTGGCCGGCGTCCCGCGTGGCGTTGGGCGTGGCGTTGGGCTGCGGGGTCACGGCGCGTCCTTATTGTCCGGGGTGTCCGGTGCTTCCGGGTTTGCGGGCGGCTCGGGCGCGCGGAGCTTTTTCAGGCGGTTGCGCCATACCGTGAGCGGCGGGGCGAGGGCCATGTCTTCCGGAACCATGGGGCGGCGGTTCAGGGGCGGCCAGCTGCACAGGGGCCTGCCTTCGCCGTCCGTGGCCTCCAGGGCGTGGGAGGCGTCGGCGTCGCGCGCGGCCGGTTCGGCCAGCACGGCGGTCAGGGCGTCCATGACGTCGGCCGTGTCCGCTTCGGGCCCGGCGCGGCGCAAGGCTTCGCGCGCGAGATCCACGGCGCGCAGCGGATCCACGTCCAGGCCCCGCGTGTACAGCAGCACGCGGTCGCAGGCGATGGCCCTGGGTTCGTCCCGCAGCATAGCGTCCGCCTTGGGGTCAGGAGTTCAGATCGTACACCCAGGTTTCGGTCAGGGCGTCGGGCAGGTTTTCGCCCCTTTTGATCAGGGCGCGGAAGCGCAGGCCCGGTGAGCCGTCGCGCGCGGTGATGATGCTTTGCACCACGCCGTCCTGCTTGGGCAGGCGCACGCGGAAGCTGAGCCGCCAGCCGCCCGTGGCGGGGTTTTTGACAAGCTGCTTGTCCACCAGCGGCGCTTCGGGCGGCGTTTCCACCACGCTGGTCAGGCCGGTGTCGGGCGGCAGGTTGTTGATGGCCGCGCCTTCAAAATCCAGGATGAAGCGCACCGTGTCGCCCTTGGGCGCGCGGATGATGCGCGTGGCCACGGTTTTGCCCAGTTCGTGCGGGGTTGCGCCGGGCGTCATCCAGTAGAGGCGGTACGAGCAGGCAATGGGCGCGATGGACGGCTCGTCCATGTAGATGGGCGAGGGCGGCGGCACGGGTTCCAGCTTGTCCGCCACCCAGAAGGCCGCGATATTGGGGTGGATTTCCTCGCGCGAGGGGATTTCGATCAGTTCCACGCGGCCGGAGCCCCAGTCGCCCCGGGGCTCGACCCAGAGCGAGGAGCGGCGCTCGTAGCGCGCGGCGATGTCCTGGTAGTGATCGAAGTTGTCGTCGCGCTGCATGAGGCCGAAGCCGCGCGGGTTGGTCATGGGGAAGGTTTTGACGGCCAGGCGGCCGGGGTTGGCCAGGGGCCGCCACGTCCATTCGCCGTTGCTGGTTGCGAGCAGGCCGTCGGAGTCGTGGACTTCGGGCCGGTAGTCGGCGGGGTTGCCGCCGCCCTCGCTGAACAGGAACATGCTGGTCAGCGGGGCCAGGCCGATTTTATGCGGCACGGCCGCGCCCTCGCGGGGGAAGAGGCGGCACTCCACGTCCACCACCAGCGACGTGCCGGGCGTGATCACAAAGCGGTACGCGCCGGTCATGGACGGCGAATCCATAAGCGCGAACACCGTGAGCGCATCCGCGCCGGGCTTGGGCTTGACAAGCCAGAACTCGCGGAAGCGCGGAAATTCCTCGCCGTCGGCCACGGCGGTGTTCAGGGCCAGGCCGCGCGCATACGCGCCGGGCAGGGCGTTTTTGCCGTGGCCGCGAAAATACGACGCGCCGAGGAAGGTGAGGATGTCCTCGCCGGTATCCAGGCGCTGGCTGTCGGTTTTGGGCGCGGCCGGGGTTTCGGGGCGGCGCTTGGGGATGGAGATGGCGAAGCCCGCAAAGCCGAGCTGGCTTTGGCGCAGGCGCTCGCTCAGGGCTTCGTCGCCGTAGAGGAACATGTCGCTGACAAAGGGGACGGGCGCGTCGCGCCCGTTGTCCAGCACATGGATGGGCGCTGTGGTTGTGTAGAGGAAGCCGGGGTGGAAAAAGCGCACCTCAAAGGGCAGGCCCTCGTTTTTCCACAAGGCGCGCTCGGGCTTGAAGCGGATGGCGTTCCACTGGTCGGCCCCGATGCCGCGCACCAGTTCGGGCACGGAAGCTTCGGGGTTTTCGTAGGCTTTTCCGGCCAGATCCCGGGCTTTGGCTTCCACGTCCACCAGGCGGAAGGGCGCCGCCGCCGGAGCCGTCACCGCCGGAGCCGGCGCGGGCTCGCCTGCCGTTGCGGGTTCGCCTGCCGGCGCTACGGGCGTTTCGGCGCTTGGCACGCTGTCCGGCGTTGCGGGCGTTTCGGCCGCGGGGGCGGCTTCGGCCGCAAAGGCCGCCGGGGCAAGAGCCAGGCAGAAGCAAAGAAGCAAACCTTGGAAGAAGGATGCGCTACGGACAGGGTACAAGCATCGCATATTGGACACTACCACGCCGCTACATGTGAGGGAGGGCGTCATGCCGCTCCCTGAATGCGCACCTATACGCCACGCGCCGCCTACTGTCCAGACGGCG
>JAVBMS010000072.1:0-14781 GCA_031552135.1 Mailhella sp.
CGCCTTTATCCCTTGTGTAACCAGCAGTTTTAAAACATGGCTTGCCAAAATCTTTCTTTGTCATGACCGCTTCCAACGGTGGCGCTTCCAAAGGCACAGGGCTTGTGACTCGCGGGCGTTAAGGCCCGTTGAGCAATGACCATTGCAGGCAATGTGTCCAGCGGTGAGCGGAGTGCGGGCGGTTAATGGCGTCGCATGTCGAGCCGTCTTTCGGCGAGCATGCGGCCGGACGATGGAGCCTGCCCAACGAGAGGGGCCAATGTCTGTTTAGCAATGGCTTTGGCAGTTATTGTGTCCAGCGGTGTACAAAGCACAGAAAGTTAATGGCGTCGCATGTCGAGCCGTCTTCGGCGAGCATGCGGCCGGACGACGGGGTTTTCTCGAAGAGAGGGGTAAAAAGGGAAGAGGGGTGCTCCGGGGGGAGGTGGAGGCAGGGGGCCTCGGAGGGGAGAAACCGCAGGTTTCGCCCATAACAGGCCCCCTCCTCCCCGCCGGAGGCGCAGGAGAAAGAGATTTGAAGTCGGTGGCGGCGCAGCCGCCGCAGGCGGCCTCTTATCTCCCTGCCTCAGCGACCCAAAATCAGCAAAAATCGCCCTCTTCAAAACCATCTGGACATTTTGCCCAATACCTCTACAATAAGCCCCACCGGGCGGCGACGAACCGGCTTTTGCCGTTTCCCGCCGCCTTGCAATTCCTACAAGGGGAGTTTCTCATGAAATCCACCATCCAATCCGTTTCCGCAACACGCAAAACAACATATCTGACCCTCATGCTCATCCTCGCCCTCACGCTTCCCGTTTTTGGCGGGTGCGCGCAGGTGGGCGGCTCCGACTACCGCACCACCGGCGCCCAGCAGGCGTACCAGGTGGAATTCGGCACCGTGGTTTCCACGCGGCCCGTCAAAATTAACGACGGCGGCGTCGACACCGCCGTGGGCGCGGTTGGCGGCGGCGTCATCGGCGGCGTGGTCGGCAACATGATCGGCGCGGGCCAGGGCAATACGCTGGCCACCATCGGCGGCGCGCTGCTCGGCGCTTTGGCCGGCGGCGGCGCGGGACGCGCCGTGGGCACGCAGGATGGCGTGGAAGTCACCGTCACCATGGACAGCGGCAAAAACATGGTCATCGTGCAGGGCGCGGATCTGGTCTTTGCCTCCGGCCAGCGCGTGCGCGTAACCACCGGCGACGGCAAGACCCGCGTTTCGCCCATGTAATTGATTCCAGGCTTTGTCACGTTCGCAACGCACGCCACCCGGCGCACTTTTGACTTCTTCCGGAGGAAACATGCTGGATCCGAAACAATGCGTTCTTTACAGCGGCGGCGCCGCGGGAACGGAACAATTCTTCGGCGCGCAGGCGGAGGCCTGGGGCATTGAAGAAGTGAACTTCAGCTTTGAGGGGCATCAGCTGGAACGTTCGCGCGGCGTGCGCGTGCTTACCAACGAAGAGCTGGCGCTCAAGGATGTCAGCATGACGTACGTTTCCCGCCTGATGGGCCGGGAATACACGCGCGCGCCCCTGTTCCGCAAAGTGTTGCAGTCCATTTGCTGGCAGGTGAGCAGCGGCCAGGAAGTTCTGGTGGTGGGCGCCATCCAGCCCGACGGCACCGTCAAGGGCGGCACGGGCTGGGGCGCGGAATTCGCCAAGCTGTGCAACAAGTCGCTCCTGGTGTTCGATCAGGGCAAAAACTCCTGGTTCCGCTGGAGCAAGGACGCCTGGGCCAAGGAAGACGCCCCCGTCATCGCGCACACGCACTTTACCGCCACGGGCACCCGCTTTCTGGAAGCCAACGGCCGCAAAGCCATCGCGGATCTGTTCAGCCGCTCTTTCGCGCGCTGACCCGGCGCCGGACTGCGCCGAGCCTTATAAACGGGCAGGGCCGCTCCCTGCCCGGACAAAGCCCCGCCACCCGCGCGGGCTTTGTCCCTTTAACATCCCGAGATTCCCATGCCTTCCCCCGCCTCCGCAGCAGCCCCCACCTTCCCGGCAAGCGCCACGCCCGACTCGCCCCGGGGCATACTCGCCGGTTGCGCCGCGCATCTGATCTGGGGCGTGGCCGTGCTGTTCTGGCCGCTGCTCGGTGATTTGCCCGCCGTGTCCATCCTGTCGCACCGCATCATGTGGTCGTGCGTGTTCCTGTTTGGCGTCCTGGCGCTGACGGGCCGCCTGGGCGAAGTGCTGGCCGCCCTGCGCGACCGCCGCACCCTCGCCACGCTCGCGCTCTGCTCGGCCCTGCTCAGCGTCAACTGGGGCCTTTTTCTCTGGGCCGTCAACCGGGGCAACGTGGTGGAGTGCAGCCTGGGCTACTTCATCACCCCGCTGCTCAACGTGCTGATGGGCCGCATCTTTTTGGGCGAGCGCCTGAGCCGCGCGCAGGGCTTCGCCATCCTGCTGGCCGCGGCGGGCGTGCTGGGCGGGGTGATAGCCTTCGGCCATGTGCCCTGGCTGGCCCTGATCCTGGCCCTGACCTTTGCCGTGTACGGCTACCTGCAAAAAACCGTGCGCGTGGAAGCGGGGCCCAGCCTGTTTATGGAAACCGCCATTCTCTTCCCTCTGGCGCTGGGCTGGCTGGCCTTTGCGCATCCCGATCTCGGCGGCCTCTGGGGCCGGGGCATGGGCCGCACGCTGCTGCTCACCTCCACCTGCCTGTTCACGGCCGTGCCCCTGCTCATGTTCAGCTACGCCGCGCGGCACATCCAGCTGGCCACGGTGGGCATCATCCAGTACGTCAGCCCCAGCCTCAACTTTCTGCTGGCCGTCCTGGTCACGGGCGAGGCCGTCAAACCGTCCGACGCCCTCACCTTCCCGCTGATCTGGATCGCGCTGGCCGTCTACACCGTGGACGCCCTCCGCTCCATGCGCGCGTTGCGCGCGCGGGCCGCCCGGGACGGCGGCGCAACGCCTGTGGAGGAACCCTCGACGTGAGAAAGCCTTCCCGCACGCTGCGCCTCGGCCCGCTGACCATCGGCGGCGGGCATCCGGTGATCGTGCAGAGCATGACCAATACCGACACGCGCGACGTGGACGCCACCCTGGCCCAGATCCGCCGGCTCGAAGCCGCCGGCTGCGAGGCCGTGCGCGTGGCCGTGCCGGACGAGGCCGCCGCCCGCGCGCTCAAGGCGCTGCATGACGCCTCGCCCCTGCCGCTGATCGCGGACATCCATTTTGACCACCGCCTGGCCCTGGCCGCACTGGAAGCGGGCCTGCCCGGCCTGCGCATCAATCCCGGCAATATAGCCCTGCACGGCCGCGCCGGGCTCGACGCCGTGGCCGACGCGGCCAAAGCGCACCATGCCGTGATCCGCGTGGGCGTCAACAGCGGCTCTGTCGAAAAAGATTTGCTGGAGCGCTTTGGCGGCCCCACGCCCGAAGCGCTGGTGGAAAGCGCGCTGCGCCACGCCCGGCTTTTGGAGGAACGCGGCTTTGACGCCATCAAGGTTTCGCTCAAATCCTCGCGCGTGCGCGACACCGTGGACGCCTGCCGCCTCCTGGCCGAGCGCGCGGACTACCCCCTGCACGTCGGCGTGACCGAAGCCGGAACCCTGATGCGCGGCACGATCAAATCGGCCGTGGGCATCGGCGCTTTACTTCTGGACGGCATTGGCGATACCATCCGCGTCTCGCTGACCGACGACCCCGTCAAGGAAGTCGGCGTGGCCTGGGAGATATTGCGCGCCGCCGGTCTGCGCTCGCGCGGGCCGGACATCGTCGCCTGCCCCACCTGCGGCAGAACCGAAATCGACCTCATCCGCCTGGCCGGCCGCGTGGAAGAACACCTGGCTTCCTGCCGCCTGCCGCTGACCATTGCGGTCATGGGCTGCGTGGTCAACGGGCCGGGCGAGGCGCGCGAGGCGGATCTCGGCCTGGCCGGGGGGCGCGACAAGGGCGTCATTTTCCGCAAGGGGCGCGTGCTGCGCTCGGTTCGCGGCGAAGACGCCCTGCTGGCCGCCTTTTTGGAAGAACTCGACGCCCTCGTGGCCGAAACGACGGAAAAAGAAACATCCCGCGCGGAACGGCCGGAGCCGTCGCCGCATCAACATCAATAGCAGAGGACAATCATGCGCTGGAGCCGTTACTACATCCCCACGCTGAAAGAAGCGCCCTCCGACGCCGAGGTGATCAGCCACAAGCTTCTGGTGCGCGCGGGCATGATCCGCAAACTGACCGCCGGCATTTACACCTGGCTGCCGCTGGGCCTGCGCGCGCTGGAAAAGGCGCGCGACATCGTGCGCCGCGAAATGAACTGCGCCGGCGCCATAGAAGTGCTGATGCCCGCCGTGCAGCCCGCCGACCTGTGGAAGGAATCCGGCCGCTGGACAAAGTACGGCAAGGAACTGCTGCGCTTTGCCGACCGCCACGACCGCGAATATTGCTTCGGCCCCACGCACGAGGAAGTGATCACCGACCTTTTGCGCGGCGAAGTGCGCTCCTACCGCCAGCTTCCGCTCAATCTCTACCAGATCCAGACCAAGTTCCGCGACGAGATCCGCCCGCGCTTCGGCCTGATGCGCGGCCGCGAATTCCTCATGAAGGACGCCTACTCCTTTGACCGCGACGACGCGGGCGCCGACACAAGCTACGCTGCCATGCGCGAGGCCTACAACGCCGTCTTCCGCAGCATGGCGCTCGATTTCCGCATGGTGGAGGCCGATTCCGGCGCCATCGGCGGCAGCTTCTCGCACGAATTCATGGTGTTGGCCGATACCGGCGAGGACGCCATCGCCGCCTGCTCCGACTGGCCCGCCTGCTCCTTCGCCGCCAACGTGGAACGCGCCGTGCTGCGCGCGCCCGAAGCCGCGCCCGCGCCCTGCCCCGCCGCGGCCGACGTGCCCACACCCGGCAAGCATTCGGTGGACGAGGTGTGCGCCTTCCTCGGCGTCGCGCCTTCCGCCCTCATTAAAACCCTGCTTTTCACGGCCGACGGAGAACCCGTGGCCGTCCTGCTGCGCGGCGACCGCGAACTCAACGAGATCAAGCTCAAAAACCTGCTGAACGCCGACACCCTGGAATTCGCCACGCCCGAGCAGGTGACCGCCTGGACGGGCGCGCCCGTGGGCTTTGCCGGGCCCGTGGGCCTGCGCGGCGTCAATCGCATCTACGCCGACCACGAACTCAAGGGCGGCAACGGCTGGATCGCCGGGGCCAACAAGGCCGACGCCCATACCCGCTACGTCGATCTCGGCCGCGACGTTGCCCTGCCCATCGTCTGGGCCGACGTGCGCAACGCCGTGGCCGGCGACCCCTGCCCGCGCTGCGGCAAGCCGCTCGACATCAAGCGCGGCATCGAAGTGGGCCACATCTTCAAGCTGGGCACCAAGTACAGCGAGGCCATGCGCGCCATCTACCTCGACGAGGCCGGCAAGGAACAGCTCATGATCATGGGCTGCTACGGCATCGGCGTTTCGCGCGTGATCGCCGCCTGCATCGAGCAGAACCACGACGACGGCGGCATCGCCTTCCCTCCGCCGCTCGCGCCCCTGGACGTCCACCTGATCAGCCTCGACCCCGCCAACGCCGAAGTCAGCGCCAAGGCCGACGCCATCGACGCCTTCCTCGCCGCGCGGGGCCTCGAAACCCTGTACGACGAACGCGACGAGCGCCCCGGCGTCAAATTCAAGGACGCCGACCTGATCGGCCTGCCCGCCCAGATTGTGGTGGGCGGCAAGGGGCTGGCCCAGGGCATCGTGGAAGTGAAAAACCGCCGCACCGGCGAAAAAACCACCCTGCCCGCCGACGGCTTTGAAGCCGCTTTTCCCGCCTGGTACCAGTCGGTGCTGGAATCGTGGGAGAGATAGGTAGTTTTTTAGTTTTATTTTTTTCGGGCGGTTGTAAAGGCAGCCGCCCGATTTTTTATTTTTACGTCGCCGGCAGGGGGGGGCGTAACGCCCGGTTTTGCGGCGGCTGCGCCAACGGGCCTTTTAATAGCTCTTTCCCCTGCGCCTCCGGCAGGGAGGGGCATAACACCCAGTTTTTCGGCGGCTTCGCCGATGGGCATATTAATGCCCCTTTCCCCTGCGCCTCCGGCGGGGAGTGAGGGGGCCTGTTATGGGCGAAACCTGCGGTTTCTCCCCTCCGACCGACCCGACGGGCGGCCCGCAGGGCCGTTTCCGTTAGGCGAGCTTGCGAGCCTTACGGAAATCGAGAGCAGAGCGGCCCCCCTCCTCCACCTCCCCCCGGAACACCCCTCTTCCGCTGGCCCCTCTCTCCGAAAAAACCCCATCGTCCGGCCGCATGCTCGCCGAAGCGGCTCGACATGCGACGCCATTAACCGCCCGCACTCCACTCACCTCTGGACACAAGGACTGCATGGGCCATTGCTAAACAAACATTGACCCCTCTCGTTGAGCAGGCTCCATCGTCCGGCCGTATGCGCGTCGAAGACTCCGCGCACACGACGCCATTAACTGCCTGCGCATCGTACACCGCTGGACACGGGAGCTGCGAGGGCTGTTGCTCAACGGGCGCTTCTTAAAACGCGACCACGCCACCGCCCGCTCAACGACAGAGTGCGCGCACAGCGCGCACATCATACGGCCGACAGGCCGCGAGGGGCCGCCCCAAGCGCGCGCAGCGCAACGCGCGAGCACGCATCTGGAAGGACATCCTACCTTCGGCCCCGAGAGCGCGTGTCCCGGAAGGGGCCGCGCGTCATCTGGGAATGTTAAGACGTACTGGCTACGCGGACTCCCCTCAGCGGGCACATCCGGGCAGACGCCTTCCTTATTTAATGTATTTAGCGTGCGCGCAGCGCACCAGGCGCCAAAGGCGCCCTCTTAAACCTCTTATCACGCGCAGCGCACCAAGCGCCAAAGGCGCCCTCTTAACCCTTCCTTCCCTCCCCCCTCGGCATGGCCAGGCAGGCGATGCCGATGGCGAGCAGGCCGGCGCTGAGTTTGCAGACCAGCATGGGGAAGATGAAGTCCGGGGCCACGGCGGCGGTGTAGCCAAGCAGATCGCCCAGGCCGAAGCCCGCGCCGATGGAAAAGGCCAGGGCCACCACTTTGCCGCGTTCGTCCATGTCGCGCACCATGGCGTACATGGGGAAGCTGCTGGCCAGGCAGGCCAGCATGCCGCTCATGGCCACCTCGTTGACGCCGATCAGCCCGCCCGCCTTGAGCAGAGGCCCGCGCAGCGTGGTGATGACGCAGTGCATCAGCGGGTACGCGCCGGCCAGGGTGATGGCGATCAGTCCGATCACCACGAACTGATCGGAAATGGGCGCCATGCCGGGGATGATCACGCGGCCGGTCAGCGCTTCGACGATCGCGGCAACAAAGCACAGCCCTATCAGCAGGTTGAGCCCTTTGGCGATCACCTGGAACGCGCGGGACAGCGGGCCGGGGAAGCGCCACAGCGCCACGGCCAGCCCCAGCGCGAGGATGGTGACGGGCAGCAGGTTGATCAGGATTTTGCCGGGCGGGATGCCCGCGACCAGGCCGCCCAAAAGGCAGCCCACGGGCAGGGGAATGAGCCCGGCCACGATGCCCTTGTAGAGAAAGGGCTTGTCCGCCGCGTCGATGGCCGTTGAGGTGTAGGGGATGACGAAGATGATGGCCACGCCCATGGTGGAGCCGAGGAAGATGCCGGAAAGTATCCGGATATGCGGGTCTTCGCTCATGCTGGAGGCCAGGGAAAAGCCGCCCATGTCGCTGGCCAGCAGCGAACCGGCGAACATGGCCGGGTCGGCCCCCACAGCGCTGAACAGCGGCGCGACCAGCGGCGTCAGCACGTTGCCGAGCACGGGCGCGAAGCACATGATGCCCACGATGGTCAGGGCCAGCGGGCCCATGACGGAAAAGGCCTCGTCAAATTTGGCGCCGTAGCCCAGGCGGCCGCCCAGGAACAGCTTGTCCGCCGCGGCAAAGGCCATAAAGGCCGCCATAAGGTATAAAATGGCGCGATTGACGATCATGCCGCTTTCCTCCGCCCGTTCACTCGCCGTGGCTCCATTTGTCGCGCGGCAGCCATTCGCGCAGCACGCGCTCCAGCTCCCGCACGTCCATGGGTTTGGATAAAAAGTCGTTCAGGCCGCCGGCCAGGAACATGGAGCGCACGTCGCCCACGGCGTTGGCCGTCAGGGCCACGATGGGCAGGCCGCGGTATTTGGGTTCCGGCCGCTTGCGGATCAGTTCCGTGGTTTCCACGCCGTCCATGTCCGGCATCATGTGATCCATAAAGACGATGTCGTAATCGCAGCGTTCCAGCATGTCCAGCGCGGCCGGGCCGGAATCGGCCGTGTGCACCTCCGCGCCGTACTCCCGCAGCAGGCCTTCGGCGATGGCGAGGTTGATTTCGTTGTCGTCCACCACCAGCAGGCGCGCGCCGCGCGTGACAAGCGTGGAGCCGGGCTCGTCCGTCGCGTCGCACAGGGGGGCGGCGCCGAGGCCCAGCAGATGGGCGGTCAGCCCCGCGGTCAGCGGCGAGTGGATGGTGGCCACATGATCGGGCGGGCGGTTTTCGTCCAGATACGCGCGGGAAAGGGCAAACAGCGCCGCCGAGGACGGCGCGACGGCCGCCACGCGCGCGTAGTCGTCCGCGTCAAAAAAAATGTGCGTCAGCGCGGCGAATTCGGCCTCGCAGCCGGCCTGCCAGGCAGGGATGCCCATGGCCCGTATTTTACGCGCCAGGCTGTCGCCGCGCGCGCCCTTGAGGCACACGCCCGCGCACAGGTTCGCCGCGCGCTCCCGGGGCTGGGGGGGCACCAGAGGCGCGGGATCGGCCAGGCGTTGCGCCACCTCGAACGAAAAGCACGAGCCCTGGCCGTACACGCTTTGCACCGAAATGCTGCCGCCCATCAGTTCCAGCAGGTTTTTGCTGATGGCAAGGCCCAGGCCCGTGCCCTCCAGATTGCGGTTTTTGCGGGTGTCGAGCTGGGAAAAGTTGTCGAACAGGCGCGGCAGATCTTCCTGGCGTATGCCGCGCCCCGTGTCTTCCACCGCCACTTTGAGCAGCACGGTCTGCGGGTCGCCCGTGGGCGCGGTTTCCATGGAAAAGCGCACATGCCCGGCGGACGTGAACTTGACCGCGTTGGTCAGCAAATTGATCACGATCTGCTTGAGCCGGGTGTAGTCGCCGATCAGGGCGCGCGGCAGCGCGGGGCTGTCTTCCACGATAAAGTCCAGCGGCTTTTCGCCTATCCGGATGTGGATCATGGTGACCACGTCGTGGATGAAGGAGGGCACGTCGTAGCGCTCGGGAATGATTTCCACGGCGCGGGCCTCGATCTTGGAAAAGTCGAGGATGTCGTTGATGATGGTGAGCAGCGAGTTGGCCGCGGTTTTGATGTTGCGCAGGTATTCGAGGATGTGGTCTTCCGGCTTCTGGCGGATGGCGAGATCGGCCATGCCGAGGATGGCGTTCATGGGCGTGCGGATTTCGTGGCTCATGTTGGCCAGAAATTCGCTCTTGGCGCGGTTGGCCAGTTCCGCGGCCTCCAGGCGGCGCTGCTCGGTAATGTCGGTGTAAAAGCCTTCCAGCAGGCGCGGACTGCCGTCCGTGTTGGTTTCCACCACGCGGCTGCGCTCCCAAATCCATTTAACGCTGCCGTCCTTCATGATCATCCGGAACGTGGCCTCCAGCGGCAGGCCGACGGAAAGCGTGCGCTCGTTCAACTCGGCCAGATAGGCCGTATCGTCCGGGTGGATCATGTCAAAAAAACCGAGGGCGGTATTGTGCATCAGTTCGTCCGGCGTGTAGCCGGTCAGCGGCAGGCAGCCCTCGCTGACAAAGGTGAACGTGAAGTCCGGCGGATCGTTCAGGCACTGGTACACCATGCCGGGCAGGTTGGACATCAGCGTTTCGGTGCGGCGCTTGCTGATCGCCAGCGCCTGCATGGCCAGGAAGCGCTCGGCGGATTCCATGGCCAGGGCGACGAAGTCGGCCAGCGAACTGGCAAAATTCTGCTCTTCCACGTCCCAGTGGCGGATCAGCTCAAAATGCTCGATGCACACCACGCCCACCAGCTTGCCGCCCACGCGCACGGGCGCGTCCAGCAGCGAACGCAGATCCGGGCCGTAGGTTTCGCGCAGGTCGGGCAGCACCGTGTCGGTCATGGAATCGTTGATGACGATCAGGCGCTCGTTGCGCAAAAGCTCCAGATAATAGAGGCGCTCGGCAAAAGGAAAATCATCCTGCGCCGAAAAGGCGTCCTCGGCGGAACTGTAGCTGACGATGTTTTCCAGGCACTGCTTGTCGTAATCCACGCGCCAGATGCCGACCCGGCCGGTGCTCAGCGCCTCGCAGCCCTCCCTGGCGATGACCTGGGCCGCTTCTTTCAGCACGCCGGCCGTCAGCGCCGGATCCTTGGTGATGCGGGTCAGGGCGGAGTCCAGAACACGGGAGGGCGACGTATATAAAAGGCATGCTTCCATGAAGACACCTCGCGCAGGCAACGGAAAACCGGGAATATCCGGTGGGGACACAACGTGCTTTTCACATTGCCCAAAAAGAATTTCTGATTATATCTTATTGCGCCACGCGGCACAAGCTCCTTTCGCCGCGCCTTGCACACCTTTCGGCGCGCGGCGGCAAAACCTCAACCCCGGCCGCGCCCTTAACTTTTGCGGAGGAAGGCCGAAAAGGCTGGCAGACGTCCGCCGCTTCCGGCGGCATACGAAAACGGAATGTTCAACAGCCTGTTTCAGGGAGCGCATTATGCCTCGCACCCTTGTTTTCTATCTGGCGCTTGCGCTGGCCGCGTCCTTTGGGGCGCGGGAGGCTCTGGCCAGGGCGCCGGCCGCGCCCCTGCCCATGGATCCGGGCGCGCCGATCCAGACCAAGTCCTACGGTTCCACCACCCTGCAAGACGGCAAACACGATCTCGGCGTCCGGGCCACGCCCGACACGGGCCTGCTGGTGCCCGACCTTGAAGGCAACTATGTGCTGATTCCCTCGGGCAAGCGGCCGGATCCCGATCCCGCGCTGATCCAGGCGCAGGAACTCAAGCTCAAGGTGCGGGAAATGGTCTCGCAGCTGCTCGAATCCTGGCCCAACGACGCGCTGTTTTCGGCCGTGGCCCTGCCCACGACCTTTGTGTCGCTGCACGATTTCAACCAGACCTCGCCGCTGGGCCGCTACCTGGCCGAAGCCCTGTTTTACGAGTTCAACACCCGGGGCTTCGCCACGCGCGAATACCGCGTCAACGGCAGGATCCGCATGGAGCCGGACGGCGAGTTCGCCCTCTCGCGCGATCTGCCCGACGTGATCGTCAATTCGCCCAACGCCGTCCTGGTGGTGGGCACCTACCACCGCGACCGCGAAGCCGTTTTTGTCAACGCCCGCATGGTGCGCGCCTCCGACGGCCTGGTGCTGCGCACGGCCCAACTGGTGCTGGGCATGAACCCCCTGCTGACGCGCATGTCGGCCGAGCCGCCCCTGCGTTCCGGCGTTATGCGCATCAACCCGGGCGCCCGCCCCGTCGTGGCCGCCCCGAGGAAGTAACGCCATGAAACGCTTCGCTCCCCTCGTCGCGCTGGCCCTGACGGCCGTGCTGGCGGGCTGCGGCCCCAGCACCGTCACCACGGCGGAAACGGACGAAACCATCCACAACTGGGCGCTGGCCCGCAATTTCCAGGCCCAGGGCCGCTACGAGCTGGCCAAACAATACTATTCCCTGGCGCTTTCCTCCGTGCGCACCCAAAGCGCCCTCGACACCCTGAGCCGCGAACTCGGCGCCGTTGATCTGCAACTGCGCACCATGCGTTGATCCCCCGGAGTCCATCATGACCCGCCGCATCCTGTCCCTGCTGGCCCTCACCCTGACGCTGCTGCTGCCCCTCACCGCCGCCGCCTGGTCGTTCAGCGATCTGTTCTCCAGCTCCACCATCGGCTTTGTGCCCCGCACGGCCGACGCCATAGGCAAACAGCTCGACGAGCAGCTCATGCGCGTCCTCACGCCCGCCGGGTACGAACGCTCGCAGGTGACCATAGCCTGCACGGTGCCCGTCCAGCTTGGCGATCTCAAGCGCACCAGCCCGCTGGCCCGCCAGATGGCCGAAGAAGTGACCCGCTACCTCGTGGCCCAGGGCTATACCGTGGACGAAATCCGCAAGGGCAACGAAATCCTCATGACGCCCGAACGCGGCGAGTTCCTGCTTACCCGCGACACCAACAAGCTGGCCGACCGCAACGTCACCACGGCGCTCATTCTGGCCGGAACCTACACCATCACCGACCTCGGCGCGCGCTTCAACATCCGCCTGATCAGCACGCCCGACCGCCAGACCCTGGCCATGGCCGGCGGCACCGTGCCCGTCACCGACGAACTCGCGCCCCTGCTGGCCGACAACGACGCCAAGCCCGCGCCGCTCCAGCCCACGGTCAGAACGCGCCTGCGCCGTTGAATCAGGTATAAGAACGATTACGGATATCTCAACAACCCCGCAACGGGAGCCGTCCCCACGGTAATGAAAAAAGCCGCCGCCCGTTCTGCGCTCTTCCCCTTTGTCTTGCTTTAGCGTAAAGCAAGAAGGCATTAGAAAGGAGCGCCGCATGGCTTTAAGTATTGGTATTGTCGGCTTGCCCAACGTGGGCAAGTCCACGCTGTTTAACGCGCTGACCAAGGCGCAGAACGCCGAAGCGGCGAACTATCCTTTTTGCACCATTGAGCCGAACAAGGCCACCGTGCCCGTGCCGGACACACGGGTGGATCAGCTGGCCGCCCTGGTCAGGCCGCAAAAGACCATCTACGCGACGGTGGACTTCATCGACATCGCGGGGCTGGTGCGCGGCGCCAGCAAGGGCGAAGGCCTCGGCAACCAGTTTCTCGGCCATATCCGCGAATGCGCGGCCCTGGTGGAAGTGGCGCGCTGCTTTGACGACGACAATATCGTCCACGTGGACGGCAGGGTAGACCCCGTGCGCGACGTGGAAACCATAGAAACCGAACTTTTGCTTGCCGACGTGGAAGCCGTGGAAAAACGCCTCGAGCGCCTGCAAAAACAGGCCAAGGGCGACCGCGAGATGGCCAAGGCCGTGGACGAATGCCGCCGCCTGCTCGACCACCTGAACAACGGCAAGCCCGCCGCGCTTTTTGACGTGCCGGAGCACAACGAACCCTTCCGCCAAACCTGGCGCGAGCTTGCGCTGTTGACCGCCAAACCCGTCATCTACTGCGCCAACGTGGACGAAGCGGGCCTGGCCGAAGACAACCGGCACGTCCAGGCGCTCAAAAACCTGGCCCAAAGCCGGGGGGCGGAAAGCATTGTGCTGTGCGCCCGCCTGGAAGAAGAACTGCAAGGCCTGCCGGAAGCGGATCAGCAGGAAATGCTGGCCTCTTACGGCATTGCCGAAAGCGGCCTGGTGCGCGTGATCCGCACGGGCTACCTGACGCTTGGCCTGGCCAGCTACTTTACCGCGGGCCCCAAAGAGGTGCGCGCCTGGACGTTCCATCAGGGCTGGAAGGCCCCCCAGGCCGCGGGCGTGATCCACAGCGATTTTGAAAAAGGCTTTATCCGCGCGGAAGTTATCGCATTCCAGGACTACATGACGCATAAAACCGAAGCCGCCTGCCGCGCGGCCGCGGCGTTGCGCGTGGAAGGCAAGGAATACGTCGTCCGCGACGGCGACGTGATGCATTTCCTGTTCAACGTTTAACCGCGCCCAGCGCGCGCGCCAACGTCCCCATAGAGTTCCGGCATTGTACGTTCGACACGCTTGAGTCGTCACCTCTTATGTTTGCCTCGCGCCTGTGAGGGAATAAAGGAGCGCACTATGGGAGCCCTCTCCACCTTTGGACAAAAGCAGTCCTCCATCGCCCTGTACAAAAACATCTTCGACATGTTCGACAAGGGCGGCATGCCCGCCGACACCCGCTGGTGCTCGCTTATCCTGTACCTGAGGGAGATGAAGGACTACACCCATTACAGCGACGTCCAAAAGGCCCGCATCCAGGCGCTGCTTGCCCGCGTGCTGCAGGAAAAGGACTTTTCCGAAGACCGCCTGCACAGCATCCTTGAAGAATACAAGCATATCACGGTCGAGCCCTACCAGCAGCGCATCGACAACCTGTTCCGCGAAGCCAACGAAATCCTCACAAATTTTCAGGACTTGCTGAACACGCGCTACGGCAGCATTGAAACTCTGGAAAAAGAAACCATCGAAGCCGTGGAAGGCGAAGTGCGCGGCGAGGCCCTGCTGCTCCGCCTGCGCAACGCTTTTGCCGACGTCAAAAACCTGATGGAAAACGACATCAGCTCGCTGGAAAAGCTCGCCACCTGCGACCCGCTGACCGATCTGGCCAACCGCAGGGCTTTCGATTCCTTCATGCAAAGCGCGGTGGACGAATGGCGCAACGAGCAGCGGCCCCTGGCCATCGCCTTGTTCGACATCGACTACTTCAAGCATTTTAACGACGAGCACGGCCACCGCATCGGCGATCAGGTGCTGCAACTTGTGGGCAAATGCCTCACCAAATACGCGGACGCCGTGCCCGGCGGCAACAGCGTGCTGGCCGCCCGCTACGGCGGCGAGGAATTCGCCCTGGCCGTTTCCGGGCCGGACGCCGACCACTTGCCCGAGCTGGCCGAAAAAATCCGCATCGCCATACGCGATTACCAGTTCCTGATCCGCGACGTGGAAGGCAATGTGGTGGAAAACGCCCTGCGCATCACCATCAGCGCGGGCGTGGCCTCCTGCTACCCCGAATGGCGCGGCTCGTGGCTGGAAAACCTGGTGGACAGCGCGGACAGGGCCCTTTACGCCGCCAAACAAACCGGCCGCGACCGCACCATGCGCTTCGACCCCACCTCCCGGCACAGCTACCGCCTGGTGACGCTGGGGTAAC
>JAVBMS010000010.1:0-14117 GCA_031552135.1 Mailhella sp.
ATCCGAGCGCATCCGCACCTACAATTTCCCGCAGGGGCGGGTGACCGACCACCGGGTGAACGTGACGCTGTATTCGCTGGATCGCTTTATGGACGGCGAACTGCGCTCCATGATCGATGCGCTCGCCGCGCAGGCCCAGGCCGATGCGCTGAAGGCGGAATCGCTGATCGCGTGAGGGCAGGGGCGTTGATTTTTTTGCGCCTCCGGCGGGAAGGGGAGGGCGTAACGCCCGGCTTTTTCGGCGGCCGCGCCGACGGCGCATATTAATGACTCTTTCCCCTGCGCCTCCGGCGGGAGGGAAGAAGGATTTTCTCTGGATTTACGGGCGGCTGCGCCGGCAGGCATGTTAATTCCGCTTTCCCCTGCGCCTCCGGCGGGGAGGAGGGGGCCTGTTATGGGCGAAACCTGCGGTTTCTCCCCTCCGAGCCCCCCTCCTCCACCTCCCCCCGGAACACCCCTTTTCCCTTTTTACCACTCTCTTTGAAACAAATCCGTCGTCCGGCCGCATGCTCGCCGAAGACGGCTCGACATGCGACGCCATTAACTGGCTGCACTCCGTTCACTTCTGGACATATTGACTGCGACGGCCATTGCTCAACAGACATTGGCCACTCTCGTTGAGAAGGCCCCATCGTCCGGCCGCATGCTCGCCGAAGCGGCTCGGCATGCGACGCCATTAACTGGCTGCACTCCGTTCATCTCTGGACACAGGGGCTGCAACGGCCATTGCTAAGCGGGCCGCAATAGGCGCGGGCAGTAGCTATGGGTTTCAATGGGCGCGAGCCGTAAGCGATGCCGGCGGGGCGGGTGCGTTTTACTGCTTACGCGCAAACGGCAGTTCCACAACAAAACACGTTTCAACGCCGGGGGTGCTGCGCGCGGAGATTTTCCCGCGATGGAGCCGGACAATCATTTCCGCAAAGGAAAGCCCAAGCCCCGCGCCCGCGCCGGAACGGGCCTTGTCCGCACGGTAGAACCGCTTGAAAATATGGGGCAAATCCTCTGCGGCTATGCCGTCGCCATTGTCGCAGACGGAAACAACAGCCATGTCCCCGGCACGCAGCGCTTTGACCTTTATCCGGCCGCCTTCCCGGCCATATTTGACGGCATTGTCCAGAAGATTGAGAAAAAGCCTGGTCAACAGCATCTGGTCGGCCTGAATCATCAGATCATCCGGCACATCCGTTTCCACGGTGATGTTCTTGCCTTCCGCCCATTCCGCCGCCTCATCCGCCAGATCAAGCAGCGCGCGCCGCAAGTCCACTTCTTCCAGCTGCATGGTGTTCTCGTGCTCGTGTTCCCTGGCGAACATCAGAATTTGCGAGATCATGCGCTGCAACTGGCGGCTTTTTTGAAGCACCGCCGCATTGGCGCATCGGTATGCGTCCAGATTGTCCTCCTGCTCCGCGTTTTCCGCATGGGCCGTGATAACAGCCAGAGGCGTGCGCAGTTCATGCGAAACATCGGAGGTGAGCTGCTTTTCACGCGCAAAAGCCTGTTCCAGGCTATCCGCCATCTCATTGAACGCGCGCGCCAGTTCTCCCACTTCATCCCGGCTTCCTTTGAGCGCCAGCCGCTTCGTCAGATCCCCCGCGCCGATCTCCCGCGCGGTGCGCGTAATATCCTTGAGCGGCTTGAGCGCTCTGCCGGAAATGACCATGCCGCCAAGCACCGCCAAGATCAGGCTGACAACGAGTATGCCCACCCAGAGAAACTCGAACGTGCGCAAAGAGGCGTCGTACAGATTGGACGCCAGCAAGACGCGGAGCCAGCCGATCTGGTTGCCGTCCCGAAGCACCGCCTTGTCGCGCAAAAACCAGTAGTCCTGGCCGTCACGCTCGATATGACGCACCGCGTTGAAGTCCCGCGGGTAGGCGTCCATCCACGGCTCATACTTCCCGTCCGTCAAAACCCCGTCTTGCGTATGGAAGGCGTACCGCACGTCCCTGGCAAGCTGTTTTTGGTCTTCGTCCGGCAGGTTGAAGGTGACGCGCCCCTGGCTCACGTCTATCCTGTCGGCCAGAATGACGGCCGCGCGTATAACGTGCTCATCGGTTTGCGCTTCGATGAAATCGACGGCGGCATGAAAGCACAGGGAAGCAATGGCCCAGGCTGTCAACGCGAACAGCGCGGCATACCACAGAATGATGTGCTGGCGCATGCCGAGGCGGTTCATTCCCCCTCCTTCAAAATATAGCCCACGCCGCGGATGGTGTGGATCAGCTTCACGCCGGCTCCTTCATCAAGCTTGCTCCGCAAATAGCGGATATACACGTTGACCACGTTGCTTTCGTTGTCAAAATTGAAATTCCAGACATGCTCGATGATCTGGTCGCGGGTCAGAACCCGGTTGGGGTTGCGGAGCATATATTCCAGCAGGGCGAATTCCTTCACGGAAAGGGGCACGATCCGGCCGCCCCTGGTCACTTCACGATTGAGCAGATTCATACGCAGATCGGCCAGCTCAAGCACGTTGCTTTTATTTCCGTCGCGTCTTCTGAGCAGCGCCCGCACTCTGGCCAGAAGCTCGTCATACGCGAAAGGCTTCACCAGATAGTCGTCAGCCCCCAAATCCAGCCCGGCCACGCGATCCTCAATGCTGTCCCTGGCGGTCAGCAGCAGTACCGGAGCGGCGTTGCCCCTGCTGCGCATCTCTTGCAGCACGGACAGGCCGTTCTTGTGCGGGAGCATGATATCCAGAATGACGCAGTCGTATGTTCCGGCTTCCATGCAGGCCAGCGCTTCCCGGCCGTCCGCCGCGCTGTCCACGCCATGCCCCTCCCGCGTCAGACGGGCCGCCAGAATTTCCCGCAAGCTTTTTTCGTCCTCCACAACCAGTATGCGCATGGCCTCGTCCTCCGGGAGCATGATGCCATTTTTTTATAAGAATTTGATTAAAGATGTGGAAGGAAAAATTAATCAACCCTTTATCATCCTTTTATGTGCGGAGGCTACGTTCCGGGTAACGAACCTCAGCAAAAAAGGAAAAACCTATGTCCGCAGTATTGAATCGCCGGTTCTGGAATCCCGTGCTGGTTTTGTCGGGAGGTTTGACGCTGGTTTCCGGCCTCTATTTAATGTTTGAGCTCAAGTCTCACGCCATCGCGCATATTCATGAATGGGCAAGCCTTTTTTTTCTCATCGCCTGTGCCGCGCATCTTGTTTTGAACTGGAAGCCGCTGCTCAAAACATTGGGCAGCCGCGCCACAGCCTGGACGCTGCTTGCGGTGTTGCTGCTTTCCGGCGTGGGAATGGCGTTGAGTGATATCCAGCCTGAGCAGCCGATTTACAATAACAAACAGATAACCGACCGCTGAAATACAACCCCTTGTCCCAAAATTCTATCGTGCCCGCGGGCGAGCCTTACGGGCTATTGGGGAGGCGCCGGACGACGGGCTCTTTTCAGCGAGAGCGGCTGCCTGTTGAGCAATGGCCCATGCAGCCAATGTGTCCAGCGGTGTACAAAGCACAGAAAGTCAATGGCGTCGCATGTCCCGCCGTTTTCGGCGGGCATGCGGCCGGACGATGGGCTATTTTCAAAGAGAGCGGCCAACTGCCTGTTTTGCAATGGCCCATGCAGCCAATGTGTCCAGCGGTGTACAAAGCACAGAAAGTTAATGGCGTCGCATGCCGAGCCGTCTTCGGCGGGCATGCGGCCGGACGATGGGGCCCTCTCAGCGCGAGTGGCCAATGTCTGCTTGGCAATGGCTGTGGCGGTTATTGTGTCCAGCGGTGTACAAAGCGCGAACAGTTAATGGCGTCGCATGCCGAGCCGTCTTCGGCGAGCATGCGGCCGGACGACGGATTCGTTTCAAAGCGGGTGGTAAAAAGGGAAAAGGGGTGTTCCGGGGGGAGGTGGAGGAGGGGGCCGCTCTGCTCTCGATTTCCGTAAGGCTCGCAAGCTCGCCTAACGGAAACGGCCCTGCGGGCCGCCCGTCGGGTCGGTTGGAGGGGAGAAACCGCAGGTTTCTCCCATAACAGGCCCCCTCACTCCCCGCCGGAGGCGCAGGGGAAAGAACCATTAAAAAGCCCGTCGGCGCAGCCGCCCGAAAACCCCGCGAAAAATCCTCTTCTTCCCGACAGGGCTGCAATAACATGCCCATCGGCGCAGCCGCCCGAAAACCCAGCCCAAAACTCTTTTTTCCTCCTCCGCCAAAAAGCAAATTCTCAAAACAAGCCCAGATCGCAAAAAAATTCCCAACCCCGCGCAAACCTTGCGCCTCTCCCTCCTTCAGCGTATCGTTCGCGGTTACGAAACATGTTTTGTTCCGCCCCGGCCCGGCGGCCGGAGCGATCCCCATAAGGAGCCTTCATGATCGGTATTTCCAAACTGTACTGCGGCCAGGTGGAGCCTTCGGACGCCCTGCGCTACGGCCGCCATTCCGGCAAGCTGCCTTCCCATCTGCTGCAATTTTCCGCGGACAAGAAGCCTGTGGTCGTGTGGAACATGACGCAGCGCTGCAACCTCAAGTGCGTGCACTGCTACGCCCATGCCAAGGAAGAGCGGGGCGAAGACCCCATTTCCACGGCGCAGGCCAAGGTGATGATCGACGATCTGGCCGCGTTCGGCGCGCCGGTGATGCTGTTTTCGGGCGGCGAGCCGCTGGTGCGCCGCGATTTGCCCGAGCTGGCCAAGTACGCCACCGCCAAGGGCATGCGCGCCGTCATTTCCACCAACGGCACGCTGATCACGCGCGATATGGCCAAAATCCTCAAGGATGTCGGGCTTTCGTATGTGGGCGTTTCGCTGGACGGCGGCGAGGCGGTGCACGACAAGTTCCGGGGCGTGCCCGGCTCGTACCGCCGCGCGCTGGAGGGCCTTGACCACTGCCGGGCCGAGGGCATCAAGGTGGGCCTGCGCTTTACCATCAACAAGCGCAACGCCGAGGAAGTGCCCAAGATTTTCACGCTGCTGGAAGAGCGCGACATCCCGCGCGTCTGTTTTTACCACCTGGTCTATTCCGGCCGGGGCAGCGCCATGATCGAGGAAGATTTGAGCCATGCCGAAACCCGCGCCATGGTCGATTTGATCATCGATTCCACGCGCGCCATGTTCGACAGGGGCCTGACCAAGGAAGTGCTGACCGTGGACAACCACGCCGACGCGCCCTACCTGTGGATGCGCCTGCAAAAGGAAGACCCGGCCCGCGCCGGGCGCGTGTGGGAGCTTTTGCAGTACAACGAGGGCAACAGTTCCGGCCGGGGCTTCGGCTGCATTTCGTGGGACGGCAAGGTGCACGCCGACCAGTTCTGGCGCGAGCACACGTTCGGCAACGTGCTGGAGCGTCCCTTCTCCGAAATCTGGACAGACCCCACCATCGAACTGCTGCACAAGCTCAAGAACAAGCAGCCCCACGTCAAGGGGCGCTGCGCGCGCTGCCGCTTCCTTGCCATTTGCGGCGGCAACTTCCGCGCGCGGGCCGAAGCCTTCCACGGCGACGTCTGGGCCGAAGACCCGGCCTGCTACCTCACCGACGAGGAAATCGCATGAACGCCTTCCACAGGGGCCGCCGCCTGCGCGGCACGCCCGTTTTGCGCGACATGACGCGGGAAACCCGGCTTTGCGCCGATGACCTGGTTATGCCTTATTTTGTGGTGGACACGCCCGACTCCGCCTACCGCAACCCCATCGCCTCCATGCCCGGCCAGGCCCAGCTTGCGCCGGCCGAGCTGGAAAAGCAGCTGGAAGGCGCGGTGGCGGCCGGCCTGCGGGCGGTGCTGCTTTTTGGCATTCCCGCCGCCAAGGACGCAAGGGGCAGCGGCGGCTACGCCAAGGACGGCATTGTCCAGCGCGCCGTGCGCCTGATCAAGCAGCGCTGGCCCGAACTTCTGGTGATCACCGACGTTTGCCTGTGCGAATACACCTCGCACGGGCACTGCGGCCTTTTGGCCGAAAACGACGCCACGGGCCGCGTGCTCAACGATCCCACGCTGGAGCTGCTGGCGCTGACCGCGCTTTCGCACGCCGAAGCCGGGGCCGACATCGTGGCCCCGTCCGACATGATGGACGGCCGCGTGCAGGCCATCCGCACCACGCTGGACGCGGCGGGTTTTGAGGAAACGCCGATCATGTCCTACGCGGTCAAGTACGCCTCGGCCTATTACGGGCCGTTCCGCGAAGCGGCCGAATCCGCGCCCAGGTTCGGCGACCGCCGCACCTACCAGATGGACCCCGGCAACGCCGACGAAGCCCTGCGCGAAATGGAGGCCGATCTGGCCGAAGGCGCGGACATCTTCATCGTCAAGCCCGCCGGGCCGTATCAGGACATCATCCGCATGGCGGCCGACCGCTACCCCGTGCCCCTGGCCGCGTACCAGGTCAGCGGCGAATACGCCATGATCCGCGCCGCCGCCGCGCATGGCTGGGTGGACGAAAAGGCCGTGATCCTCGAATCGCTGCTGGGCCTGCGTCGGGCCGGAGCCAAGTTCATCATCACCTATTTCGCGGAGGAAGCGCTGCGCAAAGGCTGGGTGCGCTGATGGCCATGCCTCCTCACGCCGCGCGCACGCTGGCGGACGGCTCGCCGCTCTGCCGCCTGATCGCCTGGGAAGTGACGCGCTCCTGCAACCTGGCCTGCAAGCACTGCCGCGCCGAAGCCCACCCCGAACCCTACGAGGGCGAGCTTTCCACGGCCGAGGCCAAGGCGCTGATCGACACGTTCCCCCAGGTCGGCAACCCCATCATCATCTTTACCGGCGGCGACCCCATGATGCGGCCCGACGTGTACGAGCTGGGCGCGTACGCCACGGCCAAGGGCCTGCGCTGCGTCATGTCGCCCAACGGCACGCTGATCGACCCGGACTCGGCCCGGCGCATCAAGCAGGCCGGCTTCCAGCGCTGCTCCATTTCCATCGACGGCGCGGACGCGGGCTCGCACGACGCTTTTCGCGGCGTGCCCGGCGCGTTTGAAGCCTCGCTGCGCGGCATCGAATACCTCAAGTCCGCGGGCATGGAGTTTCAGATCAACACCACGGTCACCAAGGACAACCTGGCTTCGTTCCAGAACATCTTCCGGCTGTGCGAATCGCTCGGCGCGGCGGCCTGGCACATTTTCCTGCTGGTGCCCATGGGCCGCGCGGCCGACTTGCAGGGCCAGGTGATCACCGCGCGCGAGTACGAGGAAACGCTCAACTGGTTTTACGATTTCCGCAAAACCACTTCCATGCACCTCAAGGCCACCTGCGCGCCGCACTATTACCGCATCATGCGCCAGCGCGCGCGGGCCGAAGGCGTGGCCGTCACGCCCGATTCCTTCGGCATGGACGCCATGAGCCGGGGCTGCCTGGGCGGCACGGGCTTCTGCTTTATCAGCCACACCGGCCAGCTTCAGCCCTGCGGCTACCTGACGCTGGACTGCGGCGACGTGCGCAAAACGCCGCTGCCCGAACTGTGGCGCTCCACGCCGTGGTTCCTCAAGTTCCGCAACCCGGCCGACTACAACGGCAAGTGCGGCCCGTGCGAATACCACAGGGTGTGCGGCGGCTGCCGCGCCCGCGCCTACAGCATGACCGGCGACCCCATGGGCGAGGAGCCGCTGTGCCTGTACGAGCGGGAAGAGCGCGGAGCCTGACCCGCCGGGGGCCGACGGAGAACGCGATGGAGTTTCGGGGGAAAAACCGGCTGATCAACCTGCCGTTTAACCAGGTGCAGCGGCTTCTGGCCGCGCGCCGGGTGGACGTGTACTGGCGCGGCGGCCCGCAAAGCGGGATCGGCCAGGCGCTGTTCAGCTTTCTGCCCGACATCCGCATCGAGCCTTACAGCCTGTTCATCAGCGCGGGCCCGCTGTGGAGCATGGGCGCGTTTTCGTATTCCCAGTCTTCGCTGCCGCCGGAAATGATCGTGGGCCGCTACACGTCCATTTCCAACGCGGTCACGGTGTTCCACTCCGAGCATCCCACAAGCTGGATTTCCACCTCGCCCTTCGCCTACAATCCCGCCGCCGCGCCGCTGTTCGGCCAGGCGCTGGCGGACGCGGGCGCGGAGCCGGCCATCCACCCGTTTGACGACATGAGCTCCGCCCCCATCCTGATCGGCAACGACGTGTGGATCGGGCAGAACGTCATGCTCAAGCGCGGCATCTTTATCGGCGACGGCGCGGTGGTGGCCTCGGGCGCGGTGGTCACCAGGGACGTGGAGCCGTTCAGCATCGTGGGCGGCGTGCCGGCCAAGCTCATCCGCAAGCGCTTTGACGACGCCCTGATCCGGCGGATCATGGCGCTGAAGTGGTGGCGCTACCACCCGAAGGACATTCAGGATCTGCGCGTGCCGGAGCCTACAGCTTTTCTGGACGGGCTGGAGAGGAAAATCGCGGCCGGCCTCAAACCCTACGAGCCCGAAGCCGTGACGATCGACGCCATTCAGGATCATCTGCGCGGCATGGCCGGGGGCGGAACATGAGCGGTACGGCGCTGAAAGTCCGGCTGAAGGCGGTTCCCGCGCCGCAGGCAAGCTGGCTGGCAAACATGGAACGGGATTACGCCGACGCCTACCAGGCGGAATGGCGCTCGGCCAACGCGAGGGGCAATCATGACGACACAACACGCGCCGGAACATCAGCTTGACCAGCTCGACCAACTGGATCAGCTGGACAAGCGCCTGCTCGATATCATCCAGACCGGCTTTCCCCTCGCGCCCCGGCCTTACGCCGTGCTGGGCGAAGCGCTGGGCATTCCGGAAGGCGAGGCCCTGGCCCGCGTGCGTTCGCTCAAGGCCCGCAAGATCATCCGGCGCATGGGCGCGAACTTCCAGTCCTCGCGCCTGGGCTTCCGCTCCACGCTCTGCGCGGCCAAGGTGCCCGAGGACAAGCTCGACGCCTTCATCGCCGACGTCAACGCCGAGCCGGGCGTCACCCACAATTATCTGCGCCGCCACGCCTACAACGTGTGGTTTACGCTGATTTCGCCGTCCACCGAGGCCATGGAACGCACGCTGGCGGGCATCAGCGCCCGCACCGGCGTGCCCGTGCTCAATCTGCCCGCCACAAAAATGTATAAAATCCGCGTGGATTTTGCGATGGAATAGGCGGCCGGGCCGCGCTGTTTTCGCCTCTGGAGGATGCCCGTGTTCCGATCTCTTGTGCCGCACGTCGCGCTCATTCTGGCCATGCTGACGTGGAGCACGTCGTTCATCGCGCTCAAGCTGGCGCTTTCGGCCTATTCGCCGCTGACGGTCATGGCCGGGCGCATGCTGATCGCCTCGGCCATCTGCCTGCCCATGCTCAAGGCGGTGCTCGCGGCCATGCGCCACGCGCCCACGCGCCGCGCCCTGGTGATCTGCGTGCTGTGCGAGCCGTGCTTTTACTTTTTGTTTGAAACGTTTGCGCTGCGCTACACCTCGTCCTCGCAGGCGGGCATGGTCATCGCGCTCTTGCCGCTGACCGTGGCGGCGGGCGCATGGCTGTTGTTAAAAGACAGGCTCTCCGCGCGCACCTGGCTGGGTTTCGCCCTGGCGGTGATCGGCGTGATCTGGCTCACGCTCGGCTCTTCGGCCACGGAAAGCGCGCCCTATCCGCTGCTGGGCAATATGCTGGAAGTGGGGGCCATGATCTGCGCCACGGGCTACACGCTGTGCATCCAGCGCCTGGCCGACCGCCTGACGCCCATCCAGCTTTCCGGGGCCATGTCGTTTGCCGGCGCGCTGTTTTTTGTGCCGCTGGCGCTTTTGCCGCTGCCCATCGAGCCCATTGCCCTGGCCGTGGCCGCGCCCGACTGGATGCCGCCCGCGGCCGTGGTTTACCTTGGCACCGTGGTCACCTTCGGCGGTTACGGCCTGTACAATCTGGGCGTCAGCCGCCTCTCGGCCGCGCGCTCCGCGGGTTATCTCAACCTGATCCCGGTGCTGACGCTCTTCATGGGCGTGCTGTGGCTGCGCGATTCCCTGGCCCCGGCCCAGTACCTCGCCTCGGGTCTGGTGGTGGCCGGCATCATGCTGGGCGCGGCGGCCAAAAAAGCGTGAGGACGCCCATGCCAAACGCCGTGCCCGCTCTTGTTGACGCTTTGGCCGCCGCCCTGACCGCGCGGGGCCAAACGTGCGCCACGGCCGAATCCTGCACCGGCGGCCTGGTCGGCGCGCTGCTGACGGAGGCTCCGGGCGCTTCGGCCTGGTTTCGGGGCGGCGTGATCTGCTACGCCAACGAGGTTAAAACCGAAATTCTGGGCGTGCCCGGCGAGGTTCTGGCGCGGCACGGCGCGGTGAGCGAGCCGGTGGCGCGGGCCATGGCGCTGGGCGCGCTTGGGGCGCTGGGCGCGGACATGGCCCTGGCCGTGACCGGCGTGGCCGGGCCGGACGGCGGCACGCCGGAAAAGCCCGTGGGCACGGTGTGGATAGCCTGGGCCGCCACGGAGCGGGGCGGCGAACCCGTGGCTTGGGCCGAATGTTTCCATGTTGCCGGCTGCCGGGCGGAGGTGCGCGCCGTTGCCGCGCGCGAGGCGATCCTCGGCCTGCTGCGGCTGGCGCAAGGCGCGGCTGGCCCGGCCCCTGGAAACGGCGCTTGAAGAAAGCGCGCCTTCGCGTAGAATGGCATTTTCGCCCGCATCTTTTTTATGCGGCGCAAACAGGATACAGGTATGGCAGCATCCCCCTCGCTTGACGACGCCCTGGCTCTGGGCCGCCGCGTGCTTCAGGAAGAATCGGCCGCGCTGGCCGCGCTGGCGCAATCGCTGAACTCGGGCTTCAGCCGCTGCGTGGAGCTTATCCTCGCGTCGCAGGGCCGTCTGGCCGTCACCGGCATAGGCAAAAGCGGCCATGTGGCGCGCAAGATAGCGGCCACACTCAATTCCACGGGCACGCCCGCCTATTTTATCCACCCCAGCGAGGCCAGCCACGGCGACCTGGGCTGCGTGGCGCGCGAAGACGCGCTGCTGGCGCTCTCCAATTCCGGCGAATCCGCCGAACTGGGCGATATTCTGGCCTTTGCCGCGCGCCGGAACATTCCGGTGCTCGCCATGACCCGCAACCCCGAAAGCTTTTTGGGCCGCCAGGCCACGCTGCTGCTGCGCCTGCCCGAAGTGCCCGAAGCCGGGCCGCTCGGCTGCGCGCCCACCACCTCCACCACCATGATGATGGCGCTGGGCGACGCGCTGGCCATGGCCCTTTTGCACGCGCGCGGCTTCACGGCCGAGGATTTTGCCCACTTCCACCCCGGCGGGCATCTGGGCCGCAAGCTCTTGCAGGTCAAAAACATCATGCACACGGGCGACGAGATGCCGCTGGCCGACAAAAACGCGCTGATGGCCGACGCCCTGTGCGTCATGACCGGCAAGGGCTTCGGCTGCCTGGGCGTGCTGGACGGCGGCAAGCTGGCGGGCGTGATTTCCGACGGCGACTTGCGCCGCCACATGCGCCCGGACTTGCTGACGCTGCGCGTGAGCGAGATCATGACGCCCAACCCCGTGACCATCGACCCCGACGCCCCGGCGGCCCGCGCGCTCGGCGTGATGAACGCCAAACACATCACCAGCCTGTTTGTGCTGGAAAACGGCGCGGTGCTGGGCATTGTGCACATGCACGACTGCCTGCGCGCCGGTCTGGAATAAGGCGGACGGCCGCGCCTTACAGGCGGCTTTTAAAATCCTCGTAGCCGAACACGCGGCTGACGTCCATGACGCCGCTGTCCGCGTCCCATTGCGCAATGGCGGGCAGGCGCAGGCCGTTGAACGTGGTTGTTTTGACCATGCTGTAAATGGCCATGTCGGTAAAGGCCAGGCGGTCGCCGGGCCGCAGCGGCGCGTCAAACGCATACTCGCCCACCACGTCGCCCGCCAGGCACGATTTGCCCGCCAGACGGCACGTCCAGGCCTTTTCGCCGGGCAGGCCCGAGCCGATCACAAAGGGCCGGTAGGGCATTTCCAGCACGTCGGGCATATGGCAGGCGGCCGAGGTGTCCAGCACGGCCACGGGCATGTCCGCCTCCACCACGTCCAGCACCGTGCACAGCAGCAGGCCCGCGTCCAGAGCCACGGCCTCGCCCGGCTCCAGGTAGATTTGCGCGCTGTAGGCGTCGCGCGCCCGCGCAATGCAGCGGCACAGCAAATCCACGTCGTAGCCCGGCCGGGTGATGTGGTGCCCGCCGCCAAAGTTGAGCCAGGTCAGGCCGCGCATATACGGCCCGAACCGGGCCTCCGCCGCGTCCAGCGTGCGGGCCAGCGCGCCGGCGTCCTGCTCGCACAGCGTATGAAAATGCAGGCCGCTGAGGCCGGGCCGGGCCTCGGGCCATTCCCGCGCAAAGGCGGGCAGCCGCACCCCCAGGCGCGAGCGCGGGTCGCACGGATTGTAAATGGCCGTGGCGCCCTCGGAATGCTCGGGGTTGATGCGCATCCCGAACGTCGTTTTTGCGGCGTCCGCCAGCCCCCATTCGTGCGCGCGCCGCCACTGCTCAAAAGAATTGAAGACCACATGATCGGCGTAGCGCAGGGTTTCGGCCAGCTCGTCCCGGCTCCAGGCCGCGGCGAAGGCGTGCACCTCGCCGCCGAACTCCTCGCGGGCCAGGCGCGCCTCGTCCGGCGAACTGGCGCAGCAGCCGTACAGCGGGCCACTCTTGGCGCGTGAAAGCACGCCGAACGTCCGCCACTGCGAAAACGCCTTGAGCGCCAGCAGGATTTTCGCCCCGGTGCGCTGCTGCACCGTGTCCAGCAGCGCGACGTTGTGGCGCAGCGCGGCCAGATCGGTCACAAAGCAGGGCGAGGGAAAGCGCTCCGGCCGCAGCCGGGCGAGATAGGCGGCATCCATACGAGTCATTATGATTGTCCTGTCGGCAAAAATGAAGGCGCCGGAAGTTCTCCCGGCGCGCGATCATCCGTTTCCGGCCCTACAGTTCCCTCACCACCCAGGGCAGGCCGTAGCGGGCCAGCGCCTCAAGGAAGGGATCGGGGTCCATCTGCTCCATATTCCACACGCCGGGCTTCAGCCATTGGCCGGTCAGCATCATCATGCCGCCCACCATGGCGGGCACGCCCGTGGTGTACGAAATGGCCTGCGAGCCAAGCTCGGCATACGCGGCCTCGTGGTCGCAGATATTATAGATATAGTACGTTTTGGGCTGGCCGTCCTTCAGGCCACGCATCAGGCAGCCGATGCAGGTTTTGCCCTTGGTGCGCGGCCCCAGCGAGGCCGGATCCGGCAGCAGCGCCGCCAGAAACTGCAAGGGCACGATGTCCTGGCCCTGGAACTTCACCGGCTCGATGCCGATCAGTCCCACGTTCTGGAACACTTTGACGTGATTGAGATAATTGTCGGAAAACGTCATCCAGAAGCGGGCGCGGCGTATGCCCCTGAGGTTGCCGACCAGCGATTCCAGTTCCTCGTGGTACATCAGGTAGCAGTTTTTGGGGCCGATGCCCTCCGGAAAGTCGAACGACATGCGCCAGGCCAGCGGGTCGGTTTCCACCCACTCGCCGCGCTCCCAGTAGCGGCCCTTGGCCGTCACTTCGCGCAGGTTGATCTCGGGGTTGAAATTGGTGGCGAAGGGCAGGCCGTGATCCCCGGCGTTGGCGTCCAGAATGTCCAGCACATGGATTTCGTCCAGCAGATGCTTTTGCGCGTAAGCGCAGAACACGTTGGTCACGCCGGGGTCGAAGCCGCTGCCCAAAAGCGCGGTCAGGCCCTTTGCGCGGAAGCGCTCCTGATACGCCCACTGCCACTTGTATTCAAACCTGGCCGTGTCCAGCGGCTCGTAATTGGCCGTGTCGAGGTAATTGACCCCGGCTTCCAGGCAGGCGTCCATGATCGTCAAATCCTGGTAGGGCAGGGCGATGTTCATGACCAGATCCGGCTTTGTCGCGCGGATCAGCGCCGCCGTCTCGGCCACGTTGTCGGCGTCCACTTTGGCCGTTTGCACGTCGCGCCCCGTGCGCGCCTTCACCGACGCCGCAATGGCGTCGCACTTGGCCTGCGTGCGGCTGGCCAGCACGATTTCCGAAAACACGCCCGACGCCTGCGCGCACTTGTGCACCACCACCGAACTGACGCCGCCCGCGCCGATAATCAGAACCTTGCCCATGATACGAACTCCTTTATGTCGCCGGGGAGGCGCTGCCTCCCCAGACCCCACCGGAAACGGGGGTGACCCCCTTTGAAAACCCCATTATGCCTTTCGGCGCGAAAAGCGCGCGGAACGGCT
>JAVBMS010000064.1:0-24603 GCA_031552135.1 Mailhella sp.
AAAGTTCACATCCCAAAAAGTAAAGCAGGCAAGGAGTTCGCGTCCTTTCCCTGCTTTTCCCGCTTTGACAGGTGGATTTAAAAGGAAATATACAAAAAGACTCCAAATCACTCCTTTTTGTATACATAGTACACAAAAAAAGGACTCAGATTTTACTCTAAGTCCTTTATTTTATTAGTGGAGCCGCCTGTCAGATTTGAACTGACGATCTGCTGATTACGAATCAGCCGCTCTACCAACTGAGCCAAGGCGGCCGGAACGCGCCGGTGGGACGCCCGCGTAAAAGCGCGGCATAACGCGGCGTTGTGCCGCATTTTGTAGGCGCAAACGCCGCGTCTGTCAAGCGCTCCAAGGGCCTCACGGGTTCAAGGGCTTTTGGAGTTCCGGGGCTGCACGGGCTTTTGGGGGTTCGGAGGGGGGGGGCGGCGCGGCTATCCTCTGCCGCCGCGCAGCGGGCATCCCGTTTGTGCTTTTTGATCTGCCAACGCAAGGTGCTGGCCCCCCCCAAACAAACGGGATGCCGGAGCGTCCCTTCCTCCAAAAAAAACGCCCCGCGTCGTGTGGCGCGGGGCGTGTGCAAAAGGCGGGAGGTTCGGGCGTTAGCGGAACACGCCGGACAGCACGTCGACAATCGTGTTGGTGCTTTCCTGCAGCAGGATCAGATCCTCGCCGACGATCATCCAGTCGTAGCCCGGACGCGACGGCAGGCGCGAATACATGCTGGGCGGAACCTGCTTCTTGGCGATGCCGGGAGGCAGGGGCTTGCCGCGCTGAAGGTTCTTGGCGATGCCGGGGGGCAGCTGATTGTAGCCGCCCAGGTTGTACTGGCGGGCAATGGCCCGCGCCTCGTCGCGGCTGATTCCCGCGCCACGGTGAGGATCCCAGTCGCCACGGCGATCCCGGTCGCCGTCGCGGCGGTCGCGGTCGTAGCGATCCCGATCCCCATCGCGGCGGTCACGGTCGCCATCGTGACGGTCACGGTCACCATCGCGACGGTCACGGTCACCATCATGGCGATCTCTGTCGCCGTCACGATGGTCGCGGTCGTAGCGATCCCGATCCCCATCACGGCGGTCGCGGTCACCGTCACGATAATCTCTGTCGCCGTCGCGGCGGTCGCGGTCGTAACGGTCACGATCCCCATCACGGCGATCTCTGTCCCCATCACGGCGATCTCTGTCGCCGTCGCGCCGATCGCCATCGCGGCGGTCGCGGTCGCTCACGCGGTCGCCGGTGCGATCGCGTTCCACGGTGCGATCGCGCGAGCCTTGCCGGTTACGGTATTCCACGTCGTCCTGTTTCGCGTTCTGGGAGCCGCCCGCCTCCTGATCGCCGCGTTTGGCGAACGCCGGATCGGCGGTGGCGCAAAAACAGAAGCCCGCCACAAGCAGGGAAATGATACATGCTGAAGCTTTCATAGCTACCTTCCAGCAAAGTGTGGGACGAAAATCATGCCCACGTCGGGCATGGCGGCACGGTAGCGCACGCGCTATTTTCGCGCAACTGTATTGTTTCTCAGCGCGCTTCCGCAGTTTTGGCGCGCAAGGCCGCGTTGGGGTTTCCGCGTTCCGCATGGTTAAAATCATCGCGCGCTACAAGCTCTTGCTCCAGAAAAAAGAAAATCCGGCGTCGCGGCCTTACCCCATACCAACAACGGACGCCGGGCAGGAGTGTGACCATGAAACGGACAAGGCGCACCACGCGTTTGTGTGCCGCATTGGGCCTGGCGCTCGGGCTGACGTTTGCCTGCGCGGCTTTTGCGGCCACGCCCCACAACGGCGGAACCGGGCAAGCCCACGCTCCGTCCGCAGCGGACGCGGCGCGCGCCGAGCCGCCCGGCATGGCCGGGCCGGGCCGCGACATGCTGGCCGGCTGCATGGCGCAATACGAAAACAACGCGCGCCTGGGCCGGGCGGGAACGTTTGACGACCGGGCCTTCCTTTCGGCCATGATCCCGCACCACGAGGCAGCGATCGCCATGGCCGGGGACGTGCTGAAAAGCACCCACGACGCCCAGATTAAAGCCTGGGCGAACGCCATCGTCAAGCAGCAGGGCGCGGAAATCGCGGAAATGCGCGCCTGGCTGGCCGGGATGGGCGGCGAGGACGCGCGGGCCGCCGCGAGCATGAAGGACGCCATGCGCGGCATGATGGGCGGCATGCACGCCGCGCCGGGCGCGCCCGCCGATCCGGACGCTGCCTTTGTGAGCACGATGATCGACCACCACGCCATGGCCGTGGAAATGGCCGTCAGCGCGGCCGTGGCCTCGAACAACGACAAGGTCGCCCGGCTGGCCAACGGCATTGTGCGCGAGCAGCTGGACGAAATCGCCGCTTTCCGGGCCTGGCTGGAGGACAAGGCGGGCCAGGGAACGGCGCGTTGAAGCGCCTCAAAAAACCGCGCGGAGCGCCTCAGGCGTTCCGCGCGTCATGCGCCGCCTAAAGCAGGGCGCAGATGTTGCGCAGATCGCCTTCGCGCAGGCTGATCAGGCGCGCGGCCTCCGCCTCCAGATAGCGGACGTTCTGGGCCGAAGCGTCGTCCATTTTTTCCGAGGCGTATTCCAGCGTGGTTTGCAAGCGGACGTAGCGATCGCCCAGGAAGAGGCGCATCTGGTAATCGCAGGCGTCGGCCATGCCGTCCATCATGCAGCCGATCAGCGGTTCCATCCAGCTGATCAGGCCCCAGTCCTTGGCTTCCTTGTAGGCGTAGGGCTGGGCCAGTTCGCCGGTGCCGAGCGAGAGGAGGAAAAAATCCTTCTCGTCGGGAAAGAGGCGCAGCGCTTCGGCATAGGCCGATACCGCCGGCGAGTTGAGGAAGATGCCGCCGTCCACCAGGGCGCGCTTTTCGTTGTTGACCGGGATCAGCGCGGGCTCGAAATACGTGGGCGCGGCGGAGGTGGCGCGCGCCGCCTCGCGCATGACGGCATCGTATTCGGGCCGCCAGCTTTTAAAGAACAGGGGGTTGCGGGCCTCAATGTCATACGCGCTGACCAGCACGCGGGTCAGGGCCGAGCTGAGGCGCGCCTCGCCAAAATAGGTTTTCAGCGTTTTTTCGAGGCCCGAGGCCGAATAGATTTCTTCGGCCAGGCCGTTGCCGGAAGAAATGCGCTTCCACAGCGAGCGGGAAAAGATGTCTTTGCCGCGCGCCCTGTACAGGTCGGCCAGGTCGGAGGCGGCGTACCGGGGCCGGCGTTTGCCGCCGCCCGCGTCCTGCCCCAGGGCCAGGCCCATGGCCAGGATGCCGCCCGTGGACGTGCCCGCGATGAGGTCGAAGCAGGAGGACGCCGGTTTGCCGCAGCGCGCCTCGATTTCCGCCAGAACGAGCGCGGGGATGAGCCCGCGTATGCCGCCGCCGTCGATGCTCAGGATTTTTTTCATGCTACCCTCCGTCGCGTCACAGGATTGTCAGGGCTGGCAGGGTGTCCGCCTTGCCGGCCGCAGAGCGGATGCAGAGCAAAACGCGCTATTTTTTCGTCAGGTATTCCAGCCGCATGCTCACCACGGGCGGATTGGGATGCAGGGGCAGCGCGGCGCGGAAGGCAAGCCGCGCCTCGGGCGCGCGGGCCTGCTGCTCGCACACGTCGCCCAGCAGAAAATAGGCCCGCCCCTTGATGGAAGGCGAGGCGTCCGGGGTCTGGATGATGCGGTCAAGCTCGGCCTCGGCCTCGGCGTAGCGTTTTTCAAGGCCGTGGATGTCCGCCAGGGCCAGGCGGCATTCGTCGCGCAAATCCGCGGAAGACGCCGTGCCGGCGCAACGCGTGAACATGCCCGCCGCCTGCTCGAAATCCAGATCGCGCAGGCGGTACTGGCCGATGCGGCGGCACAGGGCGGCCGCTTCGTCGGGCGCGAGTTCGGCCTCGTCCAGCAGACGGAGCCAGGCGGCCACGGCTTCGTCCCACTGGCCGGCGCGGCGGCAGGCGTCGCCAAGGCGGCGCAGGACGTAGACGACACGGTTTTCGTCCCGCCCGTATTCCAGCAGCATGGCCTGAAGGTAATCCACCTCCCAGGCGTTCTCGCCCAGGCGTTGCGAGGCGTTGACCAGCAGCGTCCAGGCCATCCAGCGTTTTTCGGGATCCGCCTCCTCGCGCAGGGCGCGCTGGAGCAGGCGGGCGGCCTGGGCCCAGTCCTGAGCCCTGGCGGCTTCTTCCGCGGCGGCGATGTCGGAGCTTTCGGCCCCCAGGCGCTCGCACCCGGCGCACAGCAGCAGCGCGACGCACAACGCGGCGCACAGCGCGCGCGGCGCGGCCGGACGCCGCCGGATAACGCCGGACAGCGCCGCGGCCATATTAAATGTCCTCGTCCGCCGGTTCCGCCGACCGGGCGGACGCCGCCGGAACGGGCGCCGCGCTGGTTTCCGGCGTGTCAGGCGTGTCAGGCGCATCGGGCCCCGCGCCGTCGCTCACGGTGTCAAAGCCCACCACGCGCGCACCGTCGTCCAGCTTGACCAGGCGCACGCCCATGGTGGCCCGGCCCACGGAGCGCACGTCGTCCACGCCGAGGCGGATCATCTTGTTGGTGGACGTGAGCAGCAACAGGGAATCCGCGTCCGTGACCGGCATGCCGCCGATCACCGGCCCGGTTTTGGGCGACACCTTGAAGTTGATCAGGCCGATGCCGCCCCGGCTCTGGAGGCGGTAGAGATCCACGCGGGTGCGCTTGCCGTAGCCCAGGGCGGAAACCGCCATGATTTCGGTGGACTGATCGTCGGCGTGCAGGGTGAGGCAGGCGACAACCTCGTCGCCGCGCCGCAGGCCGATGCCCTTGACCCCGGCCGCGCCGCGCCCCATGGGCCGCACGTCCAGCGCCGCAAAGCGTATGGCCATGCCGTTGGACGTGGCCAGCACCACATGGTCGCTGTCGGTGATTTCGCGCACGGCGATCAGTTCGTCCTCGTCGCGCATGTCCAGGGCGATCAGGCCGCTTTTGCGGCAGCGGGCGTACAGCGACGCGCTGGAGCGCTTGACCATGCCCCGCCTGGTGGAAAAGAGGAAATACCTGTCCTCGGCAAACTCGCGCACGGTGAGCACGTTGGCCACCCACTCGTCCTTGTCGAGCGGCAGCAGGTTGGCGATGTGCGTGCCCTTGGCCGTGCGCCCGCCTTCCGGCACCTGATGCACCTTAAGCTGGTGCATGCGGCCCCGGTTGGTGAACAGCAGCAGGAACTGATGGTTGGTGGTGGTCAGAAAATCCTGCACAAAGTCGTCGTCCGAGGTGTGCAGCCCCGCGATGCCCTTGCCCCCGCGCTTCTGCTGCTGGTAGTTGGACAGCACCGTGCGCTTGATGTAGCCCCGGCGCGAAAGCGTGATGATCACGTCTTCGTCGGGGATCAGATCTTCGATGTCGATGCCGCCCAGTTCCTCGCGCAAAATTTCGGTGCGGCGCGGCGTGGCGTAGGTGGCGCGGATTTCTTTGGTTTCGTCGCGCAGCACGCCGAGCAGCACGTTGGCGTCTTCCAGAATCGACTTCAGGTAGGCGATCAGGATTTGCAATTCGCGGAATTCTTCGAGCAGCTTGTCGCGCTCCAGGCCGGTCAGGCGCTGGAGGCGCATGTCGAGGATGCTCTGGGCCTGGATTTCGGAAAAGCCGAAGCGCTCGACAAGGCCGGCGCGGGCGTCGGCCGGCGTGGCCGAAGCCTTGATCAGCGCCACAATTTCATCAATGATGTCGAGGGCCTTGACCAGGCCTTCCACAATGTGCGCCCGGGCCTCGGCCTTGTCGAGGTCGAAGCGCGTGCGCCGGATGACCACCTCGCGGCGGTGATCCAGAAAGCAGGTCAGCGCGCTTTTAAGCGTGAGCGTTTGCGGGCGGTTGTCCACCACGGCCAGCATGTTGATGCCGTAGGAGGATTCCAGCGGCGTAAACTTGTAGAGCCCGTTGATCACCAGCTCGGGGATGGTGCCGCGCTTGAGATCAAGCACGATGCGGATGCCCCGGCGGTCGGATTCGTCGCGCAGGTCGGACACGCCGTCGATTTTATGGTCGTTGACCAGGGCCGCGATTTTTTCCACCAGGCTGGCCTTGTTCAGCGCGTAGGGGATTTCGCGGATCACCAGCGCCTGCTGGCCCTTTTTGCGTTCTTCCACCTCAATGCGGCCGCGCATTTTCACGATGCCGCGCCCGGTGTGGTAGGCGTCGTACAGGCCCTGGCCCGCGTAGACGAATCCGGCGGTGGGGAAGTCGGGCCCGTGCACCAGGGCCATCAGGTCGTCCACCGTGCAGTCGGGGTCGTCCAGCAGCAGCAGCAGCGCGTCGCACAGCTCGCCGAGGTTGTGCGGCGGAATGTTGGTGGCCATGCCCACGGCAATGCCCGACGAGCCGTTGAGCAGCAGGTTGGGCACCCGGGTGGGCAGCACCGCGGGCTCCATTTCCGAGCCGTCGTAGTTGGGCCGGAAGTCCACGGTCTTTTTTTCGATGTCGCCCAGAAATTCGGAAGCCAGGCGCGACATGCGCACTTCGGTGTAACGCATGGCGGCCGGGGCGTCGCCGTCGATGGAGCCGAAGTTGCCCTGCCCGTCTTCGAGCGGGTCGCGCATGTTGAAGTCCTGGGCCATGCGCACCAGGGCGTCGTACACCGCCACGTCGCCGTGGGGGTGGAACTTGCCGATCACGTCGCCCACAACCCTGGCGCACTTTTTATGCGCGCGGTTGTAGGTGTTGGCGAGTTGCGACTGCGCGAACAGAATGCGCCGGTGCACCGGCTTGAGGCCGTCGCGGGCATCCGGAATGGCGCGGCCGATGATCACGCTCAGCGAATAGGCCAGGTACGATTGCCGCAACTCTTTTTCAATATCTATCGTCGCGTGTTCCACAAAATTCTTCCTGTTGGGTGAAAAAAGGCGGTGTTGGAGCGGAAAAGGCGGCGCGCCTCACGGCGGAGGCAACCCCGCCGCCGCGCGAAAAAACGCCGGAAAGGCCGCTTGCCCGGCTTGTCCGGCCCACCGGGCCCGCCCGGCATGCGGCCCAATATGCGGCCAGATTCGCCTGTGGTCGCCTGTGATCGCGCGGTCGCGCGCGGGAAACACAGCGCGCCCAAAGCCGTATTTTTTATGTTAACCTCCCCGCGCCTCTTTGTCTACTTGCAACCCAACCACGCGGCATAGCACGCGATACCGCGGGGCGCTTCCGCAAACGCGGCACGGGCGGCGCCCGCGTTTTATTTCGCCCCCAGCGCCCGGCGCGCGCCCCGTAAAAGCCTGCCCGCGCGCGCCGGGCGGGGCAAAATACGAACCCGCGTCCCCAAAAAAGCTGAACAATAAGGATATTGTACGATATTTCATACTGGACGGAATATCGTCCCGAAGGTATGATTTAAAAAAACTATAAATGATTTGGCATGTTAGAGCCGACATAGCGTCCCATTTACAGGCTTTTTCTCATAGCGCATCACAAAAAGGAGTGGTTTCGCATTGTTAGGAAAGGGCGGTATTTCGCCCCTTCTGACGGCCCTGTTTTTCAACTTACTGAAAATATTCATTATTATTTATGGCACATCCTTTGCTTAGTAAAATCCGTTAGGGGCTGACATCGCGTCCGCCACACAAAATTTCTTACCGTCGCTTTGGAGGATCGGTTATGTTAAAGAACGCCATTGTGGTCATGTTCGACAGTTTGCAGTACAACTATGTGGGGTGTTACGGCAACGACTGGATCAAAACCCCGAATATGGATCGCTTTGCCCGCGAAGGCGTCCTCTTTGAAAACTGCTACACCGAAGGCCTGCCCACCGTTCCCTGCCGCCGCGCCATGCACTCCGGCCGCTTCACGCTGCCCTTCGCCGGCTGGGTTGCCGCCACGCTCGAAGACACCTTTATCGCCGACGTGTGCTGGGGCCAGGGCATCGACACCGCCATCGCGTTCGACTCCCCCCCGCACCGCCTGCCCAAGTTCGGCTACACGCGCGGCTTTGACAACGTCATGTTCACCCACGGCCACGAAACCGACTCCTCCTATTATTCACACTACCCGCTGTACGGCGACGACGCCAAAAACTATGTGGAAGACCACGTGCTCAGCGACGCCGACGCCGTGGTGGGCTTCAAGGCCGTGGAACCGCTGCTTGAGGAAATCACGCAGTACCTGCGCCAGAGCCAGCACTGGAAGGGCCCCGAAGACCGCTATGTGGCCAAGACCATGAAAAAGGCCATCCGCTACCTCGAAGAAGTGGATCGCACCTGCCAGTTCTTCCTGTGGATCGACAGCTTTGACCCGCACGAGCCCTGGAACCCGCCTTCGGTTTACATGCACTACCCCTGCCCCTACAACCCCGACTACAAGGGCAAGGACCAGTTCCTGCCCACCATGGTCGAAGTGGCCGGCATCTACACCGAGCCCGAACTGCACCACATCCGCATGCTCTATGCCGAACTCGTCACGCTGTGCGACGAGCAGTTCGGCCTGCTGCTTGACGCCGTCCGCCGCCTGGGCCTGGAAGAAAGCACCCTGGTGTGGATGGTTTCCGACCACGGCGAGCCCATGGGCAACGGCGAATGGGGCCACGGCATCATGCGCAAAATCCGCCCCTGGCCTTACGAAGAACTGGTGCACACGCCCATGCTCATGCGCGGCCCCGGCCTGCCCGCCGGCAAGCGCGTCAAGGGCTTTGTGCAGTCCTGCGACGTGGCCCCCACCGTGCTCGACTGGCTGGGCCTCGGCGTGCAGCCCTTCCATCAGGGCAAGAGCGTGCTGCCGCTGGCCCGCGGTGAAGTGGACAAGGTGCGCGACTTCGCCATTGCCGGCTACCACAAGTATTCCTGGTCGATCATCACCGAAGACTGGTCGTTCATCCACTGGCTGAAGGAAGACGAGCGCACCCTGGCCGACTCCATGTTTGAAATCTACGGCAAGGGCATCGTGGACGTGAGCTCCGACGTCAAGGCCGTGCAGGACGACCCGATCTGGCGCATCAAGGAAACCAACAAGGCCGCCCCGCTGAACGAAGCCCAGCGCAAGCTCAAGGAAGCCGCCACCCTCGACGGCGAAGACCAGTGGACCTGCACGCCCGGCTCCATCGCCAGCGTGCCCGAGTCCGACGAGCTGTACGACCGCCGCAAGGACCCCAAGCAGCTTAACAACGTGCTCGACAAGAACCCGAAGATCGCGCACGAACTGCTGCTGAAGCTGCAAACCTTCATGCAGGATTTGCGCAACTCTTAGCCCGACAGGGGAGGGGGAATTCCCCCCTCCCCCTTTTTTTCAGGAGCTTGTGAACAGGATGTCGAATAGTCCGTAGCCCGCCGGCAGGCCGGCCAACCTGCAATCGAAGGAGATTTCCCATGAACTTGTGTCGGATGTTCCGTACCCTTTTGCCCGCCCTTTTGGGCGTCATGCTGGTGGCAACGCCGTCGTTCGCGCGCGAATACACCGCCGAAAACCCGCTGATCCTTAAAATCGCCACATTCGCCATGCCGACCCACCCTGTGATCAAGGGCGGGATCAATCCCTGGGCCGCGCAACTGAAAGAACAGTCCCAGGGCCGCCTGGTGATCGAAGTATATAACCCCAATACCCTGTGCCCCGACGCCGACGTGTACGACTGCGTGAAAAGCGGCGTGCTCGACATGGGCGCCCAGGTGACCCAGCGCATCAAGGGCACCCTGCCCCTCTCCAACGTGATGGACTTGCCCTTCATGTTCCCCACGGCGGAAGTCTCCACCATGGTGTTCAACCAGCTTTTCGCCGAATTCGCCCCCCTGCGCGACGAATACGCCGGCACCAAGCTTTACGGCGGCTGGAGCGGCGCGCAGTTCCAGCTGCACTCCGTCAAGAAGCCCATCCTGAAGATCGAAGACGCCAAGGGCACCAAGATCGGCGCCATTTCGGCCAGCGTCATCCCCGTCATCCAGGCTCTCGGCGCCGCCGGCGTCAGCGTGCCCATGTCCGACTGCTACCTCGCCATCCAGCGCGGCCAGGTGGACGTTATGGCCGCCCCCTACGCCTTTGTGGTGAGCACCAAGATTTACGAAGCCACCAAGTTCAGCTCCACCATCAACCTGCTTGGCAACAGCGTGTACATGATCCTGAACGAACAGGTCTACGCCGCCATGCCCGCCGACCTCAAAAAGATCCTCGACGACTCGCTGAACGCCGACCGCTTCCGCCAGTTCGCCCAGGTGACCGACCAGGGCGCCGACCATGACCGCAAGTTCATCGAGCAGGCCGGCCAGAAGATCTACGACATGCCCGCCGAAGAAGTGGCCAAGGGCCGCGAACTGACCAAGGGCGTCGTGGAAGCCTGGTTTGCCGATTGCGACAAGCGCGGCAAGGGCGACGCGGCCCGCGCCATGTACGCCCGCGCGGCGGAACTTTCGGCCCAATACAGCAAGGAACTCGGCCTGACGCAGTAAATAGCCGCCTGCAACGGCCGCGCGGCCCGCGCCGCGCGGCCTCTTCCGCCTTATAACACGATGTTGGAGACGCTATGAGCACACTGGAAAACATCAGCGCCGGCCTGACCAACCTGTCACTGGCCATCAATAAAAAACTGTTCGTCGCCGGAGCCGTGGCCGTGGGCCTGATGGCCGTGCCCACAACCCTCGACGTGATCGGGGGCCTTTTCCGTAACCCCATGTCCAGCGCGCAGGAGCTGGTGGAATTTCTTCAGGTTGTTCTGGTTTGGGCCTGCATCGGCTATGTGCAGGATCTGCGCTCCCACATTTATGTGGAAATGTTCTTCGAGCGCTTCAGCCGCCGCTTTCAGCACGCCCTGCACTGCGTCATGTTCGGCGGCATGGCGGTGGTCTTCGGCGTGATCACCTGGCAGCTCTGGAAACTGGGCCTCAGCAAGATTGAAGCTCAGGAAGTCAGCATGATCCTGGGCATCCCCATTTATATTTTTGTCTTTTTCGCCGCCTTTGGCGCGTTCATGACGGTGGTGTCCATGCTGGCCGCGCTGCTGGCCAGCACCTGCGATCTGCTCAAAACCCGCCACCTGCGCACGACAATTCTGGTGATCGTCGCCCTGGCCCTGGCCATTTCCTCGCCCTGGTGGCTGGATTCCATCCCGTGGGCCGTGCATAAAACAGCGCTTGGCGCGGGCGGCATGGCCGTCATGCTGACCATGCTGATGTTCGGCATGCCCGTGGGCTTCGCCATGCTGGCCGTGGGCTTTGTAGGCATGCTGCTGGCCTACCCGTTCTCCGCGCCCGCCCTCAACATGATGGGCGTCAACTCGTACAGCACCGCGGCCAACTACATGTATTCCGTGGTGCCCATGTTTATTCTGATGGGCGAGTTCGCCACCCAGTCGGGCATCAGCGCCGACCTGTTCCAAACGGCCAACGTCTGGCTCGGCCGGCAGCACGGCGGCCTGGCCATCGCCACCGTGGCGGGCTGCGCCGGCTTCGCGGCCGTCTCGGGCGACTCCATGGCCACGGCCGTGACCATGGCCTCCGTGGCCCTGCCCGAAATGGAAAAGAAGCACTACGATTCCGGCTTCGCCTGCGCCACCCTGGCCGCCGGCGGCACGCTGGGCATCCTGATTCCGCCCAGCACCGGCTTCATCTTCTACTCGCTGGTGACCGAAGCCTCCATCGGCAAGCTGTTCATGGCCGGCGTTATCCCCGGTCTGGTGCTGGCCGGCCTGTTCATGATCATGGTGTCCATTTTCGCCCGCCGCCATCCCGAAAAGGCCCCCCGCGGCGAGCAGACCACCTGGAAGGAAAAGATCACCTCCCTGCGCGGCGTCATCGGCATGATCATTTTGATCACCGTGGTGCTGGGCGGCATCTTGACCGGCTACTTCAGCCCCACCCAGGGCGGCGCCGTGGGCGCCAGCGGCACGCTGCTCTTTGCGGTGCTGCGCCGCCGCATCACCCTGAAGGCCTTCTGGGAAGCGCTGATTTCCACGGCGCTGATCACGTCCAAGCTGCTGCTTATCCTGGTGGGCGTGGGCCTTCTGGGCAGCTTCTTCGCCGTGACGCGCGTGCCGTTTGAGCTGGCGGATCTGGTTATCGGCCTCGGCGCCAACAAGTACGTCATCTTTGTCGGCGTGGTGATCCTCTATATCATCCTGGGCTGCATGATCAACGTCATCCCCATGATCCTGCTCACGCTGCCGGCCATTTTCCCCACCATCCAGGCGCTGGGTTTCGACACCATCTGGTTTGGCGTGGTGTGCGTCATTCTGATGGAAATGGGCCAGATTACGCCGCCGGTGGGCATCAACGTGTTCGCCATGAGCACGGCCGCGCCCCACGTTCCCATGACCGCCATTTTCAAGTACATTCTGCCGTACTTCATGGCCATGCTGGCCATGGTGTTCATTCTGGTGCTGTTCCCCGGGCTCGCCACCTGGCTGCCCAGCGTGCTGTTTTAGGTTGACCGCTTCTCCATAACGCTCGCGCCCCGGAGTTCACGCGCACGCGCATGGCGCCTTCGGGGCGGAGCTTAAACAAAAGCCGGAACGGGGAGCTTCCCGTTCCGGCTCATCCCCGACACAAGGCTGGACAGATGCTCAATCCGCAAAGCGAAACTTTTATCACCGCCATCGGCACATCCGTGGCCGAGATTTATAAGTACCACGGCTTGAATGAGGCTGTTCGCATCCTTTACAATGCCATCAAGGACATCCTGCCCATCCACACCATCGAATGCGTGGCCAAGCCCAGCATGGCGCTGTGGCTGGTGCGCCTGGCCGCGTTTTCCCACGGCAACAGCGCCAAGCCCAGGGTGAACACTTTTGACTCCATCCTGGTCAACAAGCACACCAAAAAGATGATTGAGGAAAAGGAGAACACCTCGGTGCTCCTTTCGCGCGACAAGGAACCCATTTTCTTCAACGTGTTGAAGGACGACCTGGATCAGGCCATGTGCAACTGCCTGCTCAAGACCGACCGCAACATGATCTACCTGCACATTTACGCCAGCAAGGGGCATATTTTCACCCAGGAAGAGGCGGACTTCATTTCCGCCATCATGGCCCCGCTTTCCGAGGCGCTGCACTCCACATTCGTGTTTCCCTCGCCGTTCGCCGGGCTGTCCGAGCGCCACAACATGACCTCGGCCACCAGCCTGTTGCAGATTTGCCCCGACATGAAGGACGTGGAAGATCAGGTGCAGCAGATAGCCCCCACCGACAGCCTGGTGCTGGTGACCGGCGAATCGGGCGTGGGCAAGGACTTGATCGCCAAAGCCATCCACGAGCTTTCGCCCCGGCGCGGCCGGCCCTTTGTCAAGGTCAACTGCGGGGCCATTCCCGAAACCCTGCTCGACAGCGAGCTTTTTGGCTACGAGCGCGGCGCGTTTACCGGGGCCAACCACCCCAAAAGCGGCTATTTTGAGCAGGCCGAAGGCGGCACCATTTTTCTGGACGAGGTGGGCGAGCTTTCGCTCGGCGCTCAGGTGCGCCTGCTGCATGTGCTCGAAAACGGGCAGATCCAGCGCGTGGGCTCCATGGAAAGCCAGAACGTCAACACGCGCGTTATCGCCGCCACCAACAAGGATTTGTGGGCCGAAGCGCACAAGGGCGCTTTTCGCGAGGATTTGTGCTACCGCCTCTTTGTCTGCCACGTTGAGGTGCCGCCCCTGCGCGAAAGGAAAAACGACATCCCCGTCCTGCTCTGGTACTTCCTGAACAAAAAGTCGGAAAAAATGAACATTCCGCCCAAGTTGCAGGTGCTGCAGGAAGAAATCCAAAAAATGTGCGAATACGCCTGGCCGGGCAACGTGCGCGAGCTGGAACACACCATCGAGCGCTCGCTGATCTATTCCGGCGACTCCACGCTGCTCACGTTCCGCATGCACGCCAGCGGGCCCAAAAGCGGGCCCTCGCGCTCCTCGTCGGACTGGGCGTCCTTTGACGCCTACGTTGCCGAGTACCTGCGCCGCGCGCTCGAGCATACCCGCGGGCGCATCAAGGGCCCGCAGGGCGCGGCCAGGCTCCTGGGCATGAACGCCAGCACGCTGCGCAGCAAATGCATCAAATACGGGGTGATCAGCAAAGACGCGCTGGATTGACAACAGTTTTGCCCGCCCCCAGCCTTCCTTGTCCCCGCCGGGCAAAAGCCCGAAAACGCGCGACGCCGGAAATTCCGGCGCCGCGCGTTTTCAACAGCAGGACAAGCAGGTTGCCCTAAATATCCAACTCCTCCACCGCCAGCGCGTTGCGGATGATGTAGTCGCGCCGGGGTTCCACGCGCTCGCCCATCAGTTCCTCAATCGCGTCGGAAGCGGCCTGGGCGTCTTCGATGTTCACCTGAAGCAGCACGCGGTTTTCCGGGTTCATGGTGGTCACCCAGAGCTGTTCGGGGTTCATTTCGCCCAGGCCTTTGTAGCGCTGGATCTGGTAGCCCTTGCGCGCCTCGGCGAACGCCGCCTCCTTGAGCGCAAAAAAGTCGTCCACCTGCTGGGGCGCGGCGTCGCGCGCGGCCAGGGCCAGCGGAAAGCCTTCGCAGTCGTTCATCAACGATTCATAGGTGTGCCGGGCGTTGCGGTACAGGCGCGATGCAAAAAACTCGGTGCCCAGGCGGGTTTTGTGCCCGCCCTTGTTTTCAAAGATGACGAACGTGCGCTCGTCGTCCTCCAGGTGCTCCACTTCGGTGCGCAGCGAGTAGCCGGCTTCGGCCATCCAGTCGCGGAAACCGGCGGGGATTTCGCGCGGCCGGTCGGTTGAATCGGCGGCGATGGGGTTGCTGTAGGTGAGGAAGGCGAGGAACAGATCGCGCGCCACGGCGGAATTTTCCGCCTCGTTCACCCGGGCCGCGAGGTCGTCGATGCGGCGCAGCAGATCGATGAGATCGCCGCCCTGGAACGCGCGGCCGTTGGGCGCGGACACGGTGACGCCCTCGCTCAGCCGCTGGAGCAGGAAGGCGTCGAGCGCGCCCTCGTCCTTGAGGAATTTTTCCATGCGGCTGTTGTGGATGCGGTAGAGCGGCGGCTGGGCGATGTAGAGGTGCCCGCGCTCGATAAGCTCGCCGTAGTTGCGGAAAAAGAAGGTGAGCATGAGCGTGCGGATGTGCGCGCCGTCCACGTCGGCGTCGGTCATGATCACAATTTTGTGGTAGCGCAGGCGCTCGTAATCCACGTCCTCGCCAATGCCCACGCCCATGGCCGTGATCATGCACTTGATTTCGGTATTGGCCAGCATGCGGTCAAAGCGGGTGCGCTCGGTATTGAGGATTTTGCCGCGCAACGGCAAAATGGCCTGGGTGTTGGGGTCGCGGCCCTGCTTGGCCGAGCCGCCGGCCGAATCGCCTTCCACAATAAACACTTCGCACTCGCGCGGGTCTTTGCTCTGGCAGTCGGCCAGCTTGCCGGGCAGGGCGTTGTCGGAAAGCGCGCCCTTGCGCCGCACCAGTTCCTTGGCCCGGCGGGCGGCCTCGCGCGCGCGCGAGGCGTCCACGGCCTTGTCGATGATCAGCCGCGCTTCCTTGGGGTGCTCCTGAAAATAGCTGTCCAGCGCGCCGTACACCACGCCGTTGACAATGCCCGCCACCTCGCTGTTGCCCAGCTTGGTCTTGGTCTGGCCCTCAAACTGGGGCTGGGGCAGCTTGACGCTGAGCACCGTGGTCAGGCCCTCGCGCACGTCGTCGCCCGAAAGCGAGCCGCCCTTCATTTTTTTGGCCAGATCCTGCTGGCCCTTGATGTAATTGTTAATGGCGCGCGTCAGGGCCGTTTTAAAGCCCACCAGGTGCGTGCCGCCTTCCTTGGTGCGGATGTTGTTGGCGAAGGTAAGGACGTTTTCCTTGTAGCCGGCGTTGTACTGGATGGCGAATTCCACCGAAACGCCGTCGCTGACGCCTTCGCCGTCGATGATCGAATGGATGCCGGATTCGCCGGAATTGAGATCCTTGACGAACTGGTGGATGCCGCCCTCGGCATGGTAGGTGTGCGTTTCGTTGACGCGCTCGTCGATGCAGGTGATCTGGAGCCCCCGGTTGAGGTAGGCCAGCTCTTCAAAACGCTTTTGCAACACCTCGAACGAAAACTCGTTGGTTTCAAAAATCTGCTCGTCGGGCAAAAAGCGCACCGTGGTGCCCTGGCTTTCCACCGCGCCCAGATCGATCAGCCCGGTCACCGGCGTGCCGCGCTCGTAGCGCTGACGCCAGCGCTTGCCGTCGCGCCGCACCGTCACTTCCAGCCATTCCGAAAGCGCGTTCACGCACGAAACGCCCACCCCGTGCAGGCCGCCCGACACCTTGTAGGCGTTGTTGTCGAACTTGCCGCCCGCATGCAGCTTGGTCATGACCACCTGAACGGCGGGCACGCCCTCCTTGGGGTGGATGTCCACCGGAATGCCGCGCCCGTTGTCGCGCACGGTCACGCTGTTGTCGACATGCAGCACGATCTCCACGGCCGTGCAAAAACCGGCCATGGCCTCGTCGATGGAGTTGTCCACCACCTCGTACACCAGATGGTGCAGGCCGCGCGCGTCCGTGCTGCCGATATACATGGCCGGGCGCTTGCGCACGGCCGCGAGGCCCTCAAGCACGGTAATGGCGGAAGCGTCGTAAACAGCGGGTTTGGCCAGGTTCTGATCAGTCATTCATTTTCCTTCGGGTTCGTCTTTTTTTTGCGGGGCTCCGCCCCGCGCCCCGCTGGCCCCGCACCCATCGGGCATGGGCGTTGTCCGTCTCGATCAATGTTGCCTGTCCGATGGGTGCGGGGTGCTGGGAGGGGTTTGGGGAGGCGGCGCCTCCCCAATCTTCACGCCTCTTCGTAGTAGCTGGATTCGGCGATTTTCATGGGCATGATCAGCACGGTGTAGTCCGGGTCTTCCGTGCCCGAGATGCCGCAGGGGCCTTCCGCCCCGGTCAGCGTCAGGCGCAGTTTGGCGGACTGGTAGTGGCTGAGGATGTCCAGCAGGTTGCGGGTGGGGAAGGCGATGCGGTCGAGGTCGCCGTGGAATTCGGCGTCCAGGTTTTCGGTGGCCGAGCCCACTTCCTGGCCCTGGGCGGTCAGCACCACTTCGGACGGGCCGAAGCGCAGGTAGGTGCAGCGGTCGCTTTCGTTGTTGAAGATGTGCAGGCGGTCGAGCGCGGCCTGGCATTCCTTGCGGTCGACGTCGAGCGTGGACACGCCGCTGCCCGAGAGGCGGCTGATGAAGCTGAGGTGATCGGGATAGGTGAAGTGCGAGCGCGGCAGGCTCAGGGTTTCGCTGCCGGAGCCCGTGCGCAGGTGGATGCGGCGTTCGCTGATATTGAGCATGATTTCGTCGCTGCCCAGCCATTTGCGGATTTCGGCCACATATTTTTTCTGGATCAGCAGGCCGGCGCCGGGCAGTTTGGCGGCCAGCTCGTCGTTCAAAAAGCGCACCATGGCGAACTGGTGGCCGTTGAGCCCGCAAATGTCCACCTTGCCGGGCTCAACGCTTTTCAGGCACAGGCAGGACAGGCCTTCGGTGCTGTCGTCGTCGCTGATGCAGAACGACACGCGCTCCAGAAGCTCCTGAAAAAAGTCGGCCGACCACAGCACCGCGCCTTCCTCGGGGAAGGGCGGCAGGGCCTGGAACCAGACCGGGTCGGCGGCGGGCAGCTTGTACGAGCGGCGGCCCTGCTCCACCATCAGCGCTCCGGCCGCGGTGTCGAGGCGCAGGCGGATGTCGCCTCCGGGCAGGCGGCGCAAAAGCTCCACAAAGGCGCGGCCGTTAACGCCCACGCGGCCTTCTTCCACGATTTCGGCCGGGTAGGAGCCGGTGAATTCGATGTTGATGTCCGTGGCCATCAGGGTCAGGCGGCCTTCCCCGGGGCTCCCGGCGGCGTCGCGCGAGGCCTGGAGCCATATGGAGCGCAAATAGGCCGCGCCGGCCTTATTGGGGATGATGCCGGCGGCTTTTTGCAGGCCGTCGATGATCTGCTCTTTTTTTACTGTTAATATCATAATGATCCTCAAGTAGAAGAAGTTAGAGTGCGTATTCTGTTCCTAACTATGATACAGGGCGGAAAAAACTGGTTAAATGAGGAACACGGCGGGAAACGAAAATAACATGGAGCGGGAAAGCCGCCGTCAAAGCCATCATGGCCGGTGATGACGGCAGGTGTTTGTCAACTCTGTTACCAGAATGTGCATATCTTTGTTCGTAACTTGTGATTCCTTAATCTTTTTCACACTATGCATGACGGTGCTGTGATCTTTGCCGCCAAAAAGGCGGCCCAGGGCGGGGTACGATTCGCCCAGAAGCTCGCGGCACAAATACATGGCGATCTGCCGGGCTTCCACCAGCGAAGGATCGCGTTTTTTGCCCCGCAAGTCTTTGGCGGTGTAGCCGTAGCGGGTAGCCACCAGCGTCAGCACGGCTTCGGGCGTCATGGCCTGCGGATTGCCGGAAGAACGGATAATTGTATCCAGATCGGTTTCATCCGGCAACTGCCCCGTGTGTTCATAAAAAGCCGCCACGCGGCGCAAGGCGCTTTCCAGCAGGCGGATGTGCCCGAAGTGCCGGGCCAGCAGCAGGGGGATGTCCTTGCCCGCCGGAACGCCCAGGACGTCGAAGCCGTTTTGGGCGAAGCGCAGCCGCACGTCGAGATCCGGCTCGGCCAGAGGAGCGGGCATGCCCAGGCGCGAGAACAGCCCGGGCAAAAGGCCGCCCACCCGGTCGCGCGCGGAACTGTCCTGCGGCAGGGCCGCCGTGCAGAGCGCTGGCCGCCTGCGGTCGCGCAGCGTGTCCAGAATGTGCATCAGCGCTTCCTGCGCGGGCGGATCGTCTTCCAGCAGGGGCACGTCGTCCAGGCACAGGGCGGACGCGCCGGCCAGGGCGGCGAGGAGGCTGTCGCGCCGCTCGGGGTTCTGGCGCAAAAGAAAGGCGAAATCCCGGGCGGCGAGGCAGTAGACCACGGGCCGGGCCGGGCGGGCGGAACGGGCCGGGCGATCCCCGGAATAGCCGGCCGGCCCTTCGGCCGTGCGCCGCGTGGCCAGGGCGGCCGCCGTGGCCCGCAAAAGATGGGTTTTGCCCGTGCCGGACACCCCGCGCAGCAGAACGTGATCGCTCTGCTCCACCAGCGATTGCAGCACGTTGAGCGTAAAACGGTTTTTCGGGCCGCTCAGAAAGGAGTCGAAGTCCGGCAGCGTGGCGGGATCCAGGGGGGTCAGGCCGTCCCGGCCGTCAAAACCAAGCAGCAGGGCATCCGGCGCGGGAGGAGGAGACGCCGTAACCTCCGCGAATGGCGCGGGGTTTGGGGCCTCGCCGTAACGGCAGCGGACAAGCGGGCCCCACAGGGCGAGGACGGCGCGCTCCAGCCGCTCGCGGCCGTGGGCGTCAAACCAGGGCTTAAAAAAACGGTGCGGAAACGTCACGCGCAAATCGTCCCCGTCCAGGCTCAGGCCCAGGGGATCGAACCAGGCGTCAAGCGAGGCCTCAATATCAGGCGACGCCCCCGCCAGATCGGGGTGAGCCAGAAAAAAGGCCCGCAATTCGGCTTTGGGATCAGGGGCCGTTTCCGGGGTGGGGGGGCAGGGCGTGGCGTCGGGCAACATCCTGTTCTTATAGCAGGAAAAGGCGCTCTCAACAAGCCCCGGCAGCCCCGGCAAAGCTTTGACGCGCAAGGCACGGAGCCCGCAGGCCCGCAGGGCGGCGCTCACAATGCCGTATCATTCCAGGCGGAGGGTTATTTTCCCGCCAAGGCGCGCCGCAGAACGAAAAAAGCTGGACACCCCGTTTGAGAAAAGTTATACATCGCTCCATATGAAAAAATCAGCGAGAATCATCTACGCTCGCCCTGTGCTCAAAAAACGGGGATCGTGGCGTTCTGTTCTTGTTCTGGCGGGCCTCGCCGCGCTGTGCGCCGTCATCGTGTTTCACGACGACGAACGCATGGCGGGTTTCCTGGCCGCGGCTTCCTCCCCGGAGCGCTATGACGCGCCGGTGGACGTTTCGCCGGAAGAGCTGGCCGCCAGCGCCGCCGCAGACAAGCGTGCCGACCCCAACCTTTTGCTGGCCACGGTGGGCGAAGCGTTTGATCGCGCGCCGGGCCTGCGCTCGATCTGGCCCTCGTTCGGCATGTTCGGCGATCAGGCCGACGCCGACGTGGCCGATGCGGCCCCGGCGCTCTCCGGCCCGCAGCCCTATGCGAAAAACGACCGCTACACCGTGGAGCTTCTGGGCGGTGAGTCGGTGTACCGCGGCGAAATCGCGCGCGGCGACACCGCGGGCGCGCTCCTTGCGTTCTGGATGAGTCAGGCCGAAGCGGCCGCCGTGATCCAGGCCGCCGCGCCCGTGTATTCGCTGGCCAACCTGCGCGAAGGCAATCCCCTGAGCGTGGTGCACGACGAAAGCGGCGCTTTTGTCCGTTTTGTGTACGACATCGACGCGTTCCGCCGCCTCGTGGTGACCAGAACAGACGACACCTTCCAGGCCAGCGCCGAAAAAATCGCCTACGATACCGAACTTGCCCACGTGCGGGGCGACATCGATTCCAGCCTCTTTGAAGCCGTGACCTCCGTGGGCGAAAACGCCACGCTGGCCATGACCCTGGCCGACGTCTTTTCGTGCGAAATCAACTTTATCAACGAACTGCGCCGGGGCGACAGCTTCGATCTGCTGGTCGAAAAGCATTACAGCGACGGCGAATTCAAGGGCTACGGCCGCATGGTGGCCGCGCGCTTCACCAACCAGGGCCGCGCCTACGAGGCCTTCCTCTTTGCGGACGCCAGCGGCAAAGAGCGCTACTACAACGCCGAGGGCGACGCCCTCCAGCGCTCGCTGCTCAAAGCGCCTCTCTCCTTCACCCGCGTCAGCTCCGGTTACAGCATGAACCGCCGCCACCCCGTGCTCGGCTATTCGCGCCCCCACCAGGGCGTGGATTACGCCGCGCCCTCCGGCACGCCCATCAAGGCCGTGGGCGAAGGCGTGGCCACCAAGGTGGGCTGGGGCAACGGCTACGGCAACATGATCGTCATCCGGCACGCGGGCGGCCTCGAATCGCAGTACGCCCACATGTCCGGCTTCGCCAAGGGCATCAAGGCCGGCACGCGCGTGAACCAGGGCCAGACCATCGGCTACGTGGGCGCCACCGGCATCGCCACCGGCCCGCATCTCGACTTCCGCCTGCGCCAGAACGGCCAGTTCATCAACCCTTCCAAAGTCATTGTGCCGCGCGCCGACCCCGTGGCCAAAACCGCGCTGGCCCACTTCCGCGATACCGTGGCCCAGTGCCGCGCCTACCTTGCCGGCGCCACCGCCCTGGCCGAGTATAAGCCGAAGCCGGGCGAGTAAGCGCCGCAACGGATTGTTTTTGCCGCATGTGACGGCCTCCGCGAGAACGCGGGGGCCGTTTTTTTGCGCCTCCGGCCCGGCGCAAGCCGGAACATGGGCAGGCCGTTTCCCCTCTAGAACAGATTAACTTTGCAATAGTGCACAGCCGGGACACGATGTTCTGCCGCCCGAGTTTCACGCCTCCGCGCCGACCCGGCGGGCGGCCGTAGGCCGTTCCCGTTGCCCCGCAGGGGCATACGGGAATCGAGAGCAGCGGCGCCTTACGCCGCGAGTGAATCGCTTCAGCCGTTGCCGAGCTTGCGAGGCTTACGGATGAAGACAGCCTGATGCGGCTACGCCGGCTTCGCGGCGGAACCTCGCTACGCTCGGTTCCGTGAGCATTTTCAACGTGAAAATGCTCTAGCCATTTTCTGCTTACAACACAATTGCGATATATCTTTTTGATTTTCGATCAAAATCCAATATTTTCTTAGTATAAACGGAGATATTGGCCTTGAAAGCCGAAGCAAAAGCTCTCTATAATGGCACCAAAGGCGCTGACAATTTATCCATTTGTTCAGATTATACAGCCAGGCCAATAATGGATATGATATTTTATAGAGTAAATTCGATGTCTTTTATCATTGATGCATCATTTTTTTCTTCATACACCAGAGTCATGCCCGGATTGGGCACCACTTCAATCGCCAGGTGTGACCATGGCAAGGAGATAGGAACATGAAAATCAGATTGATGCTCTTGGCGTTGTGCGGCGCTTTTCTGCTGGCCGTGCCGGCTTTGGCCGACAACCCCACAAAGCCGCCGCTGGAAAATGTCCCGCCCAAGTCCAGCGTGTTCGGCGACGATCTGGACACCGCGCCCATGTCGTTTGTCGTGCCCGCCTCGGGCAGCGGCGGCCAGGCGCAGGAAGAGTTCCAGTGGGAAAAAGATCTGAAGGATCAGCCCGCAGCCCGCAGCCTGCTCCGTGAAGGTGGCCAGTATGACAATCTGGCCATGCCGCCCGCTCAGCAGGCCAAGTAGGCAGGGTTTACCTTTCCGGCAATTTCATCCATACTTGAAAGACGCGACATTCCGCATCTCCGGCGGGCCGCCAGGCTCGCCGGGGATGCCTGCTTTTGAGGCAGGAGGGCCGGCAAAGCCTGCGCTCCCGAAAACGCGCGCAGGTGCGTTTTTTTGTCAGTCGCGGCGTGGACGGGTTCCGCGCCGTTTTTGCGCGATCAAGCGCCTGGTGGAACGATTATGGCGGCACATGCGCGGCTGAGCAAGCTGGACAAGCCAGACGAGCCGGGCGATCTGGACGGAAAGCTGGCGGGCTACGATTACGACTTGCCGGAAGAGCGCATTGCCCAGCATCCCACGGCGGAGCGCGGGGCGTCGCGCCTTCTGGTGATGCGCCGCGCGGGCGGCGGCGTGGAGCTCAGCCACGCGCTGTTTGCCGACGTGGCCGGCTGGCTGCCCCCCGGCGCGCTGCTGGTGGCCAACAACTCGCGCGTGGCGCGGGCCCGCCTGCTGGGCGAGCGGCCCGGCGGCGGCAAGGCCGAATTGCTGTTGCTGACGCCCCCGCCCCTGCTGGAAAGGGCGGCTGTGCCCGATCCGGCGGCATCGGGCTGGAGCGCGGCCGAAGCCGAGGCGCTGCTGAAGCCCGGCAAGCGCGTCCGCGTGGGCGACGGCCTGGTCTTCGGCCCGCATATCCGGGCGGCGGTGGTGTCCAAGGGCGCATTCGGCCGGCACGGCGTGCGTCTGGCCTGGCGCGGCTCGGCCGATCAGCTCGGCGCGCGGCTGGAGGAATACGGGCATTTGCCCCTGCCGCCCTACATCAAGCGTGAACCCGGCGCGGACGACGAGGACGATCTGGCCCGCTACCAGACCGTGTACGCCCGGCCGGACAAGGCGGGCAGCGTGGCCGCGCCCACGGCCGGCCTGCACTTTACGCCCGAAACGCGCGCCCGCCTGGCCGCGGCGGGCTTCGGCTGGGCCGAGCTGACGCTGCATGTGGGCTACGGCACCTTCAGCCCCGTGCGCGAGGACGACATCCGCGAGCACGCCATGCACGCGGAATACGCGGAAATTCCGCCCGCCACGGCGGCGGCCGTGCGCGCGGCCCGGCTTGAGGGCCGGCCGGTGATCGCGGTGGGCACCACGTCGGCCCGCACGCTGGAAGGCGCGGCCCAGGCCTCGGGCGGCGAAATTCCCGCAGGCGGCTGGCAGGGGCGCACCTCCATTTTTATCCGCCCCGGCTACAACTTTCTGGCCGTGGACGGGCTGATCACCAACTTCCATTTGCCGCGCTCGTCGCTGCTTATGCTGGTTTCAGCCCTGGCGGGACGCGAGAATACGCTTGACGCCTATGCCCTGGCAGTGAGAGAAAAATACCGCTTCTTTTCTTACGGCGATGCCATGCTCATTGTATGACGCGCGAAAAGCCGATCATGGCGGCGCGTGTCTTTAAGGAAATTGCGCGGACAAAGGCAAGGCCCTCCGCCCCTGAGGACGTTATGTCACGAATCGAAATTGACGAAGACCGCTGCAAAGGCTGTCTGCTGTGCGCCGCCGCCTGCCCCAAGGATCTGATCCGGCAGTCGTCGCGGATCAACCGCCAGGGTTACAAGGCCGCGGAAGTGCCCGCCGAATCCATGAACGCCTGCCTGGGCTGCGCCTCGTGCGCGCTGACCTGCCCGGACGTGGCCATCCGCGTCTGGAAAAGCGCGAAAACAGGAGGCGCGGCATGAGCGAGCGCGCTCTGATCAAGGGCAACGAAGCCGTGGTGTACGGCGCCATGGCCGCGGGCCTGCGCTGTTATTTCGGTTATCCCATCACCCCGCAGAACGAAATTCCCGAAATGCTTTCCGGCCTGCTGCCCGCCAGCGGCGGCCAGTTTGTGCAGGCCGAGAGCGAAATCGGCGCGATCAACATGCTGCTGGGCGCGGCCGCCACGGGCGCGCGGGCCATGGTGTCGTCGTCCGGGCCGGGCATCTCGCTGATGCAGGAAGGCATTTCGTACATGGCCGGCAGCGAACTGCCCGGCGTCATCGTGGACATGGCGCGCGGCGGCCCGGGCCTCGGCGACCTTGGCCCCTCCCAGGCCGACTATTTTCAGGCCACGCGCGGCGGCGGCCACGGCGACTACCGCACGCTCACCCTGGCCCCCTCCACCTGCCAGGAATGCCACGACATGACCGTGCTGGCCTTCGACCTGGCCTTCCGTTACCGCAACCCCGTGCTGCTGCTGGGCGACGCCATGGTCGGCCAGATGAAGGAGCCCGTGGTCTGCCTGCCGCCGGCCGAGGGCACGCCTCCCGGCTTTGAGGTTCCGGCCGACAACGCCGCGCCCTGGCGCCTGGAAGGCAAGGGCAGGCGTCCGGCCCGCCTGCACAAGTCGGTGTGGCTGGACAACAATTATCTTTCCGTCCGCGTGGCCATGCTGCGCGACAAGTACGCGGCCATGCAGGCCGAAACCCG
>JAVBMS010000082.1:0-9388 GCA_031552135.1 Mailhella sp.
CGTTTCGCCCGCGAAGGCGTGCTGTTTGAAAACGCCTACGGCAACAACATGCCCACGCTGCCGGTGCGCCGCTCCATGATGACCGGCCGCTACACGCTGCAAGACACCGGCTGGGGCCCGCTGCGGCCCGAAGACACCACCATTGCCGATCTGTGCTGGGGCACGGGCATCTGCACGGCCATGGCCTACAATCCCATGCCGCTTTTCTACACCAAGGCCGGCTTCAACCGCGGCTACGCCAAGGCCATTTTCAGCTACGGCTTTACCGACTCCCACTACGCGCACGACGAAATTTTCCACCTCACCGTGGATCAGTGGTTCACGGACGAGGGCTACGAAGATCGCGTCCGGCGGCTGCCCGACGGCGACAAGATCCTGGCCTTCAACAAGATGGAATACGACAACTGGAACCGCGACAAGCAGTACTGGAAGACGGAAGCGGATCAGACCGTCGCGGTCAACATGAACGAAGCGATCAAAATCCTGCGCGAGGCGGATCGCAACCACGGCCTGCATTTGTGGATCGACAACTGGGATCCGCACGAGCCCTGGGATCCGCCTTCGGTGTGGGATGCGGATCTCAAGTGCCCCTACGACCCGGACTACAAGGGCGCGGATATCTGGCTGCCCGCCATGGGGCCGATCACCAACCCGCTCACCGGCGAAAAGGTGTTCACCGACGCGCAGATGCACCACATCCGTATGCTGTTCGCCGAAAACATCACAATATGCGACACCTACTTCGGCAAGCTGTGCGACGTGATCCGCGAGCTGGGCATGTGGGAGAACACCCTGCTCTGGCTCACCTCGGATCACGGCGAACCGCTGGGCGAAGGCGAGCACGGCCACGGCATCATGACCAAAATCCGCCCCTGGCCGTATGAAGAACTGGTGCACATCCCGCTGATCATCAAGGCCCCCGGCCTGCCCGCGGGCAAGCGCATCAAGGCCTTCGCCCAGGATTGCGACTGCGCGCCCACGCTGCTGGAGTGGATGAACCTGCCCATTCCGCCCACCATGACGGGCAAAAGCCTGCTGCCGCTCATGCGCGGCGAGGTGGAAAAGGTGCGCGACTTCGCCATCGCTGGTTATTACGGCTTCTCCTGGTCGATCATCACGCACGACTGGTCGTACATCCACTGGAAAAACAAGCTGGAGTACGAAAAGACGGAGGACGCGCAGGTGCAGATGTACGCCGCGCCTTACGCCTACCTCAGCGCGGGCGGCAACAAGACGGAAGAGGAACTGGAATACGAGCGCCGCCGCACCCTGGACGACGAAGGCCAGTGGACGTGCACGCCCGCTTCCAAGGCCGAGGTTCCGGTGGGCGACGAACTGTACGACCGCCATACCGATCCCTTCCAGTTGCACAACGTCATTGATCAGCATCCCGACGTGGCGGCGGAGCTTGTGGCCAAGCTGCGCGCGTTCATGGAAGATTTGAAGCAGATGTAAGCGCCGGATCTCTTGATCCGGCATTCGCCCGACACGCGCCCGGCAGCCTCCGCTGCCGGGCGTTTCCGCTTTTGGGGCACGCTGGTTATTCTCCGGCGGATTTTGTATTCTGATCACGCATTAAGCAAAAAGCAAAATCGCGGAGGCGCGCCATGATCCCCCTGCTTCCTTACGAGCATATCCCCCACGCCATGCCGCCGGACATCCTGCGCTACCACGCGGGCATGACAGCCCATTTTTTCGCCGATCTGGGGGCGGACGCGGCCATTGCCTACCTTTCCGCCCCGTTGGCGCAGTATTACGGCGTTACGCGCCTTGGTCTTTTGTGGTACGACAAAATGCTTAATGCGGGCGTTTCCGCCGGCAGCAGCACGCTCGGCCTGCGGGACGGGGATCGGCGCGAAGTGTTTTTGTACAGCCGCCCGCTGCGCTACCCCATGATCCAGGAAGGCATCGGCGGCGTGGAGCCCGTGGTGCGCAACCGGGTGGACTTCAGCCTTCAGGTGGGCGACGACGCGCTGTGGGAGGATTTTTTGCGCCACCGCTCCTTTGCCCGGCTCGCGCTGCTGGAGCGGGACGATTTCATTTTTTACGCGCTGCTGCACGGCGATGAGGAAGACATCTTCACCCCGCGCGTTGTGCGGGAATTGCAGGAGCTTTTCAAGCCGCTCGCGCTGGAACTGCTTCAGGGCAACGAAGTGGAAGCCATGGCCTATCGCCGCTGGGAAGCCACGCGTCCCAACGACGCCGTGGACATGGCCAACCGCTGCTCCGGGCTGGCGGACACCATTGTGCGCGCGCGCCGCGTCGCCCCCACGGATCTGACGGTGCTGGTCGCGGGCGAGACGGGCAGCGGCAAGGAGGTGCTGACCGACCTCATCCAGTCGCTCTCGCCGCGCGCCAAACGGCCCTTTGTCAAAATAAACTGCGGGGCCCTGCCCGAAAACCTGGCCGACAGCCTGCTCTTCGGCCACGAAAAGGGCTCGTTCACGGGCGCGGTCGGCCGGGTGAGCGGCTATTTTGAGCAGGCCGCCGGCGGCACGCTCTTTCTGGACGAAGTGGGCGAGCTTTCGCCCGACGTGCAGGCCAAACTGCTGCGGGTGCTGGATCGCAAAACCGTGCGCCGCCTGGGCGGCGATACGGATATTCCGGTCGATTTCCGGTTGATCGCCGCCACCAACAAGGATTTGCGGCGCATGACGCACGAAGGCGCGTTCCGCCAGGATCTCTGGTACCGGCTGGCGCAGTATGTCATTTCCGTGCCGCCGCTGCGCGAACGCCCGGAAGACATCGTGCCCCTGGCGCGCTACTTTGCCGAGCGCCACGCCCGGCTGCTGCCCGCCGAGCACGAGGCCGTGATTTCCGAGCGCGAAGCCGCCCGCCTGATGGAGTATGCCTGGCCGGGCAATCTGCGCGAACTGGAATTCGTCATCTGCCGGGCGCTGGTGGAAAGCCCGGCCGCCAGCAAGCGCCACGTTTTGCGCTTCGCCCTGCCCGCGCCGGCCACGCCCGAGCCGCATAGCGGGGGCGCGCGGCACGACAATGTTTTGCCTGTTGCTTCGCCCGCCGCGGAGGACGTTGCGCCGTCCCTGCCGCCCGAGATCCCGCCCGCCGTTGCGGCGGCAAAGCCCGACAGGGCGCCGGCGTCCAGCCTCGCGGACGTCGAGGCCGCGCACATCCGCCGGGTGATGGAGGACGCTGGCCGCAACATCAATCAGGCGGCGGCCGCCCTTGGCCTGCACCCGCAGACGCTGTACCGCAAATGGCGGGCGTTGAAGGATTAAAATCAGGCCCAGAGCTTCGGCAGCGACAGCAGCGGCCACACGGGCCTGCGGGCCACGGCCGCTTCGGTGAGGCGGCGGGTGGCCAGCGCCTCGCCGCGCGCTTCGCCGTCCGGCGTCTGCCGGTACAGCAGCCAGGGCGCGGGCTCGCCGCTGTGCCGCCCGTCCGCGCAGCATGTGGCGTGATCCGCGCCCACAGCCAGCGTAAAGCCGTGCGCGTGGCGCGTGCGCAACATTTTCCAGAGCGGGCCGATCACCGCGCTGTCCGCGCGTTCGATCGCCCGGATTTTAGCCCGCGCATCGCGCGAGTGGCCCGCTTCGTCCGGCGCGTTGACGTGGACGCAGACCAGATCGTGATCTTCCAGCAGGTGGAGCGCGCTTGCGGTTTTGGCCGCGAAGTCCGAGTCCGGGCCGCCGTCCGCGCCGGGCACGGCGGGCGCGTCCATGCCGGCGGCCAGGCCCAGGCCGCGCATGAAGTCCAGACCCGCGACCACCGCGCCGCGCAGGCCGCTACGCAGCGCGAAAGACGGCAAAACGGACATCGCGGAAGGCCCCCACACGCACAGGCCGAGGCCCTTGCCGCGCAGGCGGGCGGCGCTGTCCGCCATAAAGCGGCCCAAGTCCCGCGCCAGAGCTTCCCCACGCGGGGTCAGGGCGCGTGGCGTCAGACAATCCAGCGTGTCGCCCACATGGGCGTGGGGCAGCGGGCAGTCGAGGTCGTCCGGGGCCACGCCCGCGCGGCGCACGACAAGCAGATTGCGGTAGCTCTGGCCCGCGATCAGTTTCCAGCCCGCAGGCACAGGAAGCGCGGACAGGGCGCGGCGGGCGTTGGCGTCCGCGATCAGTCCCGCGCTGAAATCCGTCATGCGGTACGCGTCAGCCGTATTAAGCGCGTCAGCCTCATCAGCCTCATCAGGCGCATTAAGCGCGACAATGTTGCAGCGGAAGGCCAGATCGCCGTCCGCCAGGGCCACGCCGCGCGCCAGAGCCTCGAAACCCGCCCGGCCGTGGGCGTGGCGCAACGGATCGTAACCCAGAAGACCCATGATGCACGGCGGGCTTTCCACCGGCAGGCCGGGAAAGGCGGTTTGCAGGCGGCCCAGGGTCGCGTGCCGGGCCAGGCGGTCGAGATGCGGCGTGCGCGCGGCCTCCAGCGGGGTTTGACCGCCGGGCGCCGGCAATGGCGCGTCCAGTGCTTCGGACGCACCGTCGAGGATGATGAGCACATGTTTCATGAAGCAAAGCCCGGTGCGCGGATCACAGTGCCATAATGCGCGCCCAGCTTACGGGACTTGGAGCGGAGCTTCAAGCGCCAGCGGGCTGGCGCGCGCCGCGCGGCAATCCGCGCTACAACGGCGTGCCGGCTTTTTCCATGCGCTCTTTATTCCAATAGGAAACGCAGCGTATTTTGCTTGTATCGCAATGCCGGGCATACTTTTTCGCTATGTCGGCAATTTCCACCAGCAGGCCTTCCGACAGCTTGATCGGGTTGAGGCCCAGATCAAGGAAACTGGAGCCGGATACCAGCAGATCGTTTTCCGGGGCTTCGTTTCTTGGATTCTCCAGAAACACGACAGGGGTGCCGGTCAGCGCGCTCACCAGATTGGCAAGATCAAGGACACGGTGCACCTCGGTCAACTGGTTGCGGATGCAGACCTTTGCGCCTTTCGCGGGGGGATTTTCTATGGCAATACGCAGGCATTGCACCGTGTTTTGTATGTGGATAAAGCCGCGGCTCTGCCCGCCGGAGCCGTGCACCGTCAGCGGATGCCCAATGGTGGACTGCATGAGGAAACGGTTGAGCACAGTGCCGTAATCGCCATCGTAGTCAAAGCGATTGATGAGCCGCTCGTCCAGCTTGGTTTCCGACGTTTCAGTCCCCCAGACGATGCCTTGATGCAAGTCCGTGATCCTGACTTTGTCGTTAAGGTTATAGTAACTGAAAATAAGCTGATCGAGCGTTTTAGTCATGTGATAGACGCTACCAGCCTGCGGAGGGTACAGGATTTCCTGTTCAACCGTTGTTCCAGCAGCGTTTTTCATTTGCACGGAAAGGTAACCTTCCGGAATAGGGATGCCTGTGCTGTTGTACCCGTACACACCCATAGTTCCCAAATGAACCACATGGATGTCGAGGCCGCTTTCCACAATGGCGGCCATGAGGTTATGGGTGGCGTTGATATTGTTGTCCACGGTATAACGCTTATGCCAGGAAGATTTCATGGAGTAAGGGGCGGCGCGCTGTTCCGCAAAATGCACCACGGCATCCGGCTGCAATTCTTTGAGTATGGTCAGCAACCGGTGATAATGCTTGGCCATGTCAAAGTTGTAGAAAGGGATTTTTTTGCCGGTAAGCTCTTCCCAGGCGGCAAGCCGCACATCCACAGGGGCGATCGGAGTCAGGGAATTGACCCCGAGATCAATGTCTATTTTTCTTCTGGAAAGGTTGTCCACGATAACGATGTCGTGCCCCGCCATGGACAAATGCAAAGCCGTGGGCCAGCCGCAGAATCCATCTCCGCCGAATATGAGAATTCGCATGATTTTCATTTCCTCTGTGGTGTTAGGCAAGCCCTTGATCCGTAAAATACTTTCGGCCGACTTTTTCCAGATACTCTATGCTTTCAGCGGGATCTCCGTGGGCCACGCGCAAGCGCAGTTCTTTGAGCAGGCCTTCGCGTGTGTCCGCAAGCCGGTGATAGCAAATGCGGTAATAGATCAAGTCGGCGTATTGGTTCCAGGTAATGTGTTCCGGATGCGTCATCTGCCCTATGGGGCTCAGGGGCATGCTTTGGATGATCCTGTCGTCCCGCAGGGAATTTCCTTCTTTATCAAAACCGATATTGCGCGTCAGGCAATAATTGGAAACCGCGGCCAGAGCCCCGCGTGCGCGGACAAAGTACCACCAGCGCGCATCCCAGGGACCTTTGCGTGTGCCGATGCAGGAGCGCAAAAGATCCGGCAGGCTCATCAGCGGCCCTTCCGGCAGCATGGCCCGAAGCGTGTCGTGTATAAAGAGCTCCACACCCTCCGCGGGCACCTGCGGCTCAAAAGCGGCCCAAGCCCTGGCCCAGCTGGCCCAGCCCCAGGGGTTCACGTTTTTGCTGAAATAGTAGGATCCGCCGCCATGCTTTAAACCCATCTGGGCGTTGTAGCCGCCTATGTGCATAATGCGCGGCTCATCGCAGTATTTTTCCAAAAGCGATTCGCAGAAGCCAAAAAAGTCCGGGTGCGCGACGACGTCGTCCTCAAGAATGATCCCGGACTCCTCCTGGCCGAAAAACCAGTCCAAAGCCTGGGGGGTGCCCACGGGGCCGGTAAGGTTGGTGTCCCGAAACAGCGTATGCACCGAGCACGGCCAATCCACGCCCTCAATGACGCGCCTGGCGTCGCGGCACAGCTCGGCGTCCTTCGGCATGTGAGGGCGAGGCCCGTCCGCGGCGACATAAAGCCTCGGCGGTTTTGCCTTGCGGATGGCCTCAAAAGCCGCCCGGGTATGCCGGGGACGGCGACAAATTAAGAATAATACTGGAGCACGCACAATGTTTTTCTGACTCCCCATGGCTGACGGATTGAGGTTTTGTATGCACTATCCATGCCAGTATATATTCACAACTATCGGATTGTTATCGCAATCAGCACGCGATGTCCGCGTTTGGTTGAGCAAGGGCTCTGCGCGGAAACGGGATGCCGCCAGCCGTTTTTCAACGCGGGGCGGTACGCGCCAACTCCTGATACAGCGCCGTATACCGCGCCGCCTGGCGTTCCAGGGAATAATTTTCCATGGCCTTGGCCCGGCACAGGCGGGAATGCAGCAACTTTTTCTCCGGCTCGGCCAGCGCCCAGCGCAGGCCGTCGGCCAGCGAGGCGGCGTCGCGCGGGCGGGCGAGGTAGCCGGTGTGGCCGTGGTCGATGATTTCCGGCACGCCGCCCACGGCGAAAGCCACGGCGGGCGTGCCGCAGGCCAGCGCCTCCAGCAGCACGTTGGGCAGGTTGTCCTCCAGCGTGGGCAGGGCCAGGACGTCGGCCGCGCTGTAGACCAGCGCCATGGTTTCAGGGCTGTTGATGTGACCCAGGAATTTGGCCGGAAACCGGAGATCCTTGAGCGCGTTGCCGCCGTGGCCCAGCACCAGCAGCGTGATGTCGTGCGCCGCCGGATCTTCGCGCAGGCGCTCCAGCGCTTCCTTAAGGTAGGAAAAACCCTTGCGGCGGGAAAAAACGACTTCCGCGCCGAACAGGATGACGCGCTGATCCGGCGCGATGCCGAGCTCTTCGCGCACGGCCCGCGCGTTATACGGCTTGAACACGTCGAGCGGCAGGCCGTTGGGGATATGTTCCACCCGAAAACGCCCCATGAGGGAGCTTTGGCGCGCCACGTCCGCCAGCCAGCGGCTGGGGCTGACCACCGTGATGTCCAGCCTGGGATAGGTAAGGGAACGGCGTTTCCACACGGCGCGCGAGAGGTCGTTTTCGTCGCTGGAGCCGAGTTGCGGGCACGCGCCGCAGGATACGCGGTATTTTTCGCAACCGTCGGCGTAATGGCAGCCACCGGTCAGCGGATTCATGTCGTGCAGCGTCCAGACGATTTTTTTGCCGGACAGGAACGCGGTGTTGCCCGGCACGTCCAAAAAGCCCGCTACCCAGTGCGGATGGAGAATATCCACGTTGCCGAGCAGCGGCACGTCGGCCAGGCGGGGCACGGCCTCGCTGGAGCTGAAGGCTTCGCTGCCGGCCGGGCGCTTGGGGTAGGGCGCGAGATCACGCTGCAATTTTTTCCATGCGCCGGGGTGCGAGGCCAGGAGCGCGCCGCCCGCGCCGTCGGGAATGACGCGATCCTCGCCGGAAGGCGGCAGCACATAGACGTGCGGCATAATGCCCGCTTTTTTCTGCACATAGGTGATCGCTGGCGTCCCGGCCGCGCGCAGGCCCTCTTGCAGGCGTAATGCAGCGATAGCCGCTCCGCCGCTGTCGGTGGAACAGAACAGCGCTACGGAAACGGGCCGGACGTCTGAAACGGCAAGTGGGCGCATCGCCTCCATATACAGGGAGTCGGGTTTGCGGGGCGAGCCGTCTGGCGCACTGTCCAGCGCCGTTTCCCGCGAAAATTCCGGCAGGGCGCTTTGCGTGTGCGACACGGCCCGGATGTTTGCAAACCCGGCCTGGCGCAGCAGCATCCCCAGGCTGACGCTGTCGTACATCCAGCGGTGCGTTTCGCCGGAAGCGAGAAATTCGGCGTCCGGCACGGCCAGACGCAGTGGTTCTTCGGGCAGCGTCAGCGGGCCGGGTTCCGGCCGGCGGGGGATACTTTCCAGCTCACCGCCCGTGCGGGCACGGATAAAGGCCGCCGTTTCTTCGTCCGCGAGTTGCCAGGCGGGCCCCATCAGGCCGCCGGAGCGGTTGCGCGTGAGCTGATCCAAAAGTTCCACCTGCATCCAGAGCAGGCGGCTTTCCGCCCCGGGCTTTCCTCCTCGGGCCTCGTCCAGCGTGCTCGCGTACTGGCGCAGCAGCCCTTCCAGATTGGGCACCACCACGCGCAGCACGCCGCCGGGGCGCAACACGCGCAGGCATTCGCGCAAAAAGGGCAGGGCGTGTTCGCGGGGGAAATGCTCCAGAATGTGCGAATGGTACACGCCGTCAAACGACTGGTCGGCAAAGGGAATGCCGAGGCCGAGCTGGTACTGCGCCATGTTGGACGGTGCGGAACGGAGGCGGCGCACGTCGATGTTGAGCCATTCCGGAGCGACGCTGTATGTTTCGCCGCAGCCGAGGTTCAGCAGGCGGGGCTGGGGAGATGGAGCCGTGGGGGGCATGACGCGTCCTTTGGCGGGCGGCATGGATTTCTGCATCCGCCGCCGATATGATATGCTGCCTGCATAGCGTTTTTGTTAGGAAAATTCTAGACTTTTTTTCGGCATCTGGCATATTCCGGCGCGCCGCCGCGTTATACGCGGCGGTATTACCAGGCAACGCGGCCGCGGCGAGCCGTCTGCCTTGTTCCGGGGGAATACGCTATGAAATGGATCACCCACCAAACCGTGGCCGCCTGTTCGGCGCTGGCGGCGGGCATGTCCGGCCCGGCCGCGCTGGCCGCCTGGGCGGGCGCGGTGCTGCCCGACGCGCTGGATCACCGCATGGCGGCCCTGGCGCGCAAC
>JAVBMS010000084.1:0-4823 GCA_031552135.1 Mailhella sp.
AGCCCGGCGCCGATCGCCATGCCGAAGATGTTCTGCACCATGACCAAGAGGCCCACGGCCGTGGCGCGGATGGCCGCGTGGCTGGCGTGCATCACCGAGCCGAAGGCCGGGCCGCTCACCGCCATGGTGAACAGCGCGCCCATCAGCATGACCGGGATGGTCAGGTTCTTGGGCACCACGGCAAAGGCCAGGAAGAAGAAGAACGCGTTGCAGAAGGCGAAAATCGCGGCGCAATACAGCGGCGCGGCGGGGTTTTTACGCGCGAAGCGGTCGGTGACCATGCCGCCGATGGCCGCGCCGATGGCCATGACGGCCATGACGCTGGCGGCCAGCACGCCCGCCTGCTTCTGGGGCAGGCCGTAACCGCGCACGAAGAAGGAAGGCATCCAGGTCATGAGGCAGGAGGTGAAGATCAGCGACATGGCCATGGAAAAATAGATGCACAGCAGGGTGCGGGTCTTGAACAGCTTTTTCACCACGGCCCAGATGGAAATTCTTTCCTTCCCGCTGGTGTTGGCGGGCAGGGTGATGCGCGCGGGCTCTTTCAGGAAGAAGGCCATGCACGCCACGATGATGCCGGGGATGGCCACGATGCCGAACGCATGGCGCCAGCCGAACGTGTCGGCGATAAAGCCGCCGGCCAGGATGCCCAGCACGGAACCGATGGGCGCGGTGGCGTTAAACAGGCCCATGGCGGTGTTGTGCCGGTTTGTGGGGAAGGCGTCGAGCAGCAGGGGGCTGGCGGCGGGCATGTAGCCGGCTTCGCCCGCGCCCACCATGAAGCGCAGGGCGAACAGAACGGCGTACGAGGGCGCGAAGGCGCAGCCGAGCGAGGCGCAGCCCCAGAGCAGGGCCATGATGCCCACCATCTTTTTGCGGCTCCACCTGTCCACGATCAGGGCGGAGGGGAACACCATCACCGCGATGGCGATGTTGACAATGCCCATCAGGCCACCAAACTGGCCGTCCGAGAGCTGGAAATGTTCTTTGAGCGAAACAGCCATGGACGAAATGACCATGCGATCCAGAATGTCGAACAACATAAGCAGGCAAAGCAGCGTGAGTACCCAGAAAGCGTACGGTTTTCCGTAGCGGTAGGTATCGCTGAAGCCGGTATTGGAAGTTGCCGGGGCACCGTGCATAAGGGATGTCTCCTTGATGTTGAAGTCGTGGCAAATCGGGGGTTTTGCCGATGAATCCTTAAACGTCGTCCGTTTTTGAACCTTCAAACTGGCAACTCGTTGCGACCCTCTCCTTGTTGCGCGTGGCTGGATAACTATGCCAAATTTCTGAACAAGGCGCGACAGGCTTCCCCATGCGGCCACAGGGGAAGGCCGCACGATCGTATGGTATGTCGCGACAATGTTTTTTGAGGAAATGCTGCGTGCGCAGCGAGGATTCTCCCAGACTTGAGCCCTTGCGGACGGGCGGCGCATTCCTGTAATGCCTGTGCCCGTAGCCATGACGCGCCGGGGAAAGCCCGGAAAACGCGCCCTTGTGACAACAGAGGTGAGTATAGGAAAAAAAACACTATGGCAAATTTTTTGAGCGCTCAAGGCGAGAGATCAAAGTGTGACATATGGTTTTTTGTTTGAAAGTTCGCCTCGTTAAAAAAACCGGCGGCCCTCAAAATTATTTTCGGGCCGCCGGCCGTTTTTTCGGGGGCAGTTTAAAAAGTCACGCCCGCGCGCGCGTTGAATTCCTCGATCAGCGCGTCGATGCGCGGCAGCAGTTTGGGCAGGTCGTCCCAATAGGCGTCGTCGTTCCACTGCGCCAGAATTTCGGCGTAGGTTTTGCCCTGCTGCTCCACCCAGGTGTAGTATTTGAGGTTGTGCACGCGCTTGCGCTCCGGCCAGGTCAGCTCCAGCATGTTGCCGGTGTGCTGGCCCAGGATGTTGCGCTCCATGGCCACGGCGGCGTCCGTCGCGCTGAAGGGGCCGTGGGCCGCGCGCATCTCGTCCAGGCGCGAACCGTACATTTCCATGGAATCCGTGGCGATGGTGACCACCAGATCGTCGCTGCCCAGTTCGTAATGCCTGGCGAACTTGATGGCGGCCAGCACGTTGGCCACGCCGGAAATGCCGAGCAGATCCAGCCTGTCCACCAGCGCGGGGTCCACGCCCCGGGCGCGCAGCAGCGCCTTGCCCGGCTCCTCGTTGAACAGGCGGATGCCGCGCATGGGGTCTTCGTCGTCCACGGCGATGACCATGTCGGTGTTCTTGACGTTGTGGATCCAGGGCACATGCTTGTCGCCGATGCCCTCGATGCGGTGGTCGCCAAAGCCGTTGGCCAGCAGGGTGGGGCACTGGAGCGCCTCGGTGGCCGCGATTTTCAGCCAGGGGTAGTGCAGCTTGAGGTAGTCGCCGGACGCGATGGTGCCGCCCGAACCCGTGGCCGACACCACGCCCCGGATGTGCCGGACGCCGCGCGGCCCCGTGGCCAGCGGCAGCAGCGCCTCTTCCATGGCCGGGCCGGTCACGCTGTAGTGCCACAGGTAATTGCCGAACTCGTCGAACTGGTTGAAAATCGTCACATCGCCCAGCGCGCGCAACTCGTGGCATTTGTCGAATATTTCCTTGACGTTGGACTCGCAGCCCGGCGTTTTGATGATCTCGCCCGCCACGCCTTGCAGCCATTCAAAGCGCTCGCGGCTCATGCCCTCGGGCAGGATGGCGATGGAGCGGCAGCCGAGCAGGGCCGAATCGTAGGCCCCGCCCCGGCAGTAATTGCCGGTGGAAGGCCAGGCGGCGCGCTGGGCCACGGGATCGAACTGGCCCGTGACCAGGCGCGGAACCAGACAGGCAAAGGCCGCGCCCACCTTGTGCGCGCCGGTGGGGAACCACTTGCCCGCCATGACCACGATGCGCGCCTTGACGCCGGTCAGCTCCGGCGGCAGCACCAGATGGTTGACCGGGCCGTAGCCCCCGCCAAAAGGCTTGGGCTCGTTCTTCCAGGTGATGCGGAACAGGTTGACCGGATCCAGATCCCACAGCCCGGTTGAGGCCAGGCGGCGGCGCGCGGCCTCCGGCACAAGGGAGGGATCGCGCATCTGGGCGAACGTGGGGATGACGATGCGCTTGGCACGCGCCTGTTGAACGGCGTGTTCAAGGCCCTGGGGGTTGATGGTCAGATCGATCATGCCGTCCTCGCGGAGTCTGAAGGGTGATCAAGCGCGTGCAGCGCGGCGTCAAGCAACGCCGGGTCGGGGTCGATAAACAGGGGGGCGGGCAGCGCCGCCACGGAAGCCAGGGGGTCTTTGAGGCCCGATCCGGTCACGACCAGGCAGACGCCTGCCTCGCGCTCCACAAGGCCCTGGGCCAGCGCGGCCTCAAGCCCGGCCAGCGCGGCCGCCCCGGCGGGCTCGGCAAACACGCCCGAGGTCTGCGCCAGCGTGGGGATGGCGGCCAGAATGGCGCTGTCCGCCACGCGCACAAAGCGCCCGTTGCTGCGGCGCACGGCGTTCATGGCCTTGACGCGGTCGCGCGGCAGCCCGGCGCAAATGGAGTCCGCCGCCGTGGCGGCGGCAATGGGCGCTTTGGCCAGCAGGGCGGCGGGCTCAAAGCGGCCCTCTTCCCAGGCCTGCCACATAAAATCGCTGCCCTCGGCCTGCACGCCGAAGAGGCGCGGCACGCGATCCGTGCGGCCCAGGCGGACAAGATCCTCAAAACCTTTGTGCAGACCGGCCATGATGCAGCCGTCGCCCACGCCGACGAACACGGCGTCCGGCACGTTCCAGCCGCTTTGCTCGGCGATTTCAAAGGCCGCCGTTTTCTTGCCCTCGGCCATGGCCGGGTTGTAGCCGGTGTTGCGGTTGTACCAGCCCTTGCGGCGGCAGGCTTCCATGCACAGCTCAAAGGCCTGATCATAGGTTCCGCGCACGGCGAGCACCCGCGCGCCGTAGGCCGCAAGCTGGGCCAGCTTGGCCGGCGGGGCCGTCGCGGGCACAAAAATGACGCAGCGTTGCCCCATGGCGGCCGCCATGCCCGCCAGCGCCGCCGCCGCATTGCCCGTGCTGGCCGTGGCGACAACGGGCGCGTTCCGCCCGGCGGCCAGGGCCACGGCCAGGCAGGAGGCGCGATCCTTAAAGGACGCCGTGGGCTGGCGCGTTTCGTCCTTGATCTGCACGCGGGCGATACCCAGGCGTTGGGCCAGGCGTGGGGCCTCGTACAGGGGCGTCATGCCCGTGAGCAACGGCGGCACGGGGGCGTCCGGCGCAAGGGGCAAAAGCGCGCGGTAGCGCCACAGGCCGGGCTGGCACGGATCGGGAAAATGCGCGGCCGCGGCGGCGTAATCGTAGGCGATGTCCAGAATGCCCTCGTCCGGATGATCGGAATGAACCGAATGATCAGGACAGACGTAGGCGTGATCAAGATAGGCGGGGGCGAAGGTTCGGCCGCAAACAACGCAGCGCGCGCCCGAAACGAACGAAGGCATGGCGACTCCCTCCCGCGCGACGGCACAGGAGCGGCGCGATGATAGCAAGGAGCCATGCGCTCCGCAAGCCGGCAAGGCGCTGCTTGCGCGCGGCGCGCCAAATGCCGGGCGAAACGGGAAGGGCGGCGGGTTTGCAGAGCGCGCGGAAAGGGAGCGCCGGGCCGCGCCCGGAGTTTTGGAGGGGCGGTCATGCCAGGCGGCGAGCGCCGGACGCCGGGCGCGGCGTGGAGCTTTTGCCCGAAAGCCGCCCCATGCGAGTTTTTTGCTTGACCTCGGGCCCGGCTTTGGCTAAGACACACCTTGCGCTTATTCCCCGATAGCTCAATCGGCAGAGCGGGTGACTGTTAATCACTAGGTTGGCGGTTCAAGTCCGTCTCGGGGAGCCAGAA